>NZ_JACJPC010000026.1:0-7583 GCF_014695875.1 Leptolyngbya sp. FACHB-541 | reverse complement strand
TTGCTCGGATTGTGTCTTGGCTTAAGGGAGAACCATTACCTAAACTTCGGGTGTCACGTTTTGCAGCACTGGCACCGCCATGAGACACCTGTAGTACGTTCGCCAACAGCAACAGTTAATGAAGTTTTCGCGCTATTTGAATCCTGGACGCATGAACTTCTTACCTATGCACAAAAACACTCATTGGTTCATCAGCAAACTCGTTCCTATACAATGGTGCATCATGCCGCTCGTAGTACAACAGACCTTGTTCTAAGCACTTTCTCAAGAGATGACAGTGAAGCTGGAAGGTAAGCAGGGTAGCAGACAGAGCCTACTGAAAGACTAAAAAATAGGGTGAATCGATTCAATTTACCCCACAATTCTAAAAATGTTGCCTTCATTCTATCAAGCTTGTCTGCAAGCGCAACTGAGTTCCATTAGCAACGCTATTTGCTCAACCAATTCAATATGAAAGCCGTCATCGAAATTTACAACGGTTTCTCCAGTTACCGCAACTCAAGATCAAAAGCTTGTGGTTTCCGATTCTCAAACATTGGTTCAAGCAACATTTTTATCGGGGTCAATCGTTGTCTCTCTTCATTGATCGCACGCAATGGAAACAGCATAATTTGTTGATGGTGAGTTTCGTTTCTTGCAAGCGTGCCATTCCTCTATTCTGGCATCTGCTGGATAAGCAAGGCACAAGCTTACTATCCGACCAACAGTTGTTCCGCGATCGAGGCATGCTCTCGTGTAGTTCAAACTATAGAAGACAACGCCTCAGACATATCAAACATTGCTCCGCTCATGCCCTTATCTATTTAAATTTCGGAGGTCACTGGCATGCAAGACAAAACCCATGCTTTGGTGATTGGTGGCAGCATAGCAGGGCTCTTAGCCGGTCGCGCTTTGGCGAATCATTTCGATCACGTCACGATTTTAGAACGAGACTTTTATCCTCAACAACCTACCCCACGTCAAGGGCTACCTCAGTCCCGCTTTCCCCACACCCTCATGCTGCGAGGACAGCAGATTCTAGAGCAATTCTTCCCGGGGTTAAAAGCGGAACTACTGGCTCAAGGCGCGATCGCCGTAGACAGTTCTCAGGAAATTGCCTATCTCAATTCCGTAGGGTGGGCTGCTCGTAGCCCATCAGACTTGACCCTCCTTGCCTGTAGTCGAGACTTACTCGATTGGAATGTTCGTCGTCGCTTGCGATCGCTGCCCAACGTTGAATTTTTAGAAGGAGCCAGTGTCACAGGACTGCTTGCTAATGAAGCCAAAACGCAGGTCGCCGGCGTATCAGCACGAATCCGCAGTGCTTTCAACGAGGAGCAGAGCGTGACTGCCTCTAATAGCGAAACGACCAAAGATCTCTATGCTGATCTGGTAGTGGATGCCAGTGGGAAAGCTTCCCACACGCCGCAATGGTTATCAGTGCTAGGATATGAGCCGCCTCAGGAAACCGAAGTGAACGCTTTTGTCGGCTATACTGCCCGAGTTTATCAGCCTTCATCGAATGTAGATGTAGATTGGAAGCTACTCTTTATCCAGCCTGACCCACCCCAGGATCAGCGAGGCGGAGCCATTTTTCCAATCGAGGGGAATCGCTGGATTGTCAGCTTAACGGGCGGCGATCGAGACTATCCCCCAACCAATGAAGCGGGCTTTTTAGCCTTTGCTCGCAGCCTCCGATCGCCTGTATTGTTTGATGCCATACGGGATGCAACGCCGCTCACGCCCATTTACACCTATCGCAGTAATGAAAATCGATTGCGCCACTATGATCGATTACGACATCAGCCCGAACAGTTTATCGTGGTTGGTCATGCTGCCTGCGCCCTCAATCCCACCTACGGACAGGGCATGACCGTTGCTGCGATCGAGGCAGACTTACTCGATCAGTTCTTTCAGGAACATCCTTGCCAGATAAGGATGAGCAGGCAAACTCGCTGCCTGCAAAAACAACTTGCGAAAGCGCATCAAGACGCTTGGGCGTTATCCATCTCTCAAGACGATCGCTATCGTAAGACTGAGGGCAAGCAAAGCAACGTCATGGCTTGTTTTATGAACTGGTACTCAGATCAGTTGCAAAAACTGGTGGTGGAGCAAGCAGAAGTGCAAATTGCGATGATGGAAGTGATGCATCTACTCAAACCTCTGAACGTGCTGTTTCAGTCTTTCATTCTGGGCCGTGTCATCAAGCGTTTGCTCTATCGATATGTAGCGCGACAACGATCAAAGAGCAACCCTTTAGTTGAGGAGGGAGAAAATTAGCCTCTCCACCCTAACATTTTTGCGACACTACCAAATTTAGTGCCACGAAAGCGAGAAATGCCTATTTTTACGTGCCCTTCTTCAAAAAATTTCCTATAAAGTGATAAGTTCGTGCATAGTTGTGCAACAAAGCTGAGTCTGTCGCTGCAAATTATTATGGCTTTTGCCGAAGCCGTTTCTTCATGTGGTAAATAACTGTACCAATGGGTCTATCCTCTAGTACACCATAAACTTCATAACCGAGCTTTTCATAAAAGCCTTTTGCTTCGACTGTCTTCAAAAATGAGACAACTGCGCCGTTTTCAATACCAAAAGACTCTGCTTGACTTAGCAAGCTTGAACCGAGTCCCTTGCCTCTTTCAGAATCTTCTACCCATAGTGTATCTATCTCCAACCCGTTCCAGTAACAATTAGCAAGAACTCCTCCGATAAGGTGTTCTGAACGATTAACAGCTCTCACCATGAATATTTTGTCTTCAGACTGCGGCAGTAAGTTAGGAATTTTTTGTCTCATGAAGGATTCAAAACGGCTTGTAAGTTCGCTCAACTCTTCTTGCAAAGGAGGCTCTGATAGTTCAAATCTCACTGTTGAAATAACCATAGTGGAATCTTTCACCTGCGGTTAGCAACCTCTGCATCATAGCTGATATCCTCCTTGCGTCCATTGAACACCGTGTTGGCTGATTCTCACACCGATGCCTCACTATTTCTAACCCTATTCCTTCTAGTCAATAACTAGCTTTGAAACTATGGCGTTTGAATTTGATCATCTCTTTATTTGTACTGATATTGGTGCGTGCGAAGCCGATCGTTTAGTATCATTTGGTTTAGTGGAAGGGACATCTAATCCACATCCTGGGCAAGGCACAGCCAATCGCCGTTTCTTTTTCCACAATGCAATGTTGGAGCTGTTGTGGATTCACGATACAGACGAAGCGAAATCAGAGCTAATTCGCCCTACTCGTCTTTGGGAGCGATGGACAAATCGGAAGAATAGCGCCTGTCCATTTGGGGTTTGTTTGCGTCCGACAAGTAGTGGTGATACCATTGCGTTTTCCAGTTGGGCATATCGTCCACCTTATCTGCCTGAAGTCCTGAGTATCGCGGTAGGTACAAATAGTAATGTGCTAACCGAGCCAATGCTCTTTCAGATTCCATTTGGTAAACGTCCAGATCAATACCCAGCTGATAAGACACAGCCTCTAGAGCATCCTGTTGGTTTGTGCGAAATGACTCGTATAGAGTTGATCAGTCCTACGGCAGATAATCCGTCACCAGAATTTCAAGCGGTAATCGATACCAATCAGGTCAGGGTACGATTAGGAGTAGAGTATTGTGTAGAGCTTGGTTTTGATGGAGAAGTGCAGGGGCATCAAACAGATTTTCGCCCTGAATTGCCACTTATCATAAGTTGGTAGCACAAACCTACCACCTAACAACTGCGCTGAACCGGAGCGTACAAGTATAGTCGTTATTTCTGGTTAAGTTCAATGGCTCCTAACGCTTTGAGGGTTGCTTTTTGGGCTTCAGTCAAACCAGTTGTGCCGCTGATGTTCATTCCTTCGTAGAGACGGGGCGATCGCAAGGTTTGCAGACACTCCCCTGTCTCGACCTGCCAAAGCTTAATCGCGCCATCGCTGCTACCGCTTGCCAAAACTTCACCATCCGCGCTAAAAGCAACAGACCACACCTCCGTCTGATGTGTCAAAACTTGAACGCATTCCCCTGACTCGGCATCCCAGAGGCGAACTGTTTTGTCGAGGCTGCTGCTGGCGACTGATGGACGGCTACTGTCTGCGAGGCAAAACTGAACCGTCCACACGGGAGCAGTATGCCCTTGCAACGTTTGGCATTTGCCCGTTTGAACATCCCACAAGCGCACCGTCTTGTCATCGCTGCTGCTGGCAATCATGCGATCGTTAGGTGCGTAAGCCACTGAAACGACCATGCCTTCATGTCCCTGTAGTGTTTTGAGACAGTCACCTGTCTCGGTATCCCAAAGCTGAATGAGCTTATCCTCGCAGCCACTCGCCAAAGTCTTACCATTCGAGCTAAACGCTAGTGTCCAAGCGCGACTGTTGAGAGGCATCGTGGTTCTGCATTCGCCGGTGTGAATATTCCAAAAGCGAATAACGCGATCGATGCCTCCGCTGCACAAAGTCTGACCGTCTGGCGAAAAGGCGAGCGTGTAAACGGGGTTAGCGATCGCGGCACTGCTTTGCAAGACCCGCAGCAGTTGACCCGTTGCTACTGTCCACAAGCGAATTTCACCGCGATCATTACTGCTGGCGACAATTTGACCGTCCGGGCTGAAGACAACCGACCAGATTTGATGTCTGTGTCCTGTTAGCGCTTTGTTGAAGGCAGCATGAGCCGTAGAAACATTCCACAGTCGTACCGTAGCATCGTCACTGCTGCTAGCTAAAATGGGTGCGGTGGGGCTAAACGCGATCGAGCGGATATTAGCGCTGTAGCCGTGCAGCGTCTTAATTGCCTCTTGGGTTTCGGTGTTCCAAAAAATCACGGTGCGATCGGGGCTACAACTAGTGAAGCTGTGACCGTCTGGATGAAAGGCGACCGACCAAACCCAACCCGAATGCTTTTGCAATACATTTAAACAGCGTCCAGTCTCGATTCCCCACAGCCGCACAGTGCAGTCAAATCCGGCACTGACCAAAATTTGCTGATTTGGACTAAAGGCGATCGAAGCCACTGAATCGGCATGTCCTTGAAGAATCCTGAAGCAGGTTTTAGTTTCCATATTCCATAGACGAATGGTGCGATCCCAACTTCCACTCGCTAGCGTTTGACCATCTGGGCTAAAAGCAACAGCACGGACGTAAGCGGTGTGTCCATGCAAGGTGTGAATAAGCTGCCCGGTTGCTACCTGCCATAACTTGATGGTTTGGTCATAACTACAACTGGCGATCGTCTCGCCATCGGGACTCACCACAACTCCAACGACAAAATCAGTATGTCCAACCAACGTTACACACTGCTGGGTTGCGATATTCCATAGCCTGACTGTGCGATCGTTGCCACAGCTGATTAACGTTTCACCATTGGGGCTAAATGCAACCGATGCAGCCCAACTTGTGTGCCCCTCAAACGTTTTACAACATTGACCTGTTGCCAAACTCCACAGCTTAATGGTGTGATCTAAACTTGCCGTTGCTAAGAATTCACCATCAGGGCTAAAGGCAACGCAAGCAGTCCAAGACAGATGTCCTTCTAACGTCAGCAGTTCTTGATAAGTTGCCGTTTGATAAACTCGCGTCTTACCGTCAATTAGACCAATCGCAAATTGCTCACCGTCAGGACTAAAGGCAATCCAGGTTGCTCCATCGAGAGCATCTGTAAAAACAGATTTAGCCAGATCAGCATTCGTAAAATTAGTGTGATGTAGCGTTGTACCCACCAGGTATGCCTGCCAAATACTCAGGTGCGAGAAATCATAGTCATTTAAGTCAATTTGAAGCGATCGCAGCAGGTTAATGATATTTCCTCCTGTATAGCCCGTTGTTCTAGGAGACTGCGATCGCAGTGTAGATAAAATACTATCAAGCTGATGTCTAAGATCTTTTTTCGATCGAAGTTGATTCACTAACCTTGCTGCCAGCGGTGCAAGAATAATACGAATTTGACTGTCACGAATGTAGTCTTTTTCCTGTGCTTTTATCAGAGCATGACTGATGAATAAATCGAGATTTTGAGTATGAATTTCTCTGTAAATGCGATCGATTAGCTGTTCGGTGACATACTCCATCACAACAGGCTGTAAGGTAAACCGTCCAGCGTTCTTCTCGATCAGCGATCGCCGTCGCAATGAGAGCAAAACTTCAAGCAGGTCTGTCCTTGTGTCGTTAGTAAAATCTTCTCGTAACTGAGCAATCGAAATCCATTCGCGAGCGATCGCTAGCCAATACATCGTTTGCTTTTCAAGTTCACTGAGTCGTTGAAACTGTTCGTCGAGCAGCAAAGTAATGTCGCCAAACGCGATCGTGCCCTGCTCCAAGAACTGCGTAATGCTACCATCAAATACATCTCGAACCGTTGCCAAGACAATTTTTAGCGCCAGCGGATTGCCCGAATAAGAAGTCGTTAAATTTTGCCACTCATCAGAATTGCAGATAAAGCCGTCTGCTTGAAAGAGTGATTGAACGGCTGCTGTGTTCAGTCCAGTTAGGGACAGCGATCGCACAGGCAAAAGCTCACCTTCGAGCGGAGCGAGTGTTTTCGGTTTCTCTCGACTCGTTAACAGTAAGCAGCTTGAATGATGTTGGCTACCGATGCGCCTCAAGAATTCGTCGTACTGCTCATAGCCCGATCGATACTGTCCGGCTTGCACTCCATCTAGAATGGCTTCAACATTATCAAATACGATCAAGCAGCGCCAAGAACGCAACCGCTCGATTAATTGAGAAATCTGCCCATCCAATGATTCAGCCTGAATTACTTCTTGCTGATTAGCAAAAAATTTAAGTAGCTGAGTGAGAACGATTTCGAGCGGTGGCGCATTGCGTAACGACTGCCAAACTAGATAATCAAACTTATTTTGAAGCTGTTCGGCTAGCTTTGCTGCTAGTGCGGTTTTACCGATACCACCCATGCCAACGAGTGCAACGAGTCGACAGCGATCAGATTCAATCCATTCCTGCAGCAGCGCCATTTCTGTCTGACGACCATAGAAGGTTGAAACATCGATCGACTCTCCCCAATGCTGATATGGATTCGTATTAGCAGACAAGTTCGATCGATCAAGCAACAGGGGTTCACTATCTGCCTGTGAAGCACTTGCTGCCTCTTTCTCGCTCCGATTTGCTAAAGCAGTGTGTTGATTTTGAGCAAGCTGCCGACGTAGAACGGATTGAATGTTTTTCTTGGTGACTGATTCTTTAAAAACTTGACTGAGTTGAGACCAAAGCTCTTGTCCAATGTTGCGAATGTAGCTCGTGTCGTAACCGACCTGCTTAGCAATTTCTGGATAAGTTAATCCTTGCCAACTGTAGCAGAATACTAACTCATGAATGTTTTTGAGTTTCTGCTCTTTAAGCAGTTCGTTTAACAAGGCTAAGGCTTCCTCAGAAGTCATGAGTGAAGACCTCCTAATATTAATGCTCAGTATTGTATCTGTACCGTCAAACTAGAGGCGAATTTGTAAAAGACTCTGCTTTAGCGATTTGCTTCTAAATTCAATCGTTTGCCAAACGACGGTACTGTCAACTTAACCAGAAAAATTTAAGAATAAGCACGATAATCCCTGGCAAGTTGGAATCACAAGATTATGCAGCAGGTTTCAACCCAACGATCGCTTGCCAATCTTC
>NZ_JACJPC010000025.1:0-4067 GCF_014695875.1 Leptolyngbya sp. FACHB-541 | reverse complement strand
CTGTTGATAGCTCAGGCAGCAATTTCACTGGAGAATGCTCGGTTATATGAACAGTTAGCAGACTATACCGAAACATTGGAAAGGAAGGTAGAAGAGCGAACTCAATCCCTACAAGCCTCTGAAGCAGAACTGCGGGCACTCGTTTCAGCCATTCCCGATCCGCTGTTTGTCCTTACTGCTGAAGGGCGACTGGTCGAAGCAGTCGAAGTGAAACCGAATCGGTTGTATCGACCTATTGAGGAGCAGATTGGTCAAACACTGCACCAGATTTTTGAAAAAGAACAATCCGATGAATTCCTGGGTTACATTCGGCAAGTACTGAGAACCCAACAAATGCTCACAGTTGAGTACAGCTTGCAGATAGCTGAACAAGAAGCCTGGTTTTCGGCTCGCATTGCTCCAATCGACTACGACCAGGTGATTTGGCTGGCACGAGATATTACGGCGCTGAAGCAAGCAGAAGCAGCCTCAATTTTAGAGGAGCGCAACCGCATGGCACGCGAAATTCACGACACACTCGCTCAGTCGTTTACAGGCATTCTGGCTCAGGTGGGAGCGGCAAACCAGGTGCTCACGGATGATGTAGAAGCAACTGGGGCACACCTAGACCTGATCAAAGAATTGGCGCGCACTGGACTGTGTGAAGCGCGGCGATCGGTCGTCGCGCTCCGTCCTCAGCTTTTGGAGGAAGGCAGTCTACAGAGCGCTCTCCATCGTCTCATAACTCAAATCAGAGCGGCTGCAAACGATACCACTTTGTATTATGAGGTCAAGGGGATAGCGTATGCTCTCCCCACTGAAGTCGAGAATAACCTACTGCGGATGGGGCAGGAAGCCTTGACCAATGCGATCAAACACGCCAACGCTGACGAAATTCGAGTGGAGCTAATCTACGAGCATGATCAGTTTTTGTTGCGCGTGAAAGACAATGGACAGGGCTTTGGAGTTGGGAGTATTCCAACCTCTGAGGGTTTTGGCTTACTCGGCATGAGCGAACGGGCAGAGCGCATCGGCGCACAACTGACCATTAAGAGTCAACCTGGGCAGGGAACAGAGATTATCGTAGTCGTTGGGGTGTAGGGTGTGGGTAAGTTAGAGAGTTATCGTGATTTGGAGGTTTGGAGAGTGTCAATGCGATTGGCAAAGGAAGTTTATCAAGCAACAGAAGCAGGTAATGCCATTTTGTAAATGCCAGAGAAAAACGATAATGAGAGTATGTAAATTGGTGAGTCAGCCGTGAAACCTGAGTTGATGTGTCCCACTTGTGGGTCAACCGATATTAAGAAAAACGGTACCACTCGACGGGGCAAGCAGAATTACAGATGTCGCGATTGCGGTCGGCAGTTTGTCGAAGACCCGCAATGGAAACCAAAGTCCGCAGACACGAAAGCGATGATTGATCGCTTGTTGTTGGAAAGGATTTCACTTGCTGGAATTGCTCGTGTTATGCAAGTGGCTGAAGCGTGGTTGCAAGGCTACGCCAATGCGACCTATGAGGCAGTTCCTCAGCAGGTTGAAGTGATTCCTAAAGCGCAACAACGCCTGGATGTTCAGATGGATGAGTTGTGGTCGTTTGTGGACGATAAGGGGAATGAGCAGTGGGTTTGGTTAGCTATTGATGCACGAACTCGAGAGATTGTGGGATGTTATATCGGAGACCGCAGTGGTACATCAGCAAAAGCATTGTGGAATTCATTACCGGCAGTATATCGACAATGTGCTGTATGTTATAGCGATCTCTGGTCAGCCTATCCCACTGCCTTACCCAGCAAACGCCATCAACCAGTCGGCAAAGAGACGGGGAAAACCAGTTACATCGAACGATTTAACAACACCTTAAGACAACAAGTCGCACGCTTGGTGAGAAAAACGTTGTCCTTTTCCAGAAGGTTAGAAAACCACATTGGAGCAATTTGGAATTTTATCCATCACTACAATGCAACCTTACGGACAAAACTGGCTGCTGGATAAAGCTCTTTGATTTCCTCCAGCCTTTACAAAATGGCATTACCCAGAAGCACTACCAAAGCATGAAATCTATGGACTAACTTCACAGATTCGTAGAGCCTGTGTTTCTGTGCCTGCCAATATTGCTGAGGGATATGGAAGAAATCATCGTAAGGAATATCTTCAGTTTCTCGGTATTGCAAATGGAAGTCTCAAAGAACTAGAAACCTTGCTTCTCCTTACCAGTAGTTTGAATTACATTGATGACATTACTGAGTTAATGAGTTTGTGTGAAAGCACAGGAAGTTTACTCAACCGACTCCGTCAGAGCCTTCAAAGGGGAACAGATAACCATTGACTACTCCACACTCCACACTCCACACCCCACACCCCACACCCCCAATTCGGGTTCTGATTGCGGACGATCATGCCATTTTTCGGCAAGGATTAGCCACGATTATTAACCGTGACCCAGAGATGCAGGTGATTGCCCAAGCCGAAAATGGGGAACAGGCGATCGCTCTATTTGGGGAACACCAACCGGATGTCACACTCATGGATCTGCGAATGCCGGAAGTGGAAGGAGTTGCCGCCATCGGTGCAATTTGTGCTGCTGCTAAATCGGCTCGGATTATTGTACTGACCACCTATGATAGTGACGAAGATATTTATCGAGGATTACAGGCAGGAGCCAAAGGATACCTGTTGAAAGAAACTGAACCTGACGAGCTTCTGAATGCCATTCGTACCGTTCATCGGGGTCAGAAGTACATTCCACCCGATGTGGGAGCAAAGTTAGTTCAACGTCTCAGCAATCCAGAACTGAGTGAACGAGAACTAGCAGTACTCCGCTCACTGGCTCAGGGGATGAGTAATGCCGATATTGCGACTGCTTTGAGCATCGGTGAAGGCACGGTCAAATCCCATGTCAATCGGATTTTGAATAAGCTAGATGTCAGCGATCGCACTCAAGCTGTGATTGTTGCGGTTAAACGCGGCATTGTCAGTTTGTAGGGTGTACTTTCGATCGACTTCGGATTCTAACTTGAGTTAGAGCCTACCTTCTATTTTAAGAAGGAGCGGCTGCTCCATCAAATTACAGCCTAAAAATGTTAACTCACTGTAGACGACAACTAAAAGCTAATTGCTTATATTGAATTCATGTGGATTGAGCAGGTGAATCGCAAGGTTCCATGCTTGATACAGATGTAGAAAGATGATCGACGACCATAGTTCCAGTTCTTTAGTTGTGCCAGCTTCAACCCAAAATCACAGTCAAGGTGTGCTAAGTGCAGCCGTGGTGTTAGTGATGTATGGGGATTATCAATGTCCTAGAAGTGCAGCCGTTTACAAGCTGATTAAAATCATTCGGCAAGAGCTTACGGTTTCTTTTGGAGAGGATTATTTATGTTTTATCTTCCGCCATTTTCCACAAACACAGATTCATCCCCATGCTCAACGGGCAGCCCAAGTCGCTGAAGCTGCCGCCGTTCAAGGAAAGTTTTGGTTAATGAGCGATACTTTATGTGACCATCAACAAAGGTTGGAGAACGGTTATCTTGTCGAGTATGCCAATGATTTAAGGCTTGACATTCCTCAATTTCTCAAAGAGTTGTCTAAACAAGTGCATGTCGATCGCATCAATGAAGATATCGAAGGCGGAATACGCAGTGGAGTGACCAACGCTCCAGCCCTATTTATCAATAACATTCGGTATACCGGACGCTGGAAAATAACAGAGTTAACGGTAGCCATTGTCGCTGCAAGTCACTAAGCTCTATTCATATCTGACTTGTTTGTTAGTGCTAGTAAGCTATCGAATTTGATGGCTAGCTTTTGCCTGTTTTGTTGAACAACTTGCCGATTTTTGAACCATGCTAACAACTACAACGTCAACCACTAAACTCAAGAACAAAGGCTTAACGCGCACCCAATTGCAGCAAGCGATTGACTATATTCACACTCACATTGACCGAACACTTTAAATAGACAGAACTAGGAGAATCCAATCATGGTCAAAGAGCAAACTGTAGACGGACAAGCAAATTTACAAGCAACTACCAATTTGACACCAGCCCAGGAGTCTTTGCAAGCACTTTGGGAAGAGCATTTACAGTACG
>NZ_JACJPC010000024.1:0-6228 GCF_014695875.1 Leptolyngbya sp. FACHB-541 | reverse complement strand
GACAACACCTCACGATGTTGCCCTTGCATTTCGCTAACCCTTCACCTCCATCAGGTTGGGTAGAGGACTTTCACCTCCAAGTGATTGGCCATGCCTGGCGCACGGGAATTTGTCCAGCAAGCTGCTGGACAAATTGCTCATCTGGGTAAGCTTCCGCAAACGCGCGCATGTAAAGCAGATTAGTACGGGAAAAGCCTTTCATCTCTGGAAAAGCTTTTTGTAAGTCTTCCGCCAGTTTACTATGACCTTAGCCCCCCACCCCTGTGCTTGTTGGCGCGTTAAGATCTCCTGCCCAATCTGCCAGTAAAGCACGACCAGTTCTCGGTTGACTGCCAATGCTGCTCGAATTTGGGCATTGCGAATCCGCTCTTTCAACTGATGTAAGAAATTATTGTAGTCACCGAATAAGAGGTCTTTGCTCATGGAACGTATAAATGAGTAGTGTCGCAAATAATGATAGGTTAGAGAGGTTTATTTTCTCCGCCCTCAACCCAAATGCGGGTATGACAACGATTCGATACCGTTGACGAATCAATGAGAGAAAAATCATTTAACCAAATCATGTAGAAAAGTTGAGCTAGAAGCCATAGGCATGAGGCATTGAAAAGGATAGGAGGCTAACCCATGAAGAAAGTTCTTTATCATGTCGCTTCAACCTCAACCCCTTCCGGGCATCTTTTCCAAAAGGAAATCTCTTTATCCAGGTGCGTGATGAGCTAGGTGTTTTCCTTAGCGATGCAGACTTTGTGGCTGTGTCGCAAAAACCAGCTAATGGTAAGGTAAGCAGGCTCAAACTTCCCTCCTTGCCCTCCGATGTCTACTTCTGCTCCGTTCAAGTGGCGTCACTTTCTACCCCAAGACCGATGATGAAGTTCAAGTCTTCGATAGCGCAAGCAGAACCCTGAGCAGAATTGAAGCGCTGAACATGACTAGAAAAGAACAGGTGAATGGAGTCCATCGAGGGAACAGTGTATATCAAGCAAGAATTGTTGAATCAATCTTTGAAATTGCTGCATAAAGCAATATGAATGATGCCGCTCAGTCATCATTAAAAATTCTTGCGACAGAACCTTTCTGAGAACATAGTAGCTTCAGCATAATGTTACTGAGTAACATTATTTTCAGCAAATAATTCTTCACCTTCATAATTCCAAAGGTTTAGAACAGATAGAGGAGCTTTAACAGATAAAACTCGTAATTTCTATCTTTTGAAGGTCACTAAGTGACGCTGCCGATAGAGTTGAGCAGAGCTATTTCTGAACAAACTAAATATCAGCAAGTTTACATCGATAAAAATAATGGCCTTCTTCAACTCTGAAGTTCCACTCATTTCCCGTAAACAACCTGTTGCAAATGTACCTGTATCTCCAAATGTCCGGTATGTTCAGTGGAATTTAGGCTTCACCGTATTGTGGTCGTCGTTCTACACGCGCCATGATCTAGCCTGCTTAAGCTGGGGAGTGCTTACTGCCAGTATTTTCGCAGTCGCGCAATTTCTACCCTTAAGTTGGATAACCCAAGCTATGATTACTTCAGTCCTGACGGGACTGGGTAGTTTTGGAATGGCATGTCTAGCTTGGCGCTATACAAATGTAGAGAAACTAGCCTGGATTTTATATACGTGGTTAACGTTGATGCTAATTGGAACAATCGTGACCGACCTAAGCGTGTGGTACGGTTGGGGGGTGATACTGATGAAGTTGTGTCCTCTGTGGTTGGGGTTGTGTGGAATTGGGTACCTAATCACAGGACTGGGAATGCGTTCACGCCTTATTCTTATCTGTGGTGCAATTCACCTTTTAGCAATCGGGTTGCTCCCTTTTGTAGGACCTTGGCAAATTTTGCTGACGGGAATTGTGATTTCAGGATGTGTAATTGCTCTAGCAGAACTGCAATGGGACTCTAATGGAGTTTGTAACTATCAATCCTTGTATTAAGTGATCAGTTTATAGAAACAATTGAGTTGGACAATCTTCAGGGGTATCGTCAACTTAACCGCTTATATTCAAAATTAAGCACGATAATCCTTGAACCCTGCAGCGTTGCTCAATGTTACACAGCAACTGTCAAGCAAGTGATTTCTCGCCAATCTTCAAAGCGTTGACGTAGCTGTTCTCGGTATCGTTTTGCACTCAGTTCATGTTGCTTCGGGTGAAAGTGTCCTCGAATCGGGTCAAAAGCAGAAAGGAAGCGTTGGGCTTGTCCGGGAGATTTGAAGTGCCTCATTCGCCGTTCTCTGACTCGTGTGGGTTGATACGAATTCTCGGCTCGGTTGTTCAGCCCTTTGTGCTGCCGATGCTCCACGTTCTTCATCACTTGTTTCTTGGCAGCCTCGTAACTTTTGAGTTTGTCAGTGACGATTACTCGTGGCACAAAGCCTTGTTTTTTGAGCAGCTTACGAAAGAATCGCTCCGCTGCTTTGGTGTTCCGTTGCCGTTGGAGCAGGACATCCAGCACATTTCCCTCCCAATCTACTGCCCGCCACAAGTAATATTGTTGTTTCTTGATCGTTACCACCACTTCATCGAGATGCCATTTATCGGTGAGGTAGGGTCGTTTGCGCCGAAGCCCGTTGGCGTATGGCTACCCAAAATTCTGACACCATTCCCGAATCGTTTCGTACGTCACCTCGATGCCCCGGTACAGCATCATCTTTTCAATATCCCGGTAGCTCAGGGGAAAGGTGTAGTAAAGACAGACACAATAACTGATGATTTCGCCAGGAAAGCGATGACGAGAGTACATGAACCGGGAGCCGCGAACAAGGTGGAATCAGTCCGATTATTCTACCTCAGCGTTAACTTGACAATACCATCGCGCATATCTAGCTGCACTTTGGGCACAAAAACATTTACTTCGTCGGTAACTTTGTGGCACTAGTAAACGAATACTTGACAAACTAACTTCATTAGTAAAAACTAATGAAATTAGTTTATGAGGACAGGATATGCCTCGTCCCAAAGGTCAAACATTGACTGAGAAAGATATTGTTGATGCTGCGATCGCATTGCTTGAGAGGGAGGGCGAGCCAGCATTAGGGGTTAACCGTGTTGCAAGAGAACTCGGAATTCAACCTCCATCACTCTACAATCATATTGCTGGAAATGAGGCATTGCGCCTTGCTGTAGCCGTAGAAGGATATCGACGGACAGCAGAGTTTGTGACGCAGCAAGTCGCTGATATTGAAGAACCAACACTGGCTTTAAAAACAGTTGCCCATGCCTTGCGTAGCTTTGCTAAAAGCTATCCCAGGCTTTATGCAGTGACAACGACCAATCCATTCAAGCTAGATCATCCAGAATTTGCTCAATATCTCACTTCTGCGGTCGAGTTTTACACAACGCTGCTTAAGCCATTTGACCTATGTGCTGATGATATCGTTCATACCATTCGCATTCTCCTAGCCTCCATTCACGGCTTCATTCAAGCAGAGCAAGTGGGCTTATTTGTATTCTCACAATCTGTTGACGAGAGCTACGAACGCATGATCAACACATTGCTTGATGGACTGCTGCAACAGCAGATGAAACATCGTCGCAACCCAAAACAGGATGCTGAGGGATAAGGAGCATATCAACTATGAATTCTACTGATCTGGCATTTATTCCTGCATTGGAACAAGCTCGGCTAATCCGCACTAAAGTCATTTCTCCACTTGAACTCACACAGGTTTACCTCGATCGCATTGAACAACTCGATAGTTCCTTAAATAGCTTTTTTACCGTGATGGCGGAGCAAGCTATTACAGAGGCGAAAGCAAAAACCGAACAATTGGCAGCTTCAAATATAGAACCCTCTTCATTGCCAGCATTCTTTGGAGTCCCTATTGCTATCAAAGATTTTGCTCCAGTGGCAGGAGTACCCTGCACTTATGGCATTCATCTACTGAAAAAGCGAGTTGCGACAGAAGATACAGGGCTTGTAACTCGCATCCGGCAAGCAGGCTTTACAATCCTTGGTAAAACAGCCACTTCTGAAATCGGCACGTCCCCTTACACTGAATCGAGGGGCTTTCCGCCAACTCGCAACCCCTGGAATTTGACCTATACGCCTGGTGGTTCCAGTGGCGGATCGGCGGCAGCAGTTGCCTCTGGGTTATGCGCGGTTGCTCAAGGAGGCGATGCGGGCGGCTCTGTTCGGATTCCAGCGGCTTGCTGTGGACTGGTGGGAATCAAAGCGTCGAGAGGACGAATCTCTTCAGCTCCATTGGGTGAAAAACTAGGGGGTTTTGGGGTCGAGGGGACGCTAGGGCGAACAGTTGCTGATGCAGCGGCATTACTAGATGTGATGTCTGGCTATGTCCTGGGTGATCCATACTGGTTACCTGCTCCATCCGTTTCATTTTTAGAGGCAACAACACAAACCTCTACAGGTTTGAGAATTGGGTTTGCGACAGCGATGAGTCCTATTGGTGCCGCTCATCCGATTTGTACACAGGCAGTTGTGGATACTGTTCAACTTTTAGAGGAATTAGGGCACTCAGTTGAGCAGGTTGAGTTAAATTTCTCAGAGTTGATTGACCCCTTGAAAATCATTTGGCAAGCAACTGTTGATGTTGGAGTTCCGCGATTTTTTCTAGGGAAGCTAAATCGTTTTTTGTTGAAGCGAGCGCGTTCTCGCCCAAGTGGTGCTTATTCCCAAGCGATGATGAAACTGCACACAATTGCCCGCCGAATCGTCTCTGACTTGAGCAAGATTGATGTATTAGTGTTACCCGTTGTCATGCATCCTACGCTTCGAGTGGGGGAATGGGCAAAACTCCCAGCCGCTAAAGAATTAGAAAATATTATTCAATGGATTACACCCTGTCCACCATTTAATGTCACGGGGCAACCTGCGATCGCTATCCCATCAGGCTTTACCCCGAACGGTTTGCCACTAGGCGTTCAATTAGTTGGTCGTCCTGGAGATGAAACAACAATTATTGCGTTAGCGGCCCAAATTGAAACAGCAAGACCTTGGAGCCAAAACCGTCCAATATTTGCTTGTTGAAGGATATTGTCTGCCAAAAGAACTTTGTTGATTAAGGAGTTTAGAACAGTGTCCCAAATAGTCGTGCGACAGATACACCTTACTTTTCCATCCGAACTTGATAGACATTGGTTGGATAATAGTCCATTCAAAACACATTTTTTTAATAGCTTGACACTTTTGTTTCCTCAAGGAGAACAGTTAGCTATTCGTGTCTTTAAAGGAAAGCTCAACCAGATTCAAGATCCAAAACTTAAAAGTGATGTGATTGCATTTATTAGCCAAGAAGGACAACACGCACTTGCCCATAATGAATGTTGGAGTTTACTTCGTCAGCAAGGATATCAGCTAGATACTTTTTCTCGAATCCTAGAAGTATTTATTCCTAAAAAGCAGCGCTTTAGTCCAGAGTTTTATATATCAACAGTTGCTGGATTTGAGCATTTTACAGATTGCTTATCCGAATTTGTGCTTAGGTCTGATTATTTGGCAAATGCAGATCCGCAGCTAAAAAACCTTTTTGAATGGCATTTTGCAGAGGAGCTTGAGCATAAGACAGTAGCTTACGATGTTTTTTTAAGGACTTCAGGAAGCTATTTACTACGGATTCTTGGCTTAATCAACGCCCATCTTTTGATTTTAGGAGCAGTTAGTTTGGGTTTAGTCATTCTACTGTCCCAAGACAAGCAACTGTTTAAATTTAGAACATGGAAAAGTTTAATTCAATTCCTCTTTATAGAAGAAAAATTTTTCTTCAAAGCGTTGTCTAACTTCTTTGTTTACTGCCGAAGTGATTTTCATCCATCTCAAAGAAATAATCTGTTTCTCTGCCAAAACGTGTTTGAGAGGATTTCTTGTTCTCAGCTGAGTTCTGCTGCAAAAACTATTAGGGAATGAACGAATGATAATATCAATTAAGAGGCAGTCCTACTTTGTAAAGGGTAGAAAATCTCTTCTGTAGAGATCTATCCCTCTTTCACTCTCGCTGGGGAGTAACTGAAACGACGTAAATTCGTTGTAGCTGAACCAAATGAATCCAGCAGAACCGTATGCCAACAGACCAGGAACTTATCCTCCTGGCTGGGGCTCATCCCAGCTTTTGGTGATCTTGGGATATCTCTTTAGGAAGCTTGTAACTCTATAGCCCTCTTTCATCACTCTAGGCGGAGTAAAATAAGAGTGAGTTTCTCCAAAGTTAGATAGGGCAATGGTTACACCCCGCCAAGCCGTTAGTACAGTCACGTTCATCGACAACTA
>NZ_JACJPC010000023.1:0-6698 GCF_014695875.1 Leptolyngbya sp. FACHB-541 | reverse complement strand
TAGTTGTCGATGAACGTGACTGTACTAACGGCTTGGCGGGGTGTAACCATTGCCCTATCTAACTTTGGAGAAACTCACTCTTATTTTACTCCGCCTAGAGTGATGAAAGAGGGTTAGACTAGAATCACGACAATTCTTATGTTGCCTCCATCGAAGACATAGCATGTCCCCTGTTAGTTCTTGAATGCAAGCAATTATCGTGTTGTTCAATAATCATGTACTGGACACAACCTTCCTACTCAGCAAGAGCAAGCAGACCGTTCGGATGGCGATCGCTGAGCCTGATTACTGCCATTCGCCGAAACTCAGACAGCAAGAGTTTGAGAAAAACTGAAGCTCGAAACCTTCTCCTGACAAAGCTTTCAGAAATTATCCAACCGTTTTATCACAAAACCAGAGGTAATTTCTTACAAAAGCGCAGCAAATTGTCCAACCATTTTTTGTGACGTTCCAAAACATCAACGAAAGAATCAACCTTTCAGACGGCGAAATTGTCCAACCGTTTTATTACTCCACAAAGAGATCTGGAACAGAAATTTTAACCGTACATCGCTGCAATAACTCCTCAACTGACTGGTTTACCATAATTGGCTCAGCCTCACTTGCTTTACTCTAAGGCAATTCTCAAATCGGTACTACGCGAATGTTTGCCAATTCATTGAACTCAAATGGCGATCGCCCCTTCGATTGCCTCTTTCTCTTCTGCCGTCAAGTAGTCCTTCTCTACATTGATTAGTTGAATCTTTGGTTCTTCACTCATGGCTGAAAGTGCTTTGTAGATATCTAAGTCCGATCGCCTATCCATTTTCCAAACCACCAACTTGATCTCAGACCAATAGTTCAACGGTTGAGGACAGACTAAATCTCCAATGACTCCCACTCGCTGGATATCAAACCGTTCTCGGAGAACAGATGCTGCTTGTTGTGCCAACTGCCACCACTCAGCTTTCCGCTGTTCATCTTGCTGCGCTAACAGCACTCGTTGTCGAAGTGCTTGCATCCAGGCTTGAGGTGGGAGTACCTTCACCGCGCTCGCCAGCCCAAACGTCATCAATAACAACCCAAGCACCTGCTTTGTGCCTTGTTTGTAGCTAATCTGCGGCTTGCCATCAAAGAACTCAAATTTTGCTGGCGGACACCAGCTAACGTATTCGTCAAATTGGATTGATGTAGGCTCCAGCTGAAGATGGGGAGCAAAGGGAAGGCTGCCCCACTGAGCACTCTCGATCCCCTGAATTCGCTGGAAGGACTGCGGTTCTGTTTCGAGGACGAATAGCTTCGGCTGCGATCGTCTTCCATACCAGTTCTCTTCATCCCACAGAGAACTGGAGTGAAATGCTAAACCCGGAACACTGCTCGGTCGGTACCAGCCATCCTCATCTGGCACTTGTGACTCATACTGTCCCTCAAGCAGCCGCAAAAACTCAATCTGCTGTCGTTGAGGATCGACAATCCAATATTCAGGTACACCAGATGTCGCATAGTAATCTCGCTTAGCAATGCGATCGCAATACTCGTGTCCTGATAGTAGAACTTCAACCACTAATTCAGCAGGTCCATTAAGATACCAGGAATAAAGCTGATTCAGGTTTTTTGACTTAAAGAACATCAGGTCAGGTGTAAACCCGTTCTCCCCCAATCGCATAGCAAAGTCTCGACCGAACGATCGCCCGCCTAAGTCCTCGGCAACACCATGCAAGCAAGTTGAGAGATATTGCCGCACCCCATGATGGGGATGATAGGGGTAGTTGGCAACTCCCTCACCGGGAATTAAATTTTCTGGTTGGTACTCGACATCAGCACAGGCTGTTTCTAAATCTTGAAGGACAGAGAAGCGATCGCCTTCAGTAGAGGAAGGTAGATTGAATCCTACCTTCAACGCCTCAATCCACAAATCCATAGGAGCAAGGGCGATCGCAGCATCTGCCCTCCAGCCTTGTAAAACTTGTCTTAGCAGCAAGCGGCTACCAGCGATCGTATTGCCCACAACTAGATGACCCTCGACTAGTTCCAGCTTGCCTTCGGGTCGGTGGTTAGAAAAAGATTCAAATAGCTCCTCAGGGGTAGGGTACAAGAAGCGATCGCCTCCTGAAACTAGGCTTGTTTTTTAGCTGCAAATTCAAAATTTTCTAAATTTGGCAGCTATGTCCTTTTGAAGGAGTATACCAAATCCCTTTATTGGCAAGGTCTTTGAAAATTGTTTAACTTTTTTATCTCAAAATTAGCTTCAATATAGTTCTTCCTTCAACAGAAAGAATGAAAATTGTTTAACTTTATTTTTTGGCAGGTTGAATAGCGAACGAAAAATAGAGGCTTTTAGGCTGCAAAATTGTTTAACTTTTTTATCCCTTTACAAGACTGCAGCAACGGTGCCAGAGACACTGATCTCACCTTGACTCAACTTCTCTTGAACTGCATCAATTGGAATCAGCAAAACCTCGATCTCCTCAGTGTGGTCGAGGTTTTGAGCAGAAACCAGTTCAACGTTATCAGCCAGAAATAGGTGAATTTTGTTTGTTTCCTTCACTGGATTGTCGTAGAGTGTGGCTAATTTGGTTAAGTGAGTGGCACAATATCCTGTTTCCTCCTGAAGTTCGCGCAGGGCAGCAGATTCAGCGCTCTCCTTTTGTGGATCAAAGGTGCCCGCCGGAAGCTCAACCAACACTTTTCCTGCACCGTGACGGTATTGACGAACAAAGACAATTTCTCGCTTTGCAGTCACCGGAAACACCAGTGCTACATCAGGTCTAACGCTGAGAAAGTAGTCATCGACGATCGCCCCATTAGACAACTCCACTACATCCTGCCGCACCTTATACCACCGATGATCAAACACCAGTTCAGAATGCAGTAATTTCCAGGGCATTAACTCTTTCATAGGTTGTTGACAAATAAAGAATTACATTGAGGGCATTCTCAAACCTCTGAGCGATCGCCCTCTCTCTTCCTCACTTAATCCTTTACTTTGAATCAACACCCCAAAGTTGCCTAAACCCATTGGGTTCATTAATGAATGCAGCGATTCTCGTCGCTGAAGGGTAGCTTGCAGGCTTAGGTCGGAAGTGGGGTTAGAGAGGGCAGAGAGGCGATCGCCTAACCCCAACGCCATCAAAAATAAACCCTGCTGGGTAAAGCCAGCAATTTGTAATCCAGAAAGTTCACCTTGACGCTCTAGTGCTGTGAAGTCAACATGGGCAGTCAAATCTTGCCGTCCGATGTGAATGTAAGGATTGGAATGATGCGCGTGTTGGTAGTAACATTGCAAGGTTCCTTGAGCACGAGCAGGGCTGTAGTAGCGACTGGCAGGGTATCCATAGTCGATAGTGAGTAAATAGCCGCGATCAAGGTGAGTGGCGATCGCCCCTATCCAATCTAGTGCTGCCAAATTCACCTCGGTGCGGTAACCGTTAGGGTAAATCTCAGACGGCAACTTTACCCCTACCCAGTCAAAGTAGCTTTCCAGCTTTGGTGTTGAAAGCTCTCCAATGACTTCGGTAAAGTTACCATCTTGATCAAGCGTGACATACACTTCTCGAAGCTGACCTGCCTCAATCACCAGTTGGTGAACTGGAAAAGCATCGACCAATTCATTGGAAAAACAGCAGCCAACCACTGATTCAGAAGATAGTTCCTCTAACGTTTGCCAGGATAAATTGCCCCAAGATTGGCTGAGTTTAGCTAGTCGCTGCTGCTGTTCTGCAACTAAAGCAGATGATTTCTCTACAATCACATAGCGTAATGCTTCAAAGCACTCAAAATGATGTCGATACAGATACCGCAATACATCCTGTACAATTAGTCCTTGCCCTGCACCCATTTCAACTAAAGTGAAAGGCTTGGGATGCTGCAAAATTTGCCACATCTCGGCAAATTGCTCAGCTAACAGTTCACTAAAGTCTGCGCCTAGATGTGGTGAAGTCACAAAGTCACCTTCTGCACCAATCTTTATCTGATCGGTGCTGTAGTAGCCGTACTGTGGATGGTACAGCACCCATTCCATGTACTCTACAAAGGTGATGCGTTGCTCAGAAGTTTCCGTAATCTTCTGGGCAATCAGGTCACGAAGCGCCAAATTACTGTCGTTTGTTTCTAGTGCCGTCATGTTTAATATTCGTGTCGGCTTTTATTGTGACACTTTCAAATAATCTGGCTCAACTGCCTAGCTCGAATCAGTTGCTTGAACTTCACCGCTTCTCGGATTGGGTTAAAGTCAGGTTCGGTAGCGATGTCGTTAAAATACTCAGGCTGCAGTTCAATTGATTTCTGCAAACAGTCGATCGCCAATTCCACTTTTCCCCATTGGGCATAGCATCTGGCTTTGTGGTTCCAGACGTTGGGATAGTCAGGGTTGATGGCGATCGCTTGATCATAGGAAGCGATCGCCTCTTCATAGCGCCCCATTTCCTTTAGTGCGCTGCCGTGATTATCCCAAGTGCGAAAGGCATTAGGTTCGAGCTCCAGAGTGTGTTCATAGCAGGCAAGCGCTTCTTCGTAGCGCTCAAAGGTTCTTAGCGTATAGCCTTTGCTATACCAGGCACGAGGAGAATTGGGGGCAAGCTCTAGCGCTTGGTTGTGGGAGGCGATCGCCTCTTCAAACCGCTCCAAACGCCTTAGCGTGATTGCCCGATTGATCCAAACTGTCGGATTGTTGGGCTGAAGCTGAATCGCTTTGTCGTAGGATTTCAGCGCATCCTCATAGCGACCTTCAAAGTAAAACGCTTCTCCTTCGGTGGCGTGATCATCTGCCGTCAGCAGCAACTCTGGAGCAGCAGATTTCAGCGTATTCAATTGTTCTGTCAATTCTTGAATACGGCGCTTCACCTCTGGCGCAACGGTATCTTGCTGCGCTGGAGACGGGGTTAAGTTATCGATTGCCTGAACAATTTGCTCTTTAAACAGGCTCTGCAAGTTTGAAATCTGCTCAATGAACCCAGTCTTCAATGTCTCAATTTCGTGATTGAATTGCTTAGCTTGCTCCGCCAATTCTGAGGTCACTTCTTCGGTCAGTTGTCGCTCTACTTCTTCGCGCAGTTGCTTACGCGTTTCCGACACGATCTGGTTGATCACGCTGCGACGCAACAGCAACAGTCCGATCGCCGCAAAAATGGGTAGCAGCGTCAGCACGGTCAGAAGAATGTTGATTAAATCTGTGCTGCTATCAAAGGTACGATCGACTTCTGACTGAATCAGTCGCTGTATCTCGCCACTGTTTTCTAGATTCTCCTCGATCGCCTCTCGAATTCGCTCTGCTTCCCGAAGTTCCTCTAGCTCCTGTCGTTCTTGATCAGACAGAGATGCAGGTGGCGATTCAGTTTGCGCTACTGCTCTAGCAGTCAGTGGTGAATTTTGCCAGGTTGCAGCACCGTTTAGTGCCAAGCAGACACAAAAGACCCAGACAACTCCCCGATAGTGACTCATGCCGCTCAGTGAAGAAGGATGTGTCTAAGTTAGCAAGTAAAAAATGCGTAGGGGCGGTTCGCGAACCGCCCCTACACAGAATCGATTGTATAGCCAACCTTTTAGGATTCCTAAGACTGAGAGGCGATCGCTACAGGTTGGTCTACGTATTCGGAAACAATTTGCCTGAACTGGTCACCCTCAACCGTTTCCTGGTCTAGGAGCGTATCGACCAGGCGATCGATCAAGGCGCGATTTTCTCTGATGATTTGGCGGGCTTCTTCGTAGCAGTTGAAGACAATTGATCGCACCTGACGGTCAATTTTGGTGGCCATTTCCTCGGAATATTCCGTGTTGCGAGTCATCAGATCTCGTCCCAGAAATACTTCGCTGCTGCCGCTTTCCAGCGCAACGGGGCCGAGGTCAGACATTCCATAGAGCGTTACCATTGACCGGGCATAGTTTGCCACGGCACGGATATCGCTTGACGCGCCGGCCGTCACTTCATCGTGACCAAAAACTTCTTCCTCAACGGCTCGACCGCCGAGCGCAACCGTAATCCGATCAAGGAAATTAGCGCGGCTGTGCAGTCCGTCATCAATGCTTTCCTGATTGAGCAGCGGTTTGGCAAAGCCACCAATGCCGCCAGAACGAGGAATGATCGTCACCTTGTCGAGCGGGTCAGTGTTCTTTAACAAAGTCATGAGCAGGGCGTGACCCACCTCATGATAGGCAACCAGGCGTTTTTTCTTGCTGTCGAGCAAGGGCATCAGGCTCATGCCAATCGTGATTCGGTCGATCGCATCGTCGACTTCAAGATTGCCAATCGTCTCCTTCCGTCGCCGTGCGGTGAGAATGGCGGCTTCATTGAGCAGGTTTGCCAAGTCAGCGCCAGAAAAACCGGGAGTTTTACGAGCGATCGCCTCTAGAGAAATTTCCTCATTCAGCTTTTTATTCCGGGCATGAACTTGCAAAATGCCGAGTCGCCCTCTATAGGTGGGCAAGTCAACCGTCACCTGACGGTCAAAGCGACCAGGACGCAGCAACGCAGAGTCGAGGACATCAGGACGGTTGGTTGCCGCGATGATGATGATGCCGGTGTTTCCTTCAAACCCGTCCATCTCGGTGAGCAACTGGTTGAGGGTCTGCTCCCGCTCATCATTGCCGCCACCGATTCCAGCACCCCGTTGCCGTCCGACTGCGTCAATCTCATCAATGAAGATGATGCAAGGGGCGTTTTCCTTTGCCTTCTTAAACAGGTCACGCACTCGTGAAGCACCAACTCCAACAAACATCTCGAC
>NZ_JACJPC010000022.1:0-4466 GCF_014695875.1 Leptolyngbya sp. FACHB-541 | reverse complement strand
CTAGAACCATTGGGGGTAGACGAGGAAGAAGAGGGCATAACCATAGCAGTTCACCTGAACTAGACAGTAATTTGTGAGCGGTCAGGTGTCTCATTCATATTGTCACAGAGGGCTCCTGCTGCTAATAATGCTTCAACATACGCTTTACCCAAACCGCCATTAGCACCTGTAATCAGCGCAACTGAATCTGCGAGTCTCATCTTGATTACTCCTAACTGAAGAGCGAATTTTGAGAGGTCTACGCCTGACTTGGTTTGTCAACCTCCTGCACTCTTTCACATTAGTTCTTTCAAATCTTGAGAAAAAGTAGCTACTATGCAAATAACCTTTTCAGAATTTGCAACAATCAATCTTCTTTAGGGTTATGGATCAACTCACCAGCCTCGTTTTCTTTGCACGAGTCACTCAACACGGCAGCTTTTCTGAAGCCGCTCGTCAATTAGGCTCCTCTCCGGCATCGGTCAGTCGGGCTGTGCAACAACTAGAGGCACGCTTGGGGTCTCGCTTGCTCAACCGAACCACCCGCAGCCTTTCCTTAACTGAAGATGGAAAAGTGTTTTACGAGTATTGCCAACAAATTCTAAATCAGTTAGAAGAAGCGGAGCTTGCTTTGAGTCGGGCACGCTCCGCTCCAACTGGAACCTTGCGTTTGGACTTGAGCGTGGCACTTGGGCGGCTTCATATTGCACCCGCTTTGCCGCAATTGGCTGAACGCTATCCCGACCTCAAGTTTGAGATTACGTTCAACGATCGCTACATAGATTTGATTGAAGCAGGCTTAGATGCAGCTGTGCGCTTAGGGAGTAGTCCCGATAGTCAACTCATGATGCATCCGTTAGGTACGGCTCGATTAATGGTGTGTGCGGCTCCAGCTTACCTAAGTCGTTATGGAGAGCCTCAAACTCTCGACGACTTGCAATCTCATCAATGCCTAAATTTTGTCATGCCCCAAACCGGGCGAGTGCGGGATTGGATCTTTCAGCACAATGGACGCAGAGTGGAGACACCTGTATCGGGTCGTTTCTCCTTTAATCATCCAGAGGCGTTAGTCGAAACTGCAATTGCAGGGGGAGGATTGATTCAACTGTATAACTTTCTGGTTCAACCCGCGATCGCACGAGGAGACCTTAGGACTGTTCTGTCTGCGTTTGCGCCAATAGGTTCACCGATATCTATCTTGTATCCACAGAAGCGTTATGTCTCTGCCAAATTGAAAGTATTTGTTGAGTTCATGGATGAGCTAACAGCAAAGCTAAAACAGCAGAACATTATTGAACAGAGCGCAGTGCATTAGTTGATAGCGAGTTGCAGGCTTTTTAGAGGGCTTACATATTTTATGAATGGTCTAATCGGGTCGCCGGAGGGTTTTCCCCTCCAGCTCCCACAACACCCAACAAGCGGGTCCGCATGGGGCGTTTCCTTCAAGAGGTTTAGACCATTCAACTCCGAAGAATTGATGCCCAGAGCTGGCTACACAATTCAAGCGCCGACAGGTTAGCTCCCCAACCGGGTTCATCGCTCCGTCGAGCTTTGTGGCTCCTCCCTACTCTTCAAGGTTCAGCCCAACACCAGAGTCTCACCCATTACGATGAGTGTTTGGCTACTATGGCATCTGTTGACTTCTGCCCAATCATAAGAGACGTTTCCATCTCCCACGCTGTTTAAGATTCCGTAGGGTTCTGTGGCTACCTAACCGTTTCCAGTTAGACCTCAATCAGACTCCCGTAGAAGCTTAGACCGCCATTTGAGCAGATCTCCCTGGATAAGAACGTGAACAGTCAGGTGCACAACCGCGTCAAATACTCGTGTTCCCTGAACCAGAGGGCTTCGTTGTGTTGTGCCAACTTGCCCTAGGACTATCTCAGCCTTCTATGACGTTTCTGTTCGTCGGCTCACAGGTTTGCCTCCAGCTTCCTTCAGATATTCCCTCGCGAGGAACGCCCTTGCTCTTGGCTAGTGGTTGTCGTTACTCGGCTCCAATACTTTCGAGCATTTGAACGCTGGTTCCACCACAGAGGACTTTCACCTCATAAGTTCACGCCCATGCCGGGCGTACACAAACCGCAATGCACCGGAACGGTTCAATTTGGTTGTTTGGCAGCAAAGGTTATCATGTCCGGTGATTGCGAACGTTATGCCGCTTAGTCTTCAGTGAGGACAGCAACGCTTATCTATCTGAATTTAGAGTCAAGCTAGCATGAGATTATTGGTGGGGATGTATTGTAAGGCTTAGAGTGAGGCGATTGCAAGCGGACTAAGCACCCTCCACGGGGTGATAGCTAGTTGAAATCTTGACGATACTGGCTAGGGGTGCTTCCACAAATTTTGCGAAAACTGGTTGTGAAGTGAGCTTGATTGGAAAAACCTATCTCTTGAGCAATTTCTACAAGCGGCTTCTTAGAAGTTTTCAGCAAAATCTTAGCTCTCTCGATTCTTTGCTGAATCACGAACTGATGAGCTGATTGACCAGTAGAATGCTTGAAAACGGCACATAGGCGATTGATGCTCACGTTGCAGGCAGAAGCGATCGCCGCTAACGTCAAGTCCTCACCCAAGTGAGATTCAATGAAATCGATTGCACAAGCGACACAAGTATGGTCAGACTTTAACAACGCTGTGCTTTTTTCAAATTTTGCAGTTGAGAAATGCACAACCAAATACATAGTGAGGCTGTGAGTCAAAGCATCAATGTAGGTTTTGCCATGCGGTGAACCTGCTTCTAGCTCAGACAACAATTCTGTCGCCAAAGCAGATAGAAAAGGTACGGCTGTCGCTTTGTGTTCAATTAAGCAAACGCAATCTGGATCGCCTTTAACAAGATCCTTACTGATTTCTTTGATCAATAGAGACGGAATAAATAAATTTGCCGCAGCAAAAGGGCTGAGCCATCGCCATTGCTGTGAATAACCTGCGGGTGTAATTGCAATATCACCTTGACGCAAAACCCTTTGCTTGAGACGCTGATCATTCAGGTTTTCGTACTGAATCTTAGGCAATAAACTCATAAACAGAAGGTTCTCAGCTAGCCCAGGAACATTGACTTCACCAGGTGGAAGTGAGTGCTTTAGCAAGATAATGTCTTGCCAACCTGCCACTTCGCTGTTTTGAGTTGGAGCGTAGGGAACTTGATGGATGAATTGTCGAATCGAGACAAGATTGGAAGTTGACATAACGAGTCATTTACAAAATCTCACTGCTCACCAGCATACTTTTTTAAAAGACAGAGATCTGGTTCAACGGTAAATTCTGATTTGGCGTACTTTCATCCACCAAATGATAACCAGTATGACAAGTCGTAATGCTTTCGCGGAGTCATTGACACCCGATAACGCTGCAATGCTCCTGATTGACCATCAGGTGGGTCTTTTCCAATTTCTTCCCTCAGTTGAGCCGCTGAAACTGAAAAACAACATTATTGCGCTTGCAAAGGTTGCTAAGCGTTTTAACTTGCCAACGCTGTTGACCACTAGTTGGCCCCAGGGTCCTAACGGACCAACCATGCCAGAGTTGGTTGAACTATTCCCTGATCACGAAATTATGGAGCGCGATACCGTGAAGTTTTGGGATCATTCCCCTTCTGCTGAAGCAGTCGAAAAGATGAATCGTAAGAAGTTGATCATCGCTGCGCTAGACACCACAACTTGTCTAGCTTTTGCTGCAACTTACGGTGTTCAAAGAGGTTATGATGTCTATGCAGTAATGGATGCTTCTTCAACCTTTGACGAATTGAATCAACAGGCTGCGATGATGCGAATGTCTGCTGCGGGTGTAGTGGTAACGACTTGGGTTCCGGTGTTAGCTGAACTTGCCAACAACACGGTCAGAAACGGGTTTCACATTGCTGACTTACTGGCTGAGCATACAGGTAGCTATCACGGTGCTTGGAGTAACTATATCGCAACCGCTAAAACAGCAGATCTCGTACAATCGCAGCTGAACGAAGCAAGGAAAGCAGCAATATAAGATGTTCCAGTAGGAGCAGCATAACAAGTTGATGGAGCGGCCAGTTGAGAGATCTTGGTGGGAATACCAAATCTGTCTACTGCCGCTCAACTTGGTCGTTAGCAGTTAACATCATTGCCAGAAATGACCCTAACTCGGCAGTGTTGCTTGTCCTCGCTTTCAGCAGAGTAAGGCTTTAGACCGTACTACACGCACGCACTCAATGTTCATCTTCGGCAATGTTGTTCAGATCAGGATTGATGTAGCGGTAGTAAGTTAGGCGACTAATTCCGAGGTGGTTACAAATTGAAGTGACTAATCGTCTTGGGTCTGCTGCCAGCGATCGCCCTATCTCAATCTCCCGCTATCCGACTTGGCGCTCGCTCCTGAGACACCATTTCAAGGCTCACTGAGAGCCTCATACTGACCGGAATATCAGGAGCCAGAGGTGGTGATGTTGAGTTCATCTAGTAGCACTGGGCTTTCACCAGGGTTCAGGTAGGCAAAGTAGAGTTAGCATTCGT
>NZ_JACJPC010000021.1:0-67025 GCF_014695875.1 Leptolyngbya sp. FACHB-541 | reverse complement strand
CACCTCACTTTTACGCTCACCACGCTTTACTGCATCAATCGCTTTGCGACGAAGGTCATAACTGTAGGGGGCTGACATTGGCACTCCTAAACGCTTATCTATCTCTAAAATAACGTCCTAACGTGCTCCCGTAGAGCTATAACACTCAATCAGGCACAAAAATTGATTCGAGATGCTCAAGATTTGGGCGTTTCTGTGATTAACTTTGTGGGGGGTGAGCCCCTGATGCGATCGGATTTGCCAGAAATTATTCAATCTGTAGATAAAGGCTTTTCTACCACCGTTCTATTCACAAATGGTTGGTTCTTAGAAGAGCGAATTCATGAATTGAAGTCAGCAGGTTTGGATAGTATTTACATCAGTATTGATTCGGCAAATCCGCTAGAGCACGACCACTTTCGGCGCAAGGAGGGTCTTTTTAACAAGGCAATTCGAGGAATTCAACTAGCTCAAAAGCTAGGTTTCTCAACCGGAATTTCGACCACCATGACACCTGAAGCTTACGAGCAAGGTGAGCTCAAAAAAATTGTCGAATTGGGCAAAAAAATTGGTATTCACGAAGTTTTAGTGTTTGATGCGTTGCCCACAGGACGATACAAAGATCGAGAAGATCTAATCGATAACGAGGGTTGGGTTGAAGCCATGATTCAATCTGCACAACGGTATAACCAAAATTCAGACTACCCTGGCGTCACCTTTTATGCCCACTTCACTAGTCACAAAAGTGTCGGGTGCTCCTGTGGAACCAGTTACTTTTATGCTTCTCCCTATGGCGACATCATGTCCTGTGACTTTAACCACAGCAAATTTGGCAATGTGTTAGAAGAGCCGCTATGGAAAGTGTGGGAAAGACTGACAACTTTGCCGGAATTTTGTCAGGCAAAATGGGGCGGCTGCAAAATCAAAGATTCAACATTTCGCGAGATGACGACGGTTTCCGATGGAAGCTGTAATGATTGTGGCGCTGTCAGTAAGTGCTGATCAGTGAATGATGTATAGGGTGTGTTAGGCAAAGCTGTAACGCACTATCTTGTGGAATTGAATTGCTGTGCGATCGCCAACCCATCCTTAAAGAACTAGCTGGAGAAATTTCTTTTGCATGAATGGATTGACTAATAGCTTCCTTTCTCATCTAGCCTGCGGTTTTGATGCAACACCAACCCCGCTAACTCTATTATTTGAACTATTCGTTTTTAGTGGAGTTGCTGCTGCTTTTTTGATTCTTCCTAAAGTCAAAGACAAAATCGGACAGCGCTTTCTAATCATGAGTGTTGGTGTGCTGATCTTTGAGGTCTTTACGGCTCCTATGTGGCATAACCATAAGCTGGGTTGGTGGGCGTATGTATATCGAGACGTGAGTTGGGTTTTGACGATCGGCTGGGCAGCAATGATTTTATCCGTCGTGCTGCTAGTTGATCATTTTTTGCCTCGCTGGAAGGAATGGCACCGGTTTGCACTTTACTTAGCAATTCTGACTGTTCTAGTTAGCATTCTTGAAATCGTTGTTGTAAATATTGGAATTCGAGGTTATGCCCCGGAGGTATTGGATTCCGTAATTGGCATTTTCGTTTGGAATGTGCCCATTATTGAGGTGATTTATTACACGCCAGTTTTTACAACTTTAGTGATTAGCTTCTATAAGTATTGGAGTTTTGCAATTGATGACCAGCTTTTAATTCCAACTAAGCGAAGAAAATGGCTAAGAAGTTTTGTCATTGCTTTAGTCGGCATTCTTTTGTTTGAAGTGATGATTGAACCAATGGCAAGAAATCAGAATTTGCCTGACTGGTCTTACATCTTTCATGACATTAGCTTGCTTATGACTGGAACCTGGATTCTGGTGATCTGGCTAGCAATGAATATTGTGAACAAGCTGTTCATCCACTACAGCATTCCCCAACGGTTTCTAATTGCCCTACTCGTGACAGGGGCGATCGCCCTGCCGCTAGAGTCCTGGTTTATCATCAACGGCTATCGAGTCTATGGTGAAAGTGCGATCGCCAACTTCACTGGTTTCACCACACCTTTCACCCATGTGCCTGTAGAGGTTGCCTTTGCCATTCCCTGCTACATGGCTTTAGTGATTACGTTTATCCGCTACTGGGAAACTGCAATTGACAACAAATTATGAGCACTCCTATCCGATCATTTAAATCTTTTGCCGTCGGGTTTCCCCTGGTCTTTCTTTGTCTTGCTGCATTCACAGGCGGGTTGAGCAACGCCTTTTGGCTGCTAGCCGCTTCAGTCGTGTGTACAGCTGGAATTGGTTTAATTATCTGGATTCCTTTGTCCCTTGTGACAGGATGGGCAGCACTCACTTTAGCGAAGGAAATTGCTAACACTACAGGGATATCTAGCCGCGACGGAGCAGTCAGAAATGCAGCAGAGCGAACTGAGGCATCCATTCGTCAGCAGGCGATGCGAAGCAGTTCCCCTCAAGGGGTAGTCGCCCGCACCGTTTCCCAAAACACAACTTCCCAGGAACGCATTGCGCTAGACGAATATATCCGGCGGGCAGTCCGACTAGGACACCCTTATGAACGAATTCTCGCTACCCTGACAGAGCAAGGATGGAAAGAAGCAGAGATTCATCAGGCGTTTCAGGTTGCCACAAATCAATGATAGAGATAAACGCTATCTCTCTTTTTTGCCAACCAATAAATAAGTCGTCATCTCACCTTTACCTTTGACCACAATCTTGCCGCGTTTCTCAAACAGGTAGCGATCGCGCAACAGTTCATAGGTTGCTTCTGTCACCTGGATGCTGCCAGATGAGGCGTGAGATTGCATTCGACTGGCTACGTTTACTGTGTCTCCCCAGAGGTCATAGGAGAACTTTTTGGTGCCAATGATTCCAGCAACAACTGAGCCTGAATTGATGCCAATGCTAAGCGAGAGGCGATCGCCCTGAGAAGTGCTGAACTGTTGAATGGCTTCCTGCATCTCTAACGCGATATTAGCGGCGGCTTCTGCGTGATCGCGGCGGGGAACGGGTACGCCACTGGCGACCAGGTAAGCATCTCCAATTGTTTTAATTTTCTCTAAATCATATTTTTCGGTGAGTCGGTCAAACACAGAGAAAATTTTGTTTAACAGAGACACCAGTTCATGGGGAGTAATCTGGCTAGAAATGTGAGTGAAATTAACCAGATCAGCAAACAAGATGGTCGTTTCATCAAAGCTGTCCGCGATCGCTTCTTCTTCGATTTTGAGTCGATCGGCGATCGCTTCGGGCAGGATGTTCAGCAACAAATGTTCAGACTGCTCCTGCTGGTAGCGCAACGCTTCCTCTACCGTTTTGCGAACGGTGATGTCGTGAATAAAGACAGAAATTCCTCCAAAAGAGGGGAATGCTCGAACTTCAATCCAGCGTCCCAAGGGGTGAGAAAATTCCTCAAAACTGACGCTGGTTTGCTGGTCAACCGCTTTTGTGTATTCTCGTTTAAAGGTTGAGTTCGCCATTTCGGGCAGCACTTGCCAAATTACCTTGCCTAGCAGACCTTCGCTCGATCGCTGCAAAATTTGCTCTGCTTTGCGATTGACAAAGGTAAAACGGCCCTGGCGATCGAGCGCAAAAAAGCCGTCGGTCATCCCTTCCAACAAATCCACCACTTGCTGATCTGAAGCCCGCAGTTTTGCTTCTGCCTGCTGATAGCGAACGATTTGCCGCTCTAGTTTTTTTACGGTCAGCCGCAACTCCATCTGGGCGATCGCCTGTCGGCTTAAGGTTTGCAGTGCCTTTTGCTGCTCTGGCGTGAGGCTGCGCGGCACCCGATCCATTACGCAGAGCGTTCCCAGGGGAAAGCCATCTGGTGTAACCAGCGGTGCCCCTGCATAAAAGCGAATGCTGGGGTCGGCTGTGACAAGTGGGTTATCGACAAATCGCTCATCCTCTAGCATGTTAGGTACGATCATCAGATCGTCTGGATTGAGGATTGCGTGGGAACAGAAGGAAAACTCTCTCGGTGCGCTAGTAGCATCTAACCCAACCCTGGACTTAAACCACTGCTGATTGGCACTAGTAAGGCTGAGCAAGGAAATGGGGCTACCGCAAATGTAAGCTGCTAGCTCGGTTAGATCGTCAAACTCTGCTTCAGGCAAAGTATTAAGAATCTGATATCGTCGCAGCACATCTAGCCTTTCGTCCTCGTTGTCAGGAACAGAATAGGGGGCGATCGCTGGATTTGAAGAAAGTTCAGACGGTGAAACGGTAACACCTTCTAACGACGGTTTAGCGAATCTGCCAAACCGACCGACGAGCTTGATGACGCTGGCGATCGCGCTGTATTTTTGCTGCATTGCCTTCAAATCAGAGAGGAGTTTGTCCCAACCCCCTTAGGTTACCCAGACTGCAACTTACCTAACTTGGCGAGCAGCCAACCCCAATGCCGCGTCTAGCTGGCACACTAGAAGTATTCAGCGCCAACAGTTACTGTGTCGAACTCATCGGGAAGATATCAAACTGCTGCGGAGAAGCCCCCCAATCAGTCTCAGGGGAATGCTCAGGCTGCGCCACCGATTGAGCCACTGCAAGGGGTGGTGGAGCGGTTGACCTACCATTCTCAGGAATCGGGCTATACAATAGCGCGGCTGAAAGCGCCTCGCACCAGTGAGTTAGTGACGATCGTTGGCAATTTTGCCAATATTCAGGCAGGGCAGACTTTACAGCTTCAGGGCACCTGGCGAGAACATCCTAAGTATGGGCAACAGTTTCAGGTTGTTCAGTATCGAGAAACCAAACCTGCGACGCTCACAGGACTTGAAAAGTATTTAGGCAGTGGCTTAATTAAAGGGGTAGGTCCGGTGACAGCTAAGCGGATTGTGGCGCACTTTGGGCTAGAAACTCTAGAGGTGATTGAACATCAGATAGAACGCTTGGCAGAAGTTCCGGGAATTGCCAAGAAGCGAGTTAAGTTAATTCAAGCGGCTTGGGAAACGCAGAAGGCAATCAAAGAGGTGATGCTGTTTCTGCAAGGGCACGGAGTTTCGACCACGTATGCGGTGAAGATTTATAAGCAGTATGGAGATGAGTCAATCGCCACGGTAACCGGCAATCCTTACCAACTGGCGACGGATGTATATGGTATTGGCTTTGTCACAGCAGATGCGATCGCCCGCAACTTAGGAATTGCGCCTAATTCAGAGTTTCGCTATCGCAGCGGCACTCTCCATGTGTTAACAGAAGCCTCTGAAGAAGGGCACTGTTTTTTACCCAAAGATGAGTTAGTGAATGGAGTGGTGAAACGGCTGGAAATAGACGATCACCAACCTGAACCAACACAGGTATCATCTATCATTCAACTGATGGTGAGTGATGGAGAACTGGTTGAGGAAGAGATACCCGACACAGAAACACGAGTTTATTATGCTCCTCCTTTCTTTGGGGCAGAGAAGAAACTGGCAGAGCGATCGCAACAACTGCTCAATCAACCCCTCACCGTAGATCTGCCACGAGTACAGCGCTGGATCGATCGCTTCACCGAAAAAACTGGCTTACAGCTTTCAGACCAGCAGCGCCATGCGGTCGAAATGGCTGCTACTCAGCGCGTGTTAATTCTCACGGGTGGACCAGGCTGCGGCAAAACGTTTACGACACGCACTATTGTGGCACTGTGGAGGGCAATGGGAAAGGCGATCGCTCTTGCTTCCCCCACGGGACGGGCAGCCCAACGACTGAGTGAAATGACGGGGCAACCTGCTAAAACGATTCACCGTTTGTTGGAATTTGACCCCAAAACGATGAAGTTTAAGCGCGATCAGGAGTATCCAATTCCAGCGCAGGCAATTGTTGTGGATGAAGCCTCCATGCTGGACTTGTTTCTGGCAAATTCTCTATTCAAAGCTATTCCTCTGGATGCTCAACTGCTGCTTGTGGGAGATATTGACCAGTTACCCAGCGTCGGACCAGGTGCGGTTTTGCAGGACTTGATTGCGTCAGAAAAAATCCCGGTGGTGCGACTAACACAAGTTTTTCGTCAGGCTCAAACTAGTCAGATCGTGAGTAATGCTCACCGAATTAATCAGGGTCAGTTTCCTCAGCTAGAGCCTGTGTCTAATGTACCTGAATCGGACTGTTTGTGGTTAGGCGCACCAGAGCCACAGCCCGGAATTCAGGCAATCCATGATTTGATCACCGATCTGATTCCGCAATTAGGTTTTGATGTAGCGCGAGATGTACAGGTGTTATGTCCGATGACACGCGGGGAAGTCGGGACGCGCAACTTGAATGGTGTACTGCAATCTTTAATTAATCCGCCCAGTTCCACAAAGGCACAGATTGAGCGGGGCGGAATGGTGTTGAGGGTGGGCGATCGCATCATCCAAAAAGTGAATGACTACGATCGCGAAGTATTCAACGGAGATTTAGGAGTGATTACGGCGATCGATCCAGAAGAACAAGAAGTGAGCGTGCAATTCGCAGAAAGGATCGTGAGTTATGACTACGCCGACTTGAACGAAATTACTTTAGCCTGGTCAGTCACCATTCACAAAAGTCAGGGAAGTGAGTATCCGGTGGTGATTCTGCCGCTCTATATGCAGCACTACTTGATGCTGAGCCGCAACTTAATTTACACCGGACTGACTCGTGCCAAAAAACTGGCGATTTTGGTGGGGCCACAAAAGGCGATCGCCCTTGCCGTCCGGCAGGTCAAAGACCAGCAGCGATACACGCTTTTAGAGAAACGCCTGAGCGGACATCTGGACTTTTAGGAATAGATATCGACTAAATCTGCTTTAGCCGATATCCCAAGCCATGCACCGTCTCAATCAGGTCTTCAGGCGCGCCAGAGACTCTTAGCTTTTGGCGCAAACTTTTGATATGTGCCTTGACCGTGTCTTCTTCGGGTGGCTCCTGCAAAGACCAAATGTGCTCAATCACCGCGGCCCGACTAAGAACGCGGCGACCGTTGCGGACGAGCAATTCTAAAATAGAGAACTCTTTGGGGGTGAGCCGGAGGGGGCGATCGCCATACTGCACCTCATAGGTACTGGGGTTTAGCTGCAACCTGCCCCACTGCATTCCTGGAGAGGAACCAGAACTGCCGCGACGCAGGAGGGCACGAATTCGAGCCAACAGTTCTGGCAGGTCAAACGGTTTTACCACATAGTCGTCGGCTCCCGCATCCAGTCCAGCAATTTTGTCAGCGCTAGTGTCACGGGCGGTGATCATCATCAGCGGTTGGTCATAGCCTTGAGTTCGCAGACGTTGGCAGAGGCTCATGCCATCCAGCTTGGGCAACGTTACGTCCAGCAAAATCAGGTCATAGGGCAAGGTTGTCACCTGCTGCCAACCTTTTTCCCCATCCTTAGCAACATCTACAACATAGCGTTGGTCAGTCAGCGCCTCTGAGAGCGCTTCGCCTAACCTGGCATCATCTTCAACAAGCAAAATTCGCATACGCACAACCGACCCAGCGCTATCAGTAAGCAGTTCTTGGATCTCGTAAAATTTAGATTCCCTTGTGTCGTAGGTAGGCGTTGTGTTAAAGGATACATTTTAGAGTGAGAGTCAGGATTAGAGTACTACTTTTGGCATAACCAGGAATGAATTTTGTAGCATATGCTACAAAATTCATTCCTGAAAACCTGTTCACTAATGCCATCTACCGGAATTTAAGGAGCTTCCAAGCTCGGCCTTGCGTATTCATACGTAAAACTAAGAAATCTAAAGCATCTACTGTTCCCTTTGTCCGGTTTTGCGTCTTGATCACGTAGGTTCTAGCCCTGAGGAAACTCCTTAAGCACGGGTGTAGGAGCGAACTAGGAGATAAAGGTGAGAAAAAAGCAAGGTTTTCGGCTAGAGCGACCTGTAGATCAGATTCGTTCAGGCATCAGCTTGGTCACTGAAACAATTAGAGGACGCAGTCGCCGGTTTCGCAGGTTGAGATTGACCGCAGGTGTGACTGCGGCGATCGCTCTCTCTCTGTGGGCAATTGTGGGGGGCGTGTTTCCTTCTCCAGCAACGGCAACTGGTCAGACCTATGAGGTCTTGTCTACTCCTGAAAACGTGATTTGGGGAGAACTGTTTAAGCCAGACAGTGAGCCGATTTTGCGAGTGCAGTCGGGCGATCGCTTGGTTATGCAAACTGTTTCTCACGAAGGCATTTTGGCTGACCAGGGAGACACCATCGAATTTCTCACAGGTAGTGGTATTGCTGAATCAGATATTTTGCCTGACCAGTTGCAGATCAAGGCAGAGGTCGAGAAAACTGGCCCTGGCCCACACGTGATCACTGGTCCCATCTATGTAGAAGGGGCAGAACCGGGAGACGTACTGGAAATCAAGACCCTCAACATTGATTACCGCGTACCCTACGGTGTGATTTCTAACCGTCATGGCAGAGGTTCTCTCCCAGGGGAATATCCTGAGAATGGTGAACCGATCTACACCAAAGTCATTCCCATTGACCGCGAGAATGACATCGGCATCTTTAAGCCAACGAATGGACTGCCTAACTTAAACATTCCGCTGAAGCCATTCATGGGACTGATGGGCGTTGTTCCGGCTGATCCTGAAGATGCAGTCAATTCAGTTCCGCCTGGTTTATACGGCGGCAACGTAGATATTAAGCTTTTAGGAGTAGGCAGCAGCCTTTATTTACCCGTTCAAGTGCCCGGAGCGCTATTTTATTCTGGCGATCCTCATTGTGCTCAGGGTAATGGAGAGGTTGCGCTGACAGCGATCGAATGCTCTCTCACGCCTACCTTTGAGCTCATTGTTCATAAAGGTATGACGCTAGAAGCGCCAGTCGGTGAAACCGAAGATGCGTGGATTGCAGTCGGTCTTGACCAAGACTTGGATGAGGCAATGAAAAAGTCAGTGCGTGAATATCTGCGAATCGTCAACGAGGAATATGGTTTGACCAAGCCAGATGCGCTTCTTTTCGGGAGTGCAGCAATCGACTTTGAGGTTTCTCAGGTTGTCGATATCGTCAAAGGAATTCACGGAGTGATTCCTAAGGAGCTATTTGCACCACTAACCCAAGGAAATTAGGGATTAGGGGTTGGGGGTTAGGAATTAGGGGGGATGCGTCGCCCCTAATTCGCCTGTAGATTATGGAACGATCGCTATCAGTCCACAAGACGCGATTTATCTCGTTTCTCCAAGAAGGCTAACCCCCAATCTCCAACCCTCAATTTCTAACAACCGCCTATGACCCTAGAAGCTGACTTTACTGTTCAACTCCGATCTGCGGCTGATCGGCTTTGGCAACTTTTAGAGAATTTTGGGCGATCGCAAGTCCTGGTAGTCGGCGATCTCACCCTGGATGAATTTCTGACAGGACAAGTTGAGCGAGTTTCGCGGGAAGCTCCCGTGTTGATTTTGCGGCATGAGACGACGCGACAGGTGCCGGGTGGGGGAGCCAACGCAGTTTACAATTTGGCGAAGCTAGGAGCGCAAGTCAAGGCTGTTGGGCTGGTCGGGAAAGATGACCAGGGAAATGCGCTAAGGCAAATTTTTGAAGCAGCAGGAATTGATACGCAGGGAATTTTGGTCGATCGGGATCGACCCACCGTGACCAAAACTCGCATCTCTGGTCATGCTCGGCAATCTGTAACCCAGCAGATCGTGCGAATCGATCGCAAATCAGATAGCTTGCCCGATCTCAGCCTGCAACTTCAGCTAGCAGAATACATTCAACAGCAGGCAAAGGATGCTCAGGCGGTAGTCTGTTCCGATTATGGAGATGGCGGACTAACTCAACCTGTAATTGAGGCAGCTCTGTCCCATACTCAAACTGTGGTAGATGCCCAAACTGAGTTGCATCGCTACGCTGGAGCCTTTTTGTTTACGCCAAACTTGCCGGAGGCAGAACTCGCGGTGGGATACGCGATCGCCTCTCCTGAAGCACTCGAACGAGCCGGACGTGACCTCTTAGCGCTAACTCAGGCACAGCATGTTCTAATTACCAGAGGCGAGGAGGGAATGAGCCTGTTTGACCGCAATGGCAACCATTCCGTGATCCCCGCGTTTAATCGCACCGAAGTATTTGATGTTACAGGTGCAGGTGACACAGTGGCGGCGGCGCTCACGATCGCTCTGACAGTCGGCGCGTCTGCCTGGGAAGCAGCCATTCTAGGCAACCTGGCAGCCAGTATTGTGGTGCGGCAGTTTGGCACTGCTACGACCACAGTTGAGGAGATGAAAGCTGCACTGCAAGACTTGCTGGATGAGATGTCTGACTAAAATTTCTGCAAACCGGATCGCTTCAAAATGCCTGTACTTGCGGCCAGGTTGAGACAAGGAAGACCACGACGACGGCGATCGCCAGCACGCCCTGAATCAAGTTACCAATTAGCGAGCCAACGACAATACCAACTCCGGCTTTAACTGCCAGGTTTAGGTCTTTTCGATAGAGATATTCACCGATGATGGCTCCGGCTAGTGGACCAATCAGAATTCCCAACAGTGGGCCGCCAAACGGCAACGCTGGAAGCAGTCCAAAGAAGCCCAGGAACAAGCCCACGATCGCTCCAATTTGTCCCCACTTGCTCGCTCCTGCTTTTTTTGCGCCCCAGTAGGTTGCCAGCAGGTCAACGCCAATGCTGAGCAGCAGCACTGTAATCGCGACGGCGATGGGAATCCAGAGCCCTGTAAATCCTTGAGCGAAACCCCAGATGGCGATCGCCACTACAATCAAGCTAGTTCCAGGAATGCCAGGAACCACTGCCCCAATCACACCGACAATCATTAGCGCGACCAACGACCAGTACAGAACTGCCATTAACAATATCTCCTCACAGTGGGTTTGCTTGAGTTGAACTTTGGTTGGGAACGCAACGATGCAGACAAGAATTTAATCAGGGGGTTTGGGGTAAGGGCGAATCGCGATTCGCCCCTACAAGCGGGTTGAACTTCCACAATCGCGTCTGAATAAGAAGGAATGACGAAGTCACTAGGCTTCAGAGGATACTAACGGAGATCGGCTTAGAGTATCTGCCAGCTTATCGGCGATTCCAGCGATCCAGGTTTCGTCTTGCTGCGTGTAGCTTCTGGGGGCATTAGCTGCCAAAATCAGCGCCCCTTCACTGCCGATGGGCTGACAAATCACTCCTTGAGTATTCTCTGGCAAATAGTCAAATTCGACTCGCCCCGGATAGATTTTGAGGTTCACCAGGTATACAGGCTTCTGTTTTTCCAACACTCGCTTTAGGATGTCTCCTGGCTTAACCTCTGAGTTGGGAGCCAGGATGCCACGTCGCAGCAGCACTCGCCCCTGATAATAGACCACGAGCGATCGCGTCACGGTATTGGTCAACAGCAGGTGCGAAGCCCAGGCTAATTCTGTTTTGACGGGATCTGGCAAATCTAGCGCTAACTCAAACCCTTCTTCACCAGTTAGCTCAACGACTTCGGGCGGTCGCGGCTGCACTTGTTGCCACAGCAAGCCCGTTAGAATCAGTAGGGCACTAACGATGATCCCCAACGCATCCGATCGCGCCTGAAAACCACTCGGAGCCGGGGTCAGCAGGCGATTGATCATCAATAGCGAACCCGCCAAAACACCTACCACAATGGGCAACTGCCGCAATACTTGATTTTGGTCAGGTCTAGCCATAGATTAGGTCTGGCTGATAGTAAAAACTAAAGCTAATCAAAACTGGAACAAACGCCTCAGAAGTTAAGTCCATTCCCATTTTATCGGGTTTACTCCAAGTCCTTGAAGGAAGACGACGCGTGCTAGAGCTGTTGATCTCAAACTTTTTCTCAACATGGCTGAATACGGCTGAAATTCAGACTCTCAAGTCAGCTAATTGGTCAACCTGGTTAGATGCGATCCAAGTGCAGGTTTTGCTTCAACCTGAATTTGCACTAGATCCAAGAGCTGAGTCTGTCGTACAGCAGCATCTTGCTCAACTGACTCAGCAGGATTTACCCGCGACGGAGCAGGGAGTATGGATTCAGGAAGGAAACCAAGTTCTGGCAGAAAACCAGGGAAACGTTCCCCTACCTGCTGCCTCGCTGACGAAAATTGCAACAACTCTCGCGGCGCTTTTAACCTGGGAACCCGACCATCAGTTTGAAACGCTGGTTAGCACCACTGGGACGGTTGAAGCAGGAACGTTGCAGGGCGATTTGATCGTTCAGGGTAGCGGCGATCCGCTGTTTGTGTGGGAAGAGGCGATCGCCCTCGGCAATGCCTTGAATCAGGCAGGTATTAACCGCATTTCCGGGAATCTGGTGATCACGGGCAATTTCGCCATGAATTACGAAACCGATCCCGTGACGGCCGGAAACTTTTTGCGGCAAGGCATCAATTCTACGCTCTGGTCTGGCGAGGTCGAAAATCAATATCGAATGCTGCCGTCTAACACTCCTCGCCCTCAAGTCGTTGTTGCAGGCTCAGTGCAAGCTGCCCCGTTGGAACAAGTTAACAGCCGCAGTCCCCAACCCCTCATTCGGCACAGCTCATTGCCTCTGTCGCAAATTCTCAAGGCAATGAACATCTACAGCAACAACGTTATGTCTGAAATGTTGGCAAACTCTTTGGGTGGGGCTGAGAAAGTAGCGCAACTCTGTGCCGACACCGCAAATGTGCCAATTGAAGAAATTCAGCTCATCAACGGCTCTGGGCTGGGCGTTGAAAATCGGATTTCTCCACGGGCAGTCGTTGCCATGCTGACAGCCATTCAGCGCAACTTACAGCCCAAAAGCCTGAACGTAGCGGACTTGTTTCCGGTGATTGGGCGCGATCGCGGTACTCTCGCAGGTCGCCGCATTCCCATTTCTTCGGCAGTCAAAACAGGCACATTAGCAGACGTTAGCTCTTTGGCAGGGGCAATCTCAACTCGCGATCGCGGTCTAGTCTGGTTTGCCATCATCAACCGAGGCTGGAATCTTGATGAACTCCGCAATCAGCAAGACGTTCTGTTGCAAAACCTGACCACTCAATGGGGCGCACAATCCTCAATTCCTCCCACGCTCACCCCCGGTGAACTCAGCCGTCTGGAGAGCAATCAGCTAGGAGCCTCTAGCCGCAACGAGATTTTGTGATCGATAAACCTCGACCTCTTATCTTTCACCTGAACACCACTGCTCTAAAGCAATTTTTGAAGCTGCTTTGACGATTGGGGAGAAGTCACAGTAGTAAAGAGCTGAGCATGAGAAAAAATTGATTTCGAGTACATAAGCTGATCCTTTTGACCAGCAAAGATCAAGAACCCAAATTGAATCGGGTTGCCATTCCTGCTGAGCGATCGCCACTGCTAAATCATGAATTGACTCAGGCATTCCAAACTGATAGTAAGGTTTGCCAAACTGCCTGTATTGGGAAGCACTAAGAATTTGCCCTTCAGCAATAAAAACTCTCCATTCAGCTTCAACTTGTTGTTCTGGTGCAAGAACGACTGGCAGTTCTAAATCAGCCAAATAGTGACGATCGCAGAAGTTTTGTAAATCAGCCAGTTCAGTGTAGGAGTAAACGCTACCTGGGAAAGGCTTCAGTGGGCTATCGGGACGGACAAACAAGCGACGAGCAGAGTGATCTGGAAATAGTGAATCTGGATCAAGCGCGATTCGTTGAGAAGCTTCTCTTAACGGTAGAATGTAATGCTGTGAATTGAATAACCACTTATTTAGATAAGGGTAGTAATGGGAGCAAAAATAGTTTTGTATTGTACCTATCACACCAGGAACCCAGCTTTTCTCAGCTTGCGTTTGCTGTTTTAGAATCTGCTCCGCGATATGTAGCGATCCGTAGAAGAGAATGCATTCGTCTTCATGAAAGAACGATTTGTAATCCGTGTTGCCTTTGATATAGTCAACCGCTTTTGCTTGATGTCCCTGAGACTGAATCTCGTCGATTAGAGGGGCGATCGCACTTCCAAAAACTCCATCTTCTATAATCCAGTTCATTGATGTAATAGTCTTAAGAAGAGTTTCAGTGTTTCCAAGTCTAGTTTCTTCCAATTCCTCTATATCTGAAATTGTATGTCTGACCTTTGGCCTAGTTTGGCTCTTGATGCTTGGCAGGACACCTACACGACCTTACACATGTGGACTCAGGTTGTAGGCAAGATCCGGTTGGTGCAGACCCCCTGGATTAACCATTCCTGGCACGTCCCGCTGTATTTGACAGCCCGGGGACTGACGACCGCAACGATTCCTTACGGTAGCCGTGTTTTTCAAATTGACTTTGATTTCATCGACCATCAACTGCAAATCAGCACCAGCGAAGGACAGCAGCGAATTGTTGAATTAGCTCCTCGCTCTGTTGCAGACTTTTACCGAGCAGTGATGCAGGCTTTGGCTGACCTTGATATTTCCATCAAGATCAATACCAGTCCGAATGAAGTCACTGATCCCATTCCTTTTGAACAGGACGAAATTCACAAGTCCTATGATGCAGAATATGCCAATCGTTTCTGGCGAGTTTTGCTACAGAGTGAGCGTGTCTTGCGTGAGTTTCGCTCTCATTTTGCGGGTAAAGTCAGCCCTGTACATTTCTTTTGGGGCAGCTTTGACATGGCAGTAACACGCTTTTCAGGGCGCTCTGCACCAGAGCATCCGGGTGGTGTTCCTCACTTACCCGATGCTGTTGCTAAAGAAGCCTATTCTCAGGAAGTGAGTAGCGCTGGATTTTGGCCGGGTGCAGGATTGGGCTATCCTGCGTTTTATTCTTACGCTTATCCTGCTCCTGATGGGTTTGGGAAGGCACCCGTTCAGCCTGAGTCGGCCTTTTTCCATGAGGGGCTGGGAGAATTTGTTTTGCCGCTTGATGCCGTACGCGAGGCTGACGATCCCGATCGCGCACTGATGGCGTTTCTCCAAAGCACTTACAGCGCAGCAGCAACCTTAGCAAACTGGGATCAGGATGCTCTCAAGCAAACCTGGTTCAAGTAGCAGCAGTACAGTATTAGGGCGATCGCCACCTAACTTTACTCATATCCATTTATACTTGTTTGCGTGTAGAATACGGTCTACTCAAATTTTGCTGTAGGGTGTCATGCCGCAATCAAAATGGCGAAAGCTGCTGATTGGAGAACTCAGTTGGAAAAGGCTGGGGCGATCGCTGGTCTTCATTTACACCTTTTTTATGGTGTATGTCTTTTTTGTGGCAGATAGAATGATTTTCTTGCCTCAGCCTGCCAGCTATCAAGACACAGAAAATATTCTAAAACTGCCCGTCAGTGACAGTGAGAAGATTTCAGCCACATACCTGCCTAACCCAGAAGCAGATTACACCTTGCTCTACATTCACGGTAATGCGGAAGACCTGGGAGACATCCAGCCGATGTTAATTCGCTTGCAGAGCTGGGGATTTGGCGTTTTTGCGTATGACTATCGCGGCTATGGCACCAGTGACGGCAAACCCAGCGAACGCAATGCCTATGAAGAGGCTGAAACGGCTTATCAGTATCTCACTCAGCAGCTTGGGGTCTCTCCTGACAAAGTTATCCTTTATGGGCGATCGGTGGGAGGAGGGTCAGCCGTTGAGCTAGCGACTCGCCATTCGGTAGCGGGACTGATTTTGGAGAGTACATTCACCTCTGCGTTTCGAGTCGTGGTGCCTATTCCCATCCTGCCGTTTGACAAATTTCCTAGTGTACAAAGGATTGCTCAGGTCGATTGCCCTGTACTGGTGATGCACGGCGAGGCAGATGCAGACATTCCGGTAGAGCATGGGCAAAGGCTGTACGATGCTGCACTCGAACCAAAGCTTTCGCTGTGGATAGAGGGCGCAGGGCACAATGATTTTACCTGGGTTGCTGAGGAGCAGCATCAAGCGGCTTTGGTAGAGTTTCAGCGGCTGATTGAGCAATCCACTTCGCTGAGCCGTCCCTAAACGTGGGATAGTGAAGGGGACTTGACCGTTTGTGCAGTCTACAACTGCTTTAGCGATCGCCCCAACTCAGAGGACAAAATCATGGGAACCGCCGCTTATATTCAGGACAGTGACTTTGATACACTGCTAGCTGACGAGAAGCTGGTAGTCGTTGACTGCACGGCTAGCTGGTGTGGTCCCTGCCGTAAAATTGCCCCTTTGATTGATCAGTTGGCTGAAGAGTATGACGGACGGGCAAAGGTTGTAAAGCTTGATTTAGACCAGAACAAAGAAACTGCTAAGAAATACAGCATTCGCAGCATCCCGGCAGTTATGGTCTTCAAAGATGGCGAACTGGTAGAAAACCTGGTCGGCGTTGCCCCCTACGAGACATTCACGACTGCGGTTGAAAAATATCTTTAGTCTAAAGTGCTGATTCCGCATCGAGATCGGCATCTGGATCAATCCCAACCGATCGCAATCTTTGCTTCAACTGCTCAACCTGCAAGGCAGCTTGCTCAGCCCGTTCTTCGGCTTGCTGTCTAGCTAGCGTTTCTGCTTGTAAGGCTTCGGCCAATTCACCAGGAATCAGCAGTTTCTTGCCTGTGTCCTCCCGATAAAAAGCGAGCAATTGCCCATCAACTTCTACGCGAAGCTGTAGTGGTTCGCTGCGACCATCCGTGATCGGTTCATATTGCTCTCCTCGCAGGCGATAGCCCTGCAACTGCTGTTTGATCCACTCGCCCTTCGGATCAAACAGCCAGTATTCTTGCACGCCCAACTGTTCGTATAGCGTTTTCTTGAAGTGCTGATCCTGATTTTGAGTGCCCTTGGAAGTCATTTCAAAGATGACAAATGGCACCTGTCCTTCTTCCCAGGTCTTGTAGTTGTCCCGCCCACCCGGAGCAACGTCAAAAATTACCATTACATCAGGCGCAACCCGCAGTTTAGGAAAACCCTGAGCATAGTAAAGAAACTGATTTCCTAATACTGTTGCCTGACGACCCTCGAGGTATTGTCTGAGAACTTCTAGCGTGACCAGCAGAGCATAGAAATGAATGTAAGTTTCTGCCACAGGTTCACCGTCGGAACTGGGATAAAAAATTTGAGCTGGTTGGGTGGTGGGGGCGATCGCCATACGGCACAGGCAACAAAAGGTGCAATTTCATCTTAAGCCAACTCAAAATTCAAAACTCAAAGCTGTTCATCCCAAAGTTCGCTGTTAAGTCTAGGGTAGAGATAGATTAAACAGCGTTAGGCAAAGCTTTAGAATTTTGGCAGGAAAAGAACTCAGGAATTTGGGCATGGATATTAGAGATGGATTTGTAGGAGCAGTTGGTAACACACCACTCATTCGGCTGCACAGCTTTAGCGAAGAAACGGGATGCGAAATCCTGGGGAAAGCCGAGTTCCTCAATCCGGGTGGGTCGATTAAAGATCGGGCAGCTCTGTTTATCATTCAGGATGCGGAAGAGCGAGGCTTGTTGAAACCAGGCGGCACCGTTGTAGAAGGCACTGCGGGTAATACGGGCATTGGGCTAGCACACATTTGCAATGCCAAAGGTTACAAGTGTCTGATCGTAATTCCTGATACGCAGTCGCAGGAAAAGATCGATATGTTGAGAACACTAGGTGCAGAGGTGCGAACCGTTCCGGCCGTACCTTATCGTGACCCGAACAACTATGTGAAACTCTCTGGTCGGTTAGCAGCGGAGATGGAGAACGCAATCTGGGCTAACCAATTTGACAATCTGGCAAATCGGCGATCGCACTACGAAACCACCGGCCCCGAAATCTGGCAGCAAACCAACGGCAAAATTGATGCCTGGACTTGCGCGACTGGCACAGGCGGCACCTATGCCGGAGTTTCAATGTTTCTCAAGGAAAAGAATCCTGAGATTAGATGTGTCTTAGCAGACCCGATGGGCAGCGGACTGTACAGCTACGCCAAAAAGGGTGAAATCAAAATCGAAGGAAGCTCCGTCACTGAAGGAATTGGCAACAGTCGCGTCACCGCCAATATGGAAGGAGCACCGATCGATGACGCAATTCAGATTCACGACCCGGAAGCACTAAGCGTGATCTATCAGCTTTTGGAGAAAGACGGCTTATTCATGGGGGGCTCAGTTGGCATCAATGTCGCTGCAGCAGTGGCGATCGCCAAACAACTTGGCCCAGGTCACACAATTGTCACCGTTCTTTGTGATGGTGGTAACCGCTATCAATCCCGCTTGTTTAACCCAGAATGGTTAGCATCGAAGGGGTTGGCATGATGAGGCTGGAGTTTTGACTGTTACGAGAAATGTGTTGATTTGCCAAAACAAAACCTGTCGCAAGCAGAATGCTGCGAAGGTTCTGGCAGCATTTGAAGCACATCCGATCGCCGATGTGTCAATTACTGCGTCTAGCTGTTTAGGGCAGTGCGGCAACGGTCCAATGGTGTTGGTGTTGCCTGACGAGGTTTGGTACGCCAAAGTGCATCCTGACGAGGTGCGAGCCGTGGTTGAACGCCATTTTCGTCAGGGACAACCTGTTCAGGCAATGCTTTATCGCAAGCTGAATCGGCAGTAGGAATGTTGTAAGGTTACTCTGACTCTGAGAGGACTTGTTTTGCAAGTTGAATTTGCTCAGGGCTGAAGGCAGCTCGTTTTAGATCAAGGTCGAGGAAGGGGCAATCGCCAAATCGCCCGTCCAATCCTAGTACTTGCTGATAGGTCTGTTTTGCTTCGGGCTGTTCGCCTTTGCTCCAGTGGGCGATCGCCAGCGCAACCAGTGGGTGTGGATTGCTTGGCTCTAGTTCGGCGGCACGGGTGGCAGTGGCGATCGCCCAGTCATGCTGCTGCATTCGCTGATAGGTGAGGCTGAGGTTATAGTAGGCAATTTCGTTATCGGGCTGAAGCGCTGCAGCCCAGGCGTGAGTAATAGCGGCAGCGGTCAGGTCGCCGCCCACCAGGTAAACAATGCCTAAAGCATTGAGGGTAGGAACATCTTGCGGGTTCAGGTAAAACGCCATCACCAGTGCATTGGCGGCTTCCGTCTCTTGCCCTGCCAGGTGTAGTGTCCAGCCTAAGAGAACTCGACCGGAGACGTTCTGGGGTTCCAGTTCGACGGCTTTTTGGAGAGCGGCGATCGCCTCTGGAAACCGTTCCTGCTGCCGATAGGCTAAGCCCTGCTGCCGATACTCACCTGCTGAGGCAGCCCAGACAGGCAACGGGAGCCAGCTAACCGCCAAAACTAACAACGACAGATGTTGGCAAGTTAAACGGCGAATGGTTGAGCTTAAGGACATTGTTGGCGCTGCTTTGAAGAAGTTTGTTTGTACTCCAATAAGACTATGCCTCGAAACGCCTGGTTGACTTGCGGAAAGGCTGTGCTAATTCAAAAACGAAGCAAGTTAACAATTCCATCAATAAAATCGAAGTGTTTGGAAAGACAAAGAGTTAAAGTTAGCCCATTCCCGTTTAGTCCATCCCCTTAAATAGTGCGATCGCGTGTTAGAAAAGGCAAATCCACAACCTCCCCTGTTCCAGCCCCAACATTAACCATTAGCCCTGCCCCCCCTGCTTTGGTGCGAACGTAGGCTAGTCCCAACAGTCCTTGCTCGGTTTCAATCAGACTGGTGAGTTTTCCGACTTTCTCCTCACCCAGCAGTAGCGGTTCACCGGGAGTTGCAGATTGACTGAGTCGCACTCCCCAAAGCTGCTGTTTTACGCCTTTGTAGGTGTCAAGGCGGGCGATCGTTTCCTGCCCAATATAACAGCCTTTGCTAAACGAAATAGTGCGCCACAGTCCTGCTTCCAGAGGATTGTAGTCTTCAGTGAGTTCAGAATTGGGCATGGGGCGGCCCTGCTCGATTCGCAAGCGTTCCCAGGTCTGTTCGCCTAGCGGAACTGCGCCTGCTTCGGTGAGTTGTTGCCAGAGAGCCGCTGACTGCTCGGCATTCACAATTAGCGTGTATCCGGGAGTTGCTAGACCGCTACCCGTGGCGATGCGGGTTTCTATCCCAGCAAGATTGACTAGATGGTGAGTTGCGTGAGGCTGTGCAATCGCCTCATCCAGCCCAAGTTTTTGCAACAGCGCATCACTTTCATTTCCCAGCAAACTGAAGGCGGCAGTGGTGTCCGTGATGTCCTTCAAGTCTACTTTGTCAGCAAAAAAGATAAACCGATCCATCCATTCGATCAAGTATTTGCGGCGGTTGGGGGAAGTCAGCAGCAGCACAGCATCCTCTAGCGCATAGGCAGTTACGAGGTCGACAGTGCGTCCGGTAGAGGTGACAAATACGGTGTCACAACCTTGCCCAGGTTGAAGACGATTGAAATCGTTGGTGGTCTGGTTGTGCAGAAAGCGAATGCGGTCATCACCAGAAACTAGAATACGTCCCCAGTGGGAGCGATCGCATACTGCCACGCCCGTTTGTGCTGCCTGAAGTGCTGCTGCTTCGTTGCCAAAGCTACTCGGAACGGAAGTCCCTGCAACCTCAACAAATACTGCACCTGCTGCTGCCTGGAGGTTTCGTAATTCCTGATTCATGCTGCTTTTCTTGCGCCTGCGGTCAAACTATCTGTCCGGATCTTACCGAGTTCGGACCCTTATGAGTTGGCGATCGCAGACAACTCGTCAAAAACCCGTCCAACAAACTGCTGTGCTTTTGCGTCCAACTGCTGCCAATCTACATCGCCTGTCTCGTCGATCAGGTTAGTGTCAATTTCAACGACTTCAGTTTCGCCTGACTCCAACTGAGCATAATTTCGAAAACAGATCTGATAACACAGTTGCCACAGATCGACATTGATCTGATGATCGTGCTTTTGTAGACAGAGTTCGTAGCCAGGGTAAGGTTGAGGCAATCGAGCTAACTGTTCTTCGATATCAGCAGCTTGTTCAGGTGTGGCATCAGCGAGCTGTTGCTGGAGGTGGAGGGCGATCGCCTTTGTTTCTTCGGGAATTCCCTCAGCCCAAACCTGCACATTTCGATAGGTGCCTTTCCAGGAAGACTGCTCTAGCTGTTTGCGAATATTGTCGATGACCCGAATAAAAGCAGGCTGCATTAATAGCTCAGCCTGTTGCCATGTTTCAGGATTGGCAAATTTTGGCATTACTTTAGCAGGACAGTAGATAAAAACAATTCAGAATAATTCGGCGAGAATTTTTCTAGAAGGATACTCTCATAATCCAAGCTCAATTCCCAAGCAGGATTAACATATAGCAACTCTGTTACAGTTTGTTTGCCATAGTTCATCTGCTGTAGGGCGTGGCATTTGGTATGCGAACCCAAGAGTAGAGCAAGAGTTTTTGCCAAATGCTACACCCCTACATGAGAATCAGTAAAGTGTTAGAAAGTTGTAATCTTATGCAGAAGGATGGACAAATAAACTACTACAACAAGTAACTAACATTCCTAATCAACTTTACCCACAGCTTTGTTTACATCTGCTGGTGTTTCAAACTCTTTATCTGGCAGTTGATTCAATACCGAAATCAACTTGTCATCTGCTCCATGCCCTTTAGCATGTTTGATTAGGTTCTCTTTATCGACTGGATAATCGATCCCTTTAAGGTGCTTTTGTAATTGAATTGGGTTGACAGAAGCCATTTTTAAAACTCCCTTTAAATGAAGTAATTGAAGCGATAACCAGATCAGATCGTAGACTGGTCAGTTACGCCAGAACCTCACACTCAAGAACCAGCTTCAACCCCCATTTGCTCTGCCTGAAGGTGGAGGCAAATTTCAAGGTTCAGTACTGGAAAGAAGTATCAGAAAAGTATTTCTTTTACTGAAAGATGAGATCTCAAAAAACTCCCCCAATGTTAGAGGCTGATGAGTGCGGTTCTTTTTAGGGTGAAGTCATAGTTTTATGCAGTAATTGAGTAGAGCAATGAATCCATCTGTTTTAATGGTTTTGGTTTTAGCGTTAGTGTTGCTGAGCGTGTTATCTCCCTTTTCAGCGCTGGCACTGTTGATGCTTGTTTTGTTTGTGCCAACGCTGCTCTGGGCTGTGTGGACAGTGGTACAGAGCTTTATCCGGGGTGAGGCTGAGGGTTGAGAATCTGACTGAAAATTGAGCGAGAAGGGGGTGGGGGGGATTGCCACGCATTCCAAATTTAAAGTTTTATGATGGGGATGCCTGAAAGAGCTTGAGTTTTGAACGGTCAAGCTTATCTTGGATGGGCGCTACCCAATCAGAAGGAAAGTACATTACCCGTGATTAGCCGAGTAATTCGAGGAATCGTTCTGCTGTTAGCAAGCCTTCCGCTCGCAGGACTTGTTGGCACCAGTCAAGCTCTGGCTCAGGTTACATCTGCTCAAGATGGTGCAGGAACACGAGTAACCCGGGATGGCGATCGCTACATCATCAATGGTGGCGCACTCTCTCGTGATGGGGAAAATTTGTTTCACAGCTTTGATCAGTTTGGATTGGATGCTGATCAGACTGCCAATTTTCTGACTAATTCTCAAATTCAAAACATTCTAGGACGCATTACGGGGGAGGATGCGTCTATCATCCACGGCTTGATTCAAGTCACAGGCGGTGACTCTAACCTGTATCTGATCAATCCTGCTGGAATTATTTTTGGAGCAAGTGCGCGGTTAGATGTATCAGGTTCCTTTACCGCAACGACAGCAGACGGAATTGGGTTTGGCAATCGCTGGTTTAGTGCGATCGCCGACAACAATTACGCTTCCTTAGTAGGTAATCCTAGTTCCTTTGCTTTTACCAGCACCCAGCCCGGCTCAATTTTGAATGCCGGAAGTCTCCGAGTTGGTGAAGGACTACAGCTTACCCTGCTAGGTGGCACCGTGATCAACACGGGCATTCTAACTGCACCAGGCGGCCAGATCACCGTTGCGGCTGTACCTGGAGAAAATCTGGTACGAATTAGCCAGGAGGGAAGGCTGCTTAGCTTGGACCTGGAGACAATTGGGGCACGGGTTGGGGGGCGATTAGGGTTACCGTTTACGCCACTGTCGTTGCCGGAGCTATTGACAGCAGGAAATGTGGAGCACGCGACAGGGGTAACTGTGAATCGGGATGGCACCGTTAGCCTGACGGGTTCCAACTTATCCCTTTCCACCGAACCGGGAACGGCGATCGCCTCCGGCACCCTCAACGCCTCCCACCCATCCTCAACCCCTAACCGCCAATCCCCCGAAATTAACGTTCTGGGCGATCGCGTCGCTCTTCTCGATGCCACTCTGAATGCCTCTGGCAATAGCGGCGGCACCATTCGCGTGGGCGGTGACTATCAGGGAGAAGGCAGCGTTCCCAATGCCAGCGTCACCTTTGTAGACGAAAACTCTACCCTCAGCGCGGATGCGCTCAGGCGAGGAAATGGTGGTCGCATTATCGTTTGGTCAGAGGACACCACGCGGGTTTATGGCAGCTTGAGTGCTAGAGGTGGGGTACGGCGTGGAAATGGTGGTCTGGTAGAAACCAGCAGCCGCGGCTTTTTGGACGTGAATGGCGCACCGGATGTCTCTGCCCGCTATGGCTTGGCTGGAACCTGGCTAATCGATCCTTACAACATCACGATTGTTGATGCGCCAACGGATGGCGTTGACACGGTGAACGATCCGTTTGCGGCGATCGATGACAACGCAGTGCTAGACGTAGATGACCTAATTGCTGCCCTCACCGGAGGTGCAAACGTGATCGTCTCCACCGGAACGGCAGGCGCGCAGGTCGGCAACATTACCTTGCAAACAGCACTGGACTTCGATGGAACGGGCAGCAATACCTTGACGCTGCAAGCCGCAAACGACATCAACATCAACGCAGAAATCTTTGACAGCGTAGCGGGTAGCGATTTGCTCAACCTGGTCTTAACTGCTGACAGTGACAACAGCGGTGTGGGTACGTTGCGAGTTCGACCCAACGGGCGGCTTGATACGGGTGGTGGCACGATCGTCGGTAGCGGTAGCAACGACCAAACTCTGGGCGGGGTAGAGCTATCGGGGAATATTTCATCCAATGCCAGCAGGATTACTTTCACAGGTACCAGTTTTCAAAATGGGGTTTCGCTCACCAATGGCACCTTCTCGTTAACGGGCAATGGCACCCTGGAGCTAGCTAGTCCTAACGCTGGTACGGCAGTCATCATCAATGGGGCTACGCTACAACTGGGCGATGGCAACCTGATCGTCACGGCAGATGCGATCGACTTGCCCAACAGCACAATTTTAGGGACGGGTTCGGTGTTGCTTCAGACCGCCAATCCCGAATATACGATTCAAGTAGGAGGAAATGCGGCTGGAGGTCCACTGTTCCTTGATCTGTTCGCTACAGAGTTGGCTGTATTCCAGGATGGATTTGACAGCATCACAATTGGACGGGCTGACGGCAGTGGGCAAGTTAATTTGCTTGGTGATCTCACCTTTAATGATCCTGTAACGCTGCAAGCAACCGGAACCGGTGGCTCGATCAACACTACAGGCGGCACCATCACCGGGCAGGGGAATGCCAGCGTGACACTACGGGCAGATCAAAATGTGGTCACGGGCAATATTGCCACGGCAGGTCAGGGAATCACGATCAGCAGCACAACCGGAGGGATTGATACCAGCGCTGGCACCGTCACAACGAATCTAACGGGTGGAGCAGGAGGGGCGATCGCCCTCACGGCCGCAGGCAACATCACCACTGGACCACTCTCGTTTGGTGCGGCTCCTGGAACCAATGCTCTAACGATTGACACACCGGGTGAGGTTGACCTGAGAAACGGGCTATCGTCCACGGGCGGCGAAATTGTCATTGGTGGAGTGACTCGCCCCAGCAGTGTCCTGCTGCCCGAAAACCTCGATACCAATGGCGGCGGCTTTAGTCTGTTTCCCAGCGGTGACATTAACCTGACGGGCAATATCATCACTGACGGCGGCAACTTCACCATCAACGGCAATGGCAGCACGACATTTTCTGGCGCAGTGCAAACCGTCGGTGGCGACTTTACTATCCTCAATTCAGGCGCAACCTTAGTTCTTGGCTCCGTCAGTACAGGAAGCGGCAATTTTCGGATTGAGAGTGGTGGTACTACCTCGGTCTCCAGCCCAATCAATACTGATGGTGGTGATTTTACAATCGATAGCGTTGGAGAAATTCTGCTTTCGGGGGCGATCGCCACAAATAGCGGCGACTTTACCCTAACCAGTGAAGCGACCACTTCAGTATCTGCCCCGATCAGTACAGGCGGTGGAATTTTTCTGGTGACCAGTCAGGGGGATGTGAGCTTTACGGAGGCGATCACGACCGGCGGCGGCAGTTTGAGCACGACCAGCGAGGGGGCGATTGCCTTCTCCAGCCCAGTCACGACCAGCGGCGGCAGTATTCTGCTGGACGGCAACCAGATCAACACAGCCGCTTTAGATGCCAGCAACAGTACAGGTACAGGGGGTGCAATTAGCCTCCTCTCGGATACTGCAATTACCACGGGCGACCTTAACAGTTCTGGCACTAGCGGCGGCAATATTTCGGTCAACGCCACTACGGAAATTACGACGGGAGCGATCACGACCGGCGGCGGCAGTTTGAGCACGATGAGCGAGGGGGCGATCGCCTTCTTCGGACCAGTCACGACCAGCGGCGGCAGTATTCTGCTGGACGGCAGTCAGATCAATACAGCCGCCTTGGATGCCAGCAACAGTACGGGTGCAGGGGGTGCAATTAGCCTCTTCTCGGATACTGCAATTACGACAGGTAACCTCAACAGTTCTGGTACCAGTGGCGGCAATATTTCGGTCAACGCCATTACGGAGATTACTACAGGGGCGATCGCCGCAACGGGTACCACAGGCGACGGTGGCAGTGTCACCCTTGACCCTACAGGCGATATTCAAGTTACCTCCATCAACACTTCTAGCCAGCTTGGACGTGGTGGTCAGGTTGACATCACGACCGAGAGATTCTTTCGCGCAACTGGTCTAGTAGAAGGCAATTCTGAGGGAGTCAGCATTCTCAGTTCTGGCGGAGCTGGTGGCGGCGACATCACCATTCGGCATGGCGGTAATGGAGAAACTCCCTTCATCGTCGGCGACGGTACCACCAATGGCACGGCTGGAACCATTACCAGCGGTGATTCTGCCATTTCTTCTCCGCCTAACCGATCTTTTCGAGGTAGCGTCACGGTCGGAAATATTCGAATCATTACCGATTTTGTTGATCCGGGTGATCCTGATGGTCCTGATGGTCCTGACGGTAGAGAAGATCCCGATGAACCTGGTATTGGCAACCCGATCATTCCGCGACCTGAATGTCAGGTGAATTGCGAACGCCCCACGCCTGAGCCACAATCCGAGCCCGACTCCAACACGGGCAGTAGTCCTACGACCCCACAACCTCTGGTAACAGCTCGCAATACCTTGCTAGACATTCAGCAGGAAACTGGTGTAAAACCAGCGTTGATCTATGTCGGCTTTGTTCCCGTGGAAAGCACCTTTAACTCTGGGTTTGCCGAGCGAGAGGCAACCGCCAGTCAGCAGTTTGAGCAATATTTAGGACGGCAGTCGAGCCAGCCTGAAAGCGTTGCCCTCTCATTCCAACCTCAGCCCACCGACGAACTAGAACTGTTGCTTATCACCTCAAGTGGAGAACCGATTCGTAAGCGACTGGCAGGCGTAACCCGTGCCGAAGTCGAACAAGCCAGACGCAAACTAGTCAGCCAAATCACAGATCCTCGCCTGCTAGGAACGGGCTATCTGCCCCCAGCTCAGCAACTTTACCAGTGGCTTATTGCTCCCCTGGAGCAAGACTTGCAGGCTGAGGAAATTGAAAACCTTTCCTTTATTTTGGATACAGGATTACGCTTCATTCCTCTGGCGGCACTGCATGACGGCGATCAGTTTCTGGTCGAAAAATACAGCGTCGGGTTAATGCCCAGCCTGAGTCTCACCGACACCCGCTACACCAATATGCGAAGCCTAGAAGTTCTGGCGATGGGTGCCTCTGAGTTTAGCGACCAACTCCCTCTGCCCGCTGTGCCAACCGAACTCCGAACCATTGTTCCAAACCTTTGGCCGGGCGAGATTTTGCTCAATGCTGACTTCACGGTACAAAATCTTAGACAGCAGCGAGAACAGCGTCCCTTCGGCATTCTGCATCTGGCAACCCACGGAGAATTTAGATCCGGTGGACTAGGCGAGTCGTACATCCAGTTCTGGAATCAGAAATTGCGGCTGGACGAAATCCGCCAGCTCGGGCTGAGCAATCCTCCTTTGGAATTGCTGGTCTTGAGTGCCTGTCGGACGGCGCTAGGGGACGAGCAAGCTGAGCTGGGCTTTGCCGGATTAGCAGTACAGGCAGGCGTGAAGTCAGCACTGGCTAGCCTCTGGTACGTCAGTGATGAGGGAACATTGGCCCTGATGACCGAGTTTTATGGACAGTTACGCGAGGTTCCAATTAAAGCAGAAGCACTGCGTCAGACCCAGATTGCTATGCTCAACGGCGAAGTCCGACTGCAGGATGGCGAAATCTACACCTCTCGCTCAGGCGCTATTCTTCTGCCGGATGGGGTAGTGAGAAATGAAACCCAGGACTTGTCTCACCCCTTCTACTGGGCAGCGTTTACGCTGATTGGCAGCCCTTGGTGATGCAGCAGCTACCAGGGCAATTTGCTGCCATCCCAGGAAAAGAATTCGCCGCTGTCACTTTCCTGAAGCTGATCGAGGACAGCTAGCAGTTGGCGAACGGTGCGATCGCAAGAGAATAGCTTTTCGGGCGGCACACTCCGCTGAAAGGGTTGGGATAGCTGAGTGTCTGTGGTGCCAGGATGTAGCGTCACCACGATCGCCCTAGGACAAGTGCGTCGATATTCAATCGCGGTGGTTCGCATAAACATATTCAACGCTGCTTTGGAAGCCCGATAGCCATACCATCCGCCCAACTGGTTGTCGCCAATGCTGCCTACCTTGGCTGAAATTGTGGCTAAAATGGCGCGATCGCCATGCTTGAACAACGGCTGAAGGTGTTTTGCTAGGAGCACGGCTCCAATGCTGTTGACCTGAAAGTAACGCATCAACTGCTCTGAATTCAGATGCCGCAAGCTCTTTTCGGGCTGCATCGCCCCATCGTGCAGCAAACCGACGCAGTTGATCACGCTGTGAAGGGCGGCTGTATCGGTTTTAATTTTGTCGATGATGGTGGCAATTTGAGCCTCTTCAGTAATATCTAACGGCAGGCAGCGCAAGCGAGAATCGGTGATAGACAACAGTTCTGATTCTGGGTTGCGGTAGGTAGCAAAAAGGCAATCGGCGCGATCGCCTTGCAAAAACTGCCGCACAAACTCCAGTCCAATTCCCTGACCCGCTCCCACGATTAACGCAGCCCGTTCAGGTTTGCGCTCAGACTCATCGGTAAAACTACTCTGCATTTCAGGCAAATTGATGACCTATGCCTGATTAAACTTGGAATCCCATTTCCTGTAAACCCTGGCGCAATCGCTGCGCTTCAGTGGGGTCGTGCTGTTGGTGCAGGGCGATCGCCCGTTCAAAGGCGGCTAGGCTCTCTGCCACTTTACCCAGCTTAAGTAGCGTTACCCCTAAGTTTTGGTAAGCCTCAGCATAGTTTGGGTTAAGCTCAATGGCTTGCTGGTATTGGGTGATCGCTTCCCCCAGTTGCCCCATCGCCTTGAGCGTCATGCCCAGATTGTAGTGACCCATTGTGAAACTGGGATCAACTCTCAGCGCTTGCTCGTAGACGGCTTTTGCTCCCGTTAAATCGCCTGTGGCTTTACGTAAATTGCCCAGGTTGTTGTAGGCTCCTAACTTTAGACGGGGCAAAATGGGCTGCTGAATCGCTAACTGATAGTGCATTCCTGCCTGGTCGAGGTGCTGCAAGCGGCTGTAGGCAATGCCCAAGTGATAGTGCAACTCATAGCCAATTGGGGGATCAACCTGCGCTGACTTCAAGCCGCGCTCCAACAGTTCAATCCCATAGCTGACTTTGTCGATCTGCACATACAGTGCTCCCAACTTACTGCAAACGTAGGGATCGCCAGGATTTCTGACCAGAAAACGCTCCATCGTCATTCGAGCTTTTTGCAGCTTGTCGCGACTAGCGATCGCCCCCGACTGATACCCCTCATGCAAAATCGCCACATCTGGCAACTCCACCACCTGCCACTGGGGTTCTCGCTGAAGAATTGCGGCAACGCTATCATCTACCATTGCATGGTAAGGACGCAAAAACTGAATCTTAGGATGACGGCGAAACAACCGTGACACCAGTGAATAGGGCGATTGTGTTGCCCCAATTTCCTGACGCACCAGATTCACTACCAGGCAAGTGTTTAGCTGCATCACTTGCTTGAGTTGAGGCACAATTCCAGTTTCCAGCCGTTCATCTGCATCTAAAACCAGCACCCAATCACCAGTGACGTGCTGAAGCGCGGCATTACGGGCGGCTGAGAAGTCATCACACCAGTCAAAGTGATGTACCTGTGCGCCAAAGGACTGGGCGATCGCCACCGTTTCATCCGTTGAACCCGTATCCAGCACCACCATTTCATCCACGGCTGCCTTGACACTATTCAAACAGGACGGTAGATTCTCCGCCTCGTCTCTTACAATCATGCATAGGCTCAAACTCATCGCTGCCCACCCCTGCAGAGAGAATGTTTTTGGGGCGTTTTAACGAAAGGAAATATCCGATATGTCACCCCAAGCCCAAGAATTTACCCTCGGTGTCGAAGAAGAATATCAGATAATCGACCCAACCACACGAGAACTGTGTCCTCACGGCACCCGTATCTTAACAAACGCCCAGGAAACCCTGGGTGACACCGTGCAGCCTGAAGTGTACCTCTCGCAAATCGAAATTGCGACAAAAGTTTGTCATACCCTTGCAGAGGTTCGTTCAGAACTAATTCGCCTGAGAGGTGCAATCATTGCTGCTGCCGCCAAAGACGGAAGCCAAATTGCTGCCGCCGGAACGCATCCCTTTTCCAAATGGGCAGACCAGCAGGTGACGCCCAGAGAGCGCTATAAAGGCTTAATTGTGGACTATCAGCAGTTGATGCGCGACCTGATTATCTTTGGCTGTCACGTCCATGTCGGAGTGAGCGATCGCGAAATTGCCGTCCAGGTAATGAATCGTGCCCGTCTGTGGCTGTCTCCCTTGCTGGCACTGGCATCAGGCTCTCCTTTTTGGCAAAGCGAAGACACAGGCTATGCAAGCTATAGAACAGAACTTTGGAGCCGCTGGCCCATGGCCGGACTTCCTTTAGCATTCAAGTCTAAAGCAGACTATGATGCGCTCATCCAAGACTTGATTGCGACCGAAACGATCAAAGACGGCACCAAAATCTACTGGGACGTTCGCCTATCAGAACGCTTTCCTACCATCGAATTTCGTGTCACCGATGTCTGCACCACCATCGACGAAGCCGTCATGGTCGCTGGGCTAACCCGTGCCCTGGCGCAAACCTGCTATGGCGAGGTGACAGAAAATCAACCCTTTACAGATGTTCGTCCTGAGATTTTGCGGGCTGCTCACTGGCACGCTGCCCGTCATGGCTTAACAGAACATCTGATTGATGTGATCAATAAACGGGCCCTTCCGGCTCGTGAAATGATTGACAAACTGCTGAACTTTGTCAAACCTGCTCTTGAGGCTCAGGGAGATTGGGATGAAGTCTCTCAACTCGTCTACCACACTTTGCAACATGGAACGAGTGCCGATCGGCAACGGCAAGCATACCAGCGCCGAAACAGCATGGAGGATGTAGTCGATCTGCTGGTGGCAGAAACCGCAAAAGACGTAACCTAGTCCAGGTAGCCCATTAGCTCATCTGGGTTGTCAACATCGTTGTCGGCGATCGGTCGATTGTTAGGTAACGGGTAAAGCTCGGATTTGCGGTAGATAGAAAGCTGTTGACGCTCATCCTTTGCTGGCTTTGCAGATTCTGACTGAGCCTGAAACCCTTTAGAAGGCTGAGTTGGAACAATATTTTTTTCGTCTGAAGCCATAGTGACCTTTGTATTAGCTGCATCAATTGTGACCTGAACTCCATCCTATCAGGAGGGAAGGGCAGCGGCAGCGGCAGGGAGAAGGAGAGATAAAGAGTAACAAGACCCAAAACTAAAACAGACTGAGTTGTGAAGGGGGAGGAGCGATCGCTTCCCAGGGTAAAGCTGGAACGGGCGCACCGTGCTGTTCTAATAGCTGCTGAAAATGACGAGCATTGGCAGGCGATCGCGCCTCAACTGGGCAATGCACAAAGAAATAAGTCTGTGTGCCCTGACGCAACCACTGATCCACATGAGTTACCCATTCTGCTAGAAACCGCTGATTCATCTCCTGTTCAGGGTGGCTGATGTAGCGGATCAGGCTAAAGTTTGCCGTCACGGTCGGCTGCAAGGGCACTTTGGGTTTACGTCGTTCGGAGTTGAGCTGCGGATCGCCAGGACACTCATAAATTGGGCGAGTATCAAGCAAAACGCGCCCAACGCCAAATTTTTCTAGCACTGCGTTGAGCTGGTTTGTGTGAGAAGGCTGAAACCAATCCGAGTGACGCACCTCAACTGCTAATGGTGTTTTGGTCGCACAGGCAGTGAGAAAGCTGCTCAAGTCATCCAGGCTGGCAGGGCTGTAGCTGGGTGGCAGTTGGGCAAAGATGGGTCCGAGGCGATCGCCCAATCCTTGCATCTGTTCCAGGAAGGCGATCGCCCTTGGAATTTGAGGTACCAGTAAACCTTGATGGGTAACATCCCTGGGCAACTTCAGGCAAAACTTAAACCCTGGTGGTGTCTCCGTTGCCCATCGCTGCACCATTTCGGCGTTAGGAACGGAGTAAAACGTGGTGTTGCCTTCGACTGCTGTAAATCGTCGGCTGTATAACTGCAAAAACTCAGACGCACGGCTTCCCGGCGGAAACAGGTCGCCCACCCACTCCTTGTAAGCCCAAATTGCGCACCCTAAGCGGAAATTCATTCATTTATCGTACCGCAATGAAATGACACAGCTAAGATGATGCAAATTCTGTGTGGGTGTAGCATTCGGGCGAGAATTGTATTGCAAGCTTAGAATAAGCTGCCGAATGATGCGCCCCTACCCATTCCTCACTCATGTAGCCATCACTTTTCCTGTGTTGGGGCTATTGAGGTTGAAGCTGATTAAGCTTGTTATTTGCAAGAAGTAGCAGTTCTTGAGCTTCCAGATAGGCCGTTGTGCCTTCCTCAACTTTTTCCAAATCATTAATGATTGACTGCAACTCGCTGGCGATGTAGCCTATATCTCCATCAACATAGTTATTCACCCAAGCAATTTGGTCTTTTGCACGTTGTAGAGCAGCTACAGAAATCCGTTCATTTTCCTGACGAACTCGGATTTGACCTAAGTTAGCGTTGTACTCTGCCAAAAGCCGCTGTGCTTCTGCATAACCAACTAGGTCATCATTCGGAACTTGCTCAAGTCCCTGAATAGCTTGCTGCCACAAAGCCTCGACCTGTAACCATTGCTCGACCGAGTGAGGCGGGTTTTGTCCGGCTTTTGCAGCCTCCCATGCAAACCCCCTTGCTGCCTCAATCATGGCGCTTGTTCGCTCGTTTCCAGCAGCAACTCCAACGATCGCCGCAAAATCACGCTCAGCGGCTACATACTTCTGCTGAGCCGTTCTACCTGCAAGAGTTTGACTAGGGATTACAGCAAGCTGGTCGAGGGCAGATTGCCAAGCGGCGATCGCCACTCCTTTATCAATAGATGTAGTCGCCTGCTGATACTGCTGTTTCGCTGTGTTAAGTGCCTGCTCCGCATCAAACAAGGCTACCTGAGCGTTTTTCTCCTGAAAGACCACAGCTTCTAACTGAGCAACGGTGGTGCGAGCATCATAGAATCGGCTGCTGCTAAAGCGCCAGTCGTACCACCAGTAGCGGTATTCTGGAAAGTCGTTGAGGAATCCAATTGGCAATGCGTTGAGGCTTTTTTGTGCCTGCTCGACTTTTTGCTCTCCCAGGTCGATATCGGCGGGACTGGTGGGGTTGTTGATTAGCTGTTCGGCTTGCTCTACAGAAGCGATCGCCTGCCGATAGTGGTTGTCCATGCTGATGTAGCTGGGCAGCAGCAAGATAGGAGCAGCCTCTGCTACAGGACGGCGAATCATTGGGTAAGGCAGGTTCACAAACCAAACCATGCCAGCCGGAATACCAAGCAAAATAACAGTCCATTTGATTTTGTTAAACGTCCGCCCGATAGGGTTAGGGGAATGCCGCATCGGTCGCGTCGGTAGAACTTGTGCCTCGGCTGCCATTTCCTGCTCTAGCTGAGCGAGGGTTTTGGGTTGCTGTGGCGCGGATGCTGGCGGCTGTAGTACCGATGATGTGGGATTGGGAGTGAATCCTGAAGCTTTCTGAGTATTTCGGTTCAGGAAGCTGAGCGGACGTTTAAAGACTGGCATAAGGTGAGTGAAGTAATTTACCCTTAAGCTTGCCCAAAGGAAGGCGGCTACTGATGATCTCTACCAGTCTGGTGAGGGCTGTTTCGCAGACCGCAAAGGTTTTTGAACTGCAAGAATTCAATCTGTAAGAATAAAAATGTTGAAGGCTTGCCAATGTGCAGAAGTATAAATAGTTGCTTAGCTAGCGGGGGTGATTTCGATCAACATTGCAGATCATTCCACAGTAAAAGCGGCAATTCAGCTATAGAACCTGGACTCAGCTTTGAGCATTTCCAGAAACGCAAAAACGGGTGGTGGAAACAAAGCATCTGCCAAAACTGCCACTCGAACCATGCGAAATAGCGGTACAGGCAAGCTGAATACCTGAATGGTATTGGGAATAGGTTCGGCTGCGAGACGAGGAATAATGGTCGCTCCTAACCCCTGAGCCACCATGCTGACAATGCTGGAATCTGCCTTGACCCAGTAAGCGACTTTCAAGAATGTATCAAAGACAGAACAGTGAGCAAAAACCTCTTCGTCATGCTGATCGCCTTCTGAAAACATCACAAAGGGATAATTGCGTAAATCGTCCCAATCTAACCCAGTCCCCTTGACCTGAAAGGAAGACGGCAACAGGACAACATACTCATCTTGCAACAGTTCCCAGGTGTCAAACTGACCGTCAAGTGGATGATCAATGATGCCGATATCCGCCTGCCCCTAGCGTAGAGCATTGACAATGTGTTGATTGTCCCATTGTTCTAAAATAGTCACGCCAATCTGGGGAAACCGTTGCCGAAACTGAGCAATCACTCCAGACAAAACATGAGTGGTGATGCTGCGAAATGAGGTAATGCGAACTTGCCCGCTCTGAAGCGTTTTGGCGAGGTTGACGGTTTTATAGATCTCCTCGCGAAGCTGCATCATTTGCTTGGCGTAGGCTAACACTTGCTCACCTACAGGTGTCAGACTGGCACCCTGACGACCCCGGCCAAATAAAATGACTCCGAGTTCGGTTTCGAGAGTGGCGATCGCATTACTCACTGACGACTGAGACATCTCTAACTGCAATGCCGCTTCGCTAAAACTTCCATAAGTAGCGATCGCAATTAAAATTCGCAGTTGTGTCAGTGTGAATGAATTTTTGGGGTTGGGTTTCATTCGCCTGACCAAAACAACACATAGGTATTATCCATCGATTTTACTGATGGCAACTATACAGAGAGCATTTTGATCTTAGAAAATTAAATTCCTAACGTGAGATTAGAAACCATATTTTGTGAGAGGCAGTGATCGTGAATCATTCTCCATCTAATTCTAAGTCTGATGTAAGGTGTTACTCTTCCGACCACTCAGCCGTTAATTTCCCCCAGGTTACTACCAAAAGTTGGTCAAAAAATATCCAGCAATTTCTGATTCATTTACTAATTGGGAAGAAGCCAGAAGTTCAGGCATGGCAGAACTTCCAGCATTCTAAGACACATGTTGAGGATGCTTCATGGAGTGCTTATGATCCCGCTACCGGGAAAGGAATTTACAATGTTTCAGAAGCGGAAGTGCGGCGGTGGCTTGAACAGCGGTAATAGCTCATTCCATGTAACTTTCGGCATCTTCTGTCGTGGTTAAATTGGCGATCGCCCCCACCAGTTCTGAAGTCTCCACTGGCTCCATCAAATGAAGTGAAAACCCTTGCAAAAGAGCGCGATCGCGCTCATGATCATTAGCAGTCAAAACAATTACTGGAATTGACTTTTGAGAATCTGTAGCTAATGTTTTAAGTGGATTGTGGAGCAGACTAAAATCCTCGTCAACACTAAAATCGATCAACACAATGTCTGGGCGGATCTGGTTGAGGGTGTTGAGGGCGATCGCCAGTGAAGTGATTGTTAAATTTGCGCCGCGCAACTCACCTAATTCAGCTTCTAGTCGTTGGCGTAGGAGTGAGTTGGCGATCGCCAAAATTCGCAATCCACGCAAACACATCACGCCAAACTGAAACTCTGGAGCATTTGCCTTGCCCCAGTTACACATCAACTCTGTGATCGGTCGCAGTGTCTCGCCGTATGCCGTCAGCGAATACTCTACACGCGGCGGTGTTTCCTGAAACACTTGACGACTAATCAAGCCGTCTGCTTCAAGTTCACGTAGTTGAGTGGTTAATACTTTTCGGCTAATTCCTGGCATCAACTGCATCAGTTCACCAAATCGCTTTGTGCCCCGCCGCAACCACCAGAGAATCACACATTTCCACTTGCCGCCAATTCTATCCAGCGTAAACTCGACCGGACAACCATACTGTTTTTCGAGCATAGTGACAAAATCCTGTTAGTAACCATTTGGTAACAATTAATTGTGCATGATACTACTGGTACTGGTGCAGAAGCATTGGAGAGTTACACGCAGTACAAAACAATTTGGGCAAATCTGGTCTAGTCTTTAGCGATACTAGAAAGTGGACAAGGAAATATTTGCATGGCTGACTCACCGGGATTACCTCCCATTTTTGCGGAAACGCCAACTGCTCCGGTTCCAGCAAAGGCGATCGCAGAATTTCCGGTTAATACCTTTTTAGAAAGCATTGCTGTTGATGCAAACAATACCCTTTTCGTCACTAATCACTATGAAGGTAGCATCTGGCGAATTGAAGCAAACAACCCGCCCATTCTCCATGCTCAAATTGCTGGTAAAGCAACGGGACTAGCCTTTCTGCCGGATGACAATCTGCTGCTGAGTGCCTGGGATGAGCAGAATATTCCCACTGTGTACAATGTCTCGTCAGAGGGAGAAACCAGTGTTTTAGTGACATTACCAGATGCTGTTTTTCTTAATGGCATGACGCTTTTAGATGGCGATCGCATCCTAATTGCTGACTCCTACCGGGGAGCCATTTGGCAACTCACAGTATCCGAAAAAAAGGCTGAGATCTGGCTTGAGCATCCTCACTTAGCCCGCAGTTCTTCGGACAGCGAATTTCCAGCGGTCAATGGGTTAAAGATTTTTGAGGGAGTGCTTTATGCCTCCAACACAGAGAAAATGCAGCTCGTCAAAATCCCCATCGCAAACGGGCAACCTGGCAAACCCGAAGTGTTTGTGGCTCCGATTAATCTGGATGACTTTGCTTTTGATCAGCAGGGAAATCTCTATGGCACCACTCACATCTATAACAGCGTAGTGAGAATTTCACCCGTGGGAGAGGCCACAATTATTGCTGGAGCCGCAGAAGACATGACGGGTAGCACAGCGCTTGCGTTTGGGCAGGGAGAAGCTTGCACCAGCATTTACGTTGTCACCAACGGCGGCATGTCTTTTCCGCCTTCAACAGGAGTTGAGCCTGGAAGGGTAGTTTGCCTTGAGGTGGGAATTCCAGGATTGCAACTGGGAGAGTGATCAGCTTGAATATCATAGATTCCGCCAACAATGCGGATGATCCACCAGTCACCGTCGATGTGCTGCAACGGGTTAAACCAGGCTGTGAAATGGCTTTTGAGCAAGTTCTCACCGATCTGATTGCAGCCGCCCATTCTTTTGAAGGACATCTCGGCGTAAATGTATTTCGCTTTGGCAGCAGCAGTTCTGAATATCGGATTGTGTTCAAATTCGATCGCGTCAGCCATCTCAAACAGTGGGAGACTTCACCGATTCGCCAACAATTGCTCAAACGCGCCAGTCAACTCACCGTTGATGTAGGGCAAACTTCCATTCTCACTGGGTTGGAGACTTGGTTTACCTTACCCACTCAACCCGGAATGCCCCCACCTCCACGCTACAAAATGGTCATCCTTTCGGGAATTGCTATTTTCATTCTGCTCAACTTAGCCACAACGTTTGTGGTGCCATTACTCCTGCCACTCCCCCCTTTGTTGCGAACTCTGGTAGTCGTTCTGCTTATGGTTTCGATCATGACTTATGGGGTTATGCCCCGACTGACCAAGCTATTTGCTGGATGGCTTTATCCAAAACGCTAGCCCAATCCGACTGGATTGAAACTGTAGAACTAATCAGGTTCACAAGTAGGAGAATGTGATGATGATTCTAGTGACAGGTGCAACAGGAAATATTGGTGGTGAAGTGGTCAGCCACTTGGTTGAGAAAAAGGTGCCGTTGAGGGCACTCGTACGAGATCGAGCTAAAGCCGCAAATCTAGCAGCACAGGGCATTGAACTGGTTCAAGGAGATTTTAGTCAATCAGATAGTTTGGATGCAGCATTACAAGGAATTGAAAAAGCGTTTTTGGTGATGCCCAATGATCTGCATCAAGTTGAGCTAGAGTGCCATTTTATCGATGCCGCAAAACGGGCAGGAGTTCGCCATCTGGTGAAGCTTTCTGTGCTTCATGCTGGTGAGTTGCCAAGTGTATTCCAACAGTGGCATCGCCAAATTGAGCAACATCTGGAAGCATCAGGCATGGCATGGACTCATTTACGTCCGAATATGCTGATGCAGAACATGCGCTGGTTTGCTCAATCTATTGCTCAACAAGGGGTATTTTATCACTCTGTTGGAGACTCAAAAATCTCACATGTGGATGCGCGGGATGTAGCGGCCGTGGCAGCCGTTTGTTTAAATGAACCAGGGCATGAACATCAAACTTACGATCTAACGGGTGCGGAAGCTGTTTCATTTAATCAAGTCGCTGAGTATTTTGCGAAAGCATTGAATCGATCCGTTCAGTATGTAAATGTGATACCTGCTAATTTCAAAGCGGCTCGTCTTGCTAATGGCGAACCCGAATGGTATCTAGATGCAGAAGCACAGTTGTTTGATTGTTGGCACGCTGGAGCAGGCTCGATCATTACAATGGCGATCGCCCATCTCCTACACCGACCTCCAACAACCTTTGCAGCGTTTGTTCAAGATTACGTCCGCCACAGTCAAGATTTTTCAACGGTTTCAACCTGAAGAACGATATACGAGGAAGAAATAATGAAAATTGGCATTATTGGTGCAGGCAATATGGGCACGGGCATGGGCAAATTTTGGGCAAAAAATGGACATCAACTCATGTTTAGCTATTCCCGGAATCCAGAAAAACTCAAAGCCGCCGCTGCATCTGTAAGTTCGGAAACATTAACGGGAACACCCGCCGAAGCGGTGCAGTTTGCCGATGTAGTGGTGCTATCGGTAGCCTGGGCAGCGGTTGAGGATGCACTTCAGCAGGCAGGTTCGCTGGACGGCAAGATTTTATTTAGCTGTGTAAATGCGCTCTTGCCTGACATGAGTGGATTGGCAGTTGGCACCACTACTTCTGCGGCAGAAGAGATCGCCAAACTTGCACCAAACGCCCGTCTGGTAGAATCAATGCCTCTATTTGCAGAAGTACTGCTTTCTCCTTCTACGCAATTTAATGGACAGACTCCAACTGTGTTTTACTGTGGCGATGATGCAGAAGCAAAGGCGATCGTGGCTGACCTGCTGCGCGAAACAGAAGTTGAACCCATTGATGCTGGCCCACTGCGAAATGCTCGCTATGTTGAGCCTGCTGGAATGCTATTAGTCCAGCTTGCTTACGCTCAGCAAATGGGACAGGTGGCAATGAAGCTCTTGCAGCGTTAGGGTGATGCGATCGCATTTCTCTATGAGGCGTAGCGTTCGCAGGGCGTAGCATTCGGGCAGAAATTCTCGATCTATTCCAGAGTCTGTTTGCCGAATGCTGCGCCCTATGCCTATTGGGACTTAGGACTACTCCGTAGCCTCAGACGTGTGATGCGGCGGAAGAGACGGTAGCCTGCACGAACCAAATCCAGGACAAAATAGGGTACTCGCAGCCGCAATCGTGAGAGAACAGGTAGATAAAACCAGTAATAGGCTTTCTTGAGATTATTCCAGGCTGAACAGTCCTCTTGATGCAGGAAATCTGAGATATCAACGACTAAACCTCTGCCGTCAAGCATCATTACATTGCGTCCGTGAACGTCGTGGGGATAAAGTCCGCGATCGCGCGCATACTCTAATGCCTTATCAATGTCTTTAATCACCTGTTCTGGAATTCGCAAACCCCGGTTCATGCAGTCGTAAAGCGTTACCCCATATAAGCGTTTGAGAACTAAAAAGTTCTTTTCGGCATAAAAACATTCTGAAAAAGCGGGATGGGAACCCAGGCGACGGTAGACTTCTCGCTCTTCCTCAAACCCAGGTCGTCCAGGGGCATAAATTTTTACCACCTGATTGGGATAGTCAGGATGGTAGAACACTGCGGCATAGTTTCCGGCTCCGAGTCGCTGCCAGGGAGCAGGAACATGGCGAATCACTACGGGGTTGTGTGGATCAATGCTCTCAATCCGCACCTCCGGGAGCAATTCCTGGTAGATCTTGTCGATGAATGGGTTCATACGTTTATCCACGACATTGATGGCGATCGCCCAACCCAGGCAATCAGTAAACAAAAATCAGGCGATCGCTTAATTTCACTAAACCTACCAATAAAATAATAAGCAAGCCTCTAGTTCCCTCGCATCTTATTTTAGAATGAGCGATCGATCCCATCAGGCAAGTTGAGCAAAAACTGTGGGGGCGCTGATGCTTAATCTGAAGAAATTCCCGCCTGCCGCACAAATAGGATTTCGACCTGGATCGTTTGCTCCGTTGTTAGGAAGGGCGATCGCTTCCCAACTTGGGCACAAATATTCTTGAAGCCTTGGCTCATGACAGGCACTTTGAACGGGCGGGCTTCATTGCCCTTCTACGATAGTTGAAACTTCGATTCCCAACCCTGACCCCTCAACCCCAGAGCTTGAAACCTTGACTTCAAAGCCTAAATTTTTGACCTCAGAACTCGAAGCTTTGACCTCAGAACTCGGAATGTCGAGATCAAAGCTGCACAGGTTGTGATCAGAAGTCCAAGCCTGTAAACCTGTATCAAGAACCACTTGCGAAAAGCTTCATTCTCAAGTAGTCTGGTTCCTCAGTACAAAAACATATCCGAGATCAAAGCGTCACCTGAGACTGTTTGCACCAGCCCCAGGCGACTAACCCTCAAAACTGCGGTAACAGTTCGGAGGGCTAGAGGGCAGTTTATCACTCCACTAGCCACCCTGACTTTGCTATGGCAAAAAAGCAGCAGGGTGGCTTTGGTTTTAGGAGACAAATCTCAGGAGTTAGGGGCTGGGGACTTGAGGTCAGAGGTAATCTGCCCTAGTTCTCAGACTCTAGCTCCTAGTCCCTCAACCTGAAGTTTTAGATTGCTATGACTGATAATGCTTCTCTGATTCAAATCAACCCCGATCCGCGCATTCTCACCACGTTGGTGATTGGGACTGAAGACAACGTAAAAGCTTACATTCTCAGGCAACACACACTTGGCGTTGCTGAAGCAGGCGCGTGGAGTAAACCGATTCCGGTTCCCCATCATTCTGATAAAGTCATGTGTGTTCTCAACCGCGTCATGGTGTAATCAAAGCCCACACCATAACGTGATTAAAACGCTATTGATTCACTCACCAACAATAGGAAAGCTATTACAGGCTGCTGCAATAGCTTTCCTATTATTAGCGAACTGTTGACTTTGCTATTTCGTTGCTTATCCCTTAGCAACCGCTACCGCACTCACATCGATGTTTCGGTCAAACAATACACGCGGTCTAAATAAGATTTTAAACAGCAGCAGGAATGAAGCAAACTCACCAGGCGTATAGTGAGTTTTCCATTGACCGGGACGGCAAAACAGCATTTCGACGAGCGATCGCTGCTGGTTTAAGCTCACTTGTTCAAAGCTAATTCGTGCAGTGGGAAACTCATCTCTAAGTCCCGTGCGGGTTGCTTGTCCCTGTAAGGTGACTCCTTCTTCCATGATTTCTAGTGTGATGGGTAGAGATTCACCTAGAGGAATTGCCGGAAAGCCAGATTGGGTGAGGGCTACTTCTGCTCCGACTTCAGACATCATGGTGGTGACACCCCAAAAGGTGCGATGCGAAACAGTTCCCCCTTTAGGGTAATCACCAATGGTCAGACGTACCGTGCGGCGCAGGTCAAACCATTCGTAAAGGTTCGGTCGCGGTACATCCAGCAAAATCAGTAGCGCAATGCCTAACATGATCAGGTTGTAGCCACTCCAGATCCAGCCTAAGCCAATTCCCTTAACCTGTTCGGCGACTTCTGGCGGCACGGTTTGCTGCCATGCGCCTTTGATCATACAAATCCCCAGGTTGACCCAAAGACTCACTGCTGTTGCAATAAATAGGGCAATGAGCGGGGCCGCCAGTCCCCAGTTAAAGGTGTAGCGATCGCTGGCAGTACCTTTTGGCGTGACGTTAAAGCCCTTCGAGAATGGATTGAGCATCGCCTGAATCACCGTCAGCGCCAGCGGAAAGCACAGGACCAGCGAATAGATATCTGATAACAGGGCTGAGCGAGAGCGGTAGTTGAGCCAGGAAAACACCGTCAACTGCACAATGTAGTAAGGCAAGAAGAAATAGAGCAGTTCGGCGGCTGTTGCTCGCAGCGGAATCACACCCAAAAAGGAGTAAGCCAGCGGCATAACTAGGAATCCAACTCGCGAGATGCTGGTAAACCAGTGGAGTAAGCCTTCCAGGTGGGCCAATCGCTGAAGCGGGGTGAGTCCAGGAATAGTCAGTGGATTGGCTTTAATGAAGAAAGCCTGGAGCGTTCCTCGTGCCCAACGAAGTCGCTGAACTGCCTGAGCAGCAATGTTTTCTGCGGCTAGCCCTGCACTCAACTTTTCGTCGAGATAAATCAGCCGATAGCCTTGAGCCGACAGTCGAATTCCAGTGAAGTAGTCTTCGCTGAGGGAGTCGGTGACAAAGCCCCCCATTTGTTCTAAAGCGCTGCGTCGCACGACAAAGGAAGTGCCAGAGCAGATGACGCTGCCTGCCCCGTCCCGAATTGGCTGAATTTGACGATAAAAGACTTCTTCTTCTGGGGTTAATACATTTTCCAAACCCAGGTTGCGGGCGATCGGGTCAGGGTTGTAGAAGGTTTGAGGAGTTTGCACCAGGGCAATCTGCGGGTCTTGAAAGAAGCCCACGGTGCGGGTGAGAAAGTTTTTGGTAGGCACAAAGTCGGCATCAAAGACGACGAGCAGTTCTCCCTGGGTTTGGGCGATCGCATGGTTCAGGTTCCCCGCCTTGGCATGACGGTTATCGGGTCGGGTCATGTAGTGGCAGCCCAATTCCTCAGCTAGTGCTTGAACTTCGGGGCGACGAGTATCGTCGAGCAAGTAAATGGTTTTGTTGGCATACTCGATCGCCTGACAGCCCATCACCGTGCGCTGCAAAATAAACGTCGGCTCATTGTACGTAGGAATAAAAATGTCTACGGTGGGCGTAAATTTCTGATTCAGCACATCCATCGACAGCACGTCGGCTTCTCGACGGCGATCGCGCACTCGTAACATCAGAAAAAGCTGAATCGTGCCGTTGCTTAGCATCAGCAGTTCTAGGAGAAACAAACCCAGGCTAAATACGCCATTGAGCGGGTCAGAGAGATTGAGGGTGGAGAGCGATCGCCAAGCCAGATAGCGCAGCGTCAGCGCAATCAAAATGCCAACCACAACTAATCTCGACCAGGTACGCGGTTGGGGAGACACCTTCATCACCACCAGCACCAGCAACAGCAGCGCCACCGTAGGAAACAGCAGATACTCTCCAGTCACCATAGGCACTTCTAACCAGAGTGGCGGATTTTCCTGTAGAAGTTCGAGTTGATCAAAGATGCGATTGATGGTGCCCTGACCAGCAAACCACCCACCCACCACCACACTGGCAATTCCAATCAAGCTCAGCATTGCCAAGGTTGCTGTTTGCGGTCGCATAAACCGTGAAGGTTTGTGCTGATCTAACTCCGTCTTACCCAATTGCGAAGTTGTCATGGCTGCCGTCTCCTACCGATGCATAGCTGGATTGACATAAATGTCCTACCTGAATAGCGGTCTTTCACGGTCTTTTTATATATACGCAGAACAAACAGTGTTTTGCGTCTAGGTCGGCATTTAATCTATCTATAACCTTCCGGTCTGATTTTAGTGGTTTAGTTTTTGAAAGGTAACATCCTAAATTAGATCTGCTTTGCAAATAGATTGTCGTTTGGGGTTGTGAGCGCGATCGCGCTCATGATGTCTCCTGCGTGAATGGTAACGCGGTGCAGCTGCGCTACCATTCACGCTTCAAAAAGTAATTCATGCAGGAAGTCTATTCTTTAGTCACCTTAGATTAAAAGTGACTGAGAATTGAATGAGTGGGACTGTAGGAGTTGATGCCTAAATTCTCAGCCCGCAATCATTCTCTACTGATGATGAAACCCTACAGTGTGTTGAGTTGTTGATAAGGAATTGTACAGTCATGAAATTGATTGCTCTGGTTTCGTTTGGCGTCGTTTCTCTCCTGGTTTTAGCTGGCACAAACGCTCAGGCTGATACTCAAACTGCCGCCCCATCTCTAGCAGCACAGGTTAAATCGTTGCCTATCACTGCTGAGGCTAGTCCAATTCAGATTGCTCAGGCTACCGCAACAAAAACTGGAACTTTTGTTGCTGCGGAGCATCCACTAGAGGGAATGGTACAGATTGTGACTGAAAATGGCGATCGCTACTTAGAGTTCGACGAAACATTTCGTAGCGACAGCGGCCCTGATCTATATGTAATTCTCCATCGGGCTGGTGAACCTCCCGTTAGCGGCATCCAGGAACAGGACTACGTCACGCTCGCCCCGCTGCAAAGCACTGCAGGAAACCAACGCTATGCCATTCCTGCGGACGTGAACCTGGATGACTTTAACTCTGCTGTCATCTGGTGTCGAATGTTTAACGCGACTTTTGGTTATGCAACGCTGGGGAACTAGGGAATTAAGGATTGGAGAGTAGAGATTGGAAGTAATCATTACCTAATCCCCAACTCACAACCCTTCTCATAAATTTGTTTACTGATTAACACCCTTCTGGAATCACAAGTTGTAGGATAATAGCCTGTTTACCTGAAATGTTGCTTGGCTAGAATTCATCTCATTGCAGATTTAGAAATGAATTGACTGAGGAGGTTTCCCTAAGCAATTCATTTCTAATCTGCAATGTTTTGAGCTATCTGAAGGTGCATCTTGTATAAAGACTTTAATTCTGAAGCGAGGTTTTATATCCAGATCTGGGTAACTAACCGTAGTTTCCGTAGGAGCAGGTTTCGCTGTTGAACCTTGGCTCCATCCGGGTTTTGTCTAGTAAACCTACCCGTACAGAGTCGTGCTTATCTGGCAGGGTTTGGTATTAGTTTGTGCTTAAAATTTGTGCTGTTATGGAGAGTTTCTAATGGGAGTTAAAGATTTTTGGGCATTAATCCATCCGGCGATCGCCGTTTTCTTTGTCTTTCCGCTAATTGGTATGGTCGTCAACTTCGCCTGGCAAACTCGACAACGACGGCTTCAGGCTAAAGAAGGCGGCAAAAGCAAAATTCCTCCAGTGGTGGGTAAGGAACATCTAGATCTGGGTCGTTGGCTCACCGGAGCAGTGGTTGGCGTAGCGCTGCTGGGTCTGGCATTCCCTATCTTTTCAAAGTTTTTGGCAAACCAAACCTGGACGCAAGAACAGTTTCGAGTCATCTTTGTGATTGCCATGTTTATTGGCACGATCGCCTCTCTGGTGTTGCTTTATCGAGCAAGAACTCCACTCTGGCGCGGTATTTTTGCGACACTAGCTGGAGCAGGTTTAGTCATTTTGGGCTGTCAACCCGAGGTCTTTCGCCGCACTAACGAATGGTACGCTTCTCACTATTACATCGGCATTAGTGCAGCACTGCTGATGATTTTTTCGCTGGCGATCGTCCAAGATATTTATAAAGATCGTTCCAATCGCTGGCGTGTTGTTCACACAGTGCTAAACTGCATTGCGCTACTTTTGTTTGCCGGACAGGCAATGACTGGGACGCGAGATTTATTAGAAATTCCGCTGAGTTGGCAGGAACCTTACATCTATAGCTGCGATTTTGACAACCTGACCTGCCCGGCTCCTGCCCCCCCGCCTGCGTCTCAGATTCCTCAAGCTCCTACACCTGCCGCCTAATGCAGTTGAGTTGGGTTAATCTTTATCTGAGAAAAAGCTTGGGCGAGAAGTTAGGTTTGGCTTCTCTGAATACTGCTTAATCTGTTGGACGGGAATTTCAATCCGAAACTCTGTGCCCTGTCCAACTTGTGACATGCAGCAGAGGGTGCCGTTGTGCCGTTCTGTAACAATTTGGTAGCTGATAGATAGCCCCAGTCCAGTACCTTTGCCAATGGGCTTGGTTGTATAGAAGGAGTGAAAAATCTCTGCTCGAACGGCTTCGGGCATTCCTGGTCCATTGTCAGCAATACAGATAATGGCACGCGGAATGTCATCTGGGTAACCGTGTGCCACTGCTGTGGTAATTGTGATCTGGTTGCACCGAGGAGAATTTGACAGAGCTAAGTTAGCAAGTCCGTCAAGTGAGGTTTCGGCTGCGTGATTTTCTGAGGCTGAATTTTCTGAGGCTGATTTTTCTGAGGCTAGGTTGGCGATCGGCTCCTGAACGGAACGATTCAGAGGACTCCCAGATTCATATAGCGCGTCGATCGCATTGCTCAAAATATTCATGAATACCTGATTGAGCTGGCTGGGGAAGCATTCAACCAACGGTAAATCACCATATTTTTTAATCACCTTAATGCCAGTAGTTCCGGTTTTTGCCTTGAGCCGGTATTGCAAAATCAGCAAGGTGCTGTCAATTCCTTCATGGATATCGACGAGTTTGACGGATGCTTCATCGAGCCGCGAAAAATTTCTTAGTGACAGCACGATTTGACGGATGCGATCGGCTCCAATTTGCATCGAGGTCAGCATTCGAGGCAGATCTTCGACCAGAAAATCTAGATCGATCAGGTTGGTGCGATCGCCAATTTCAGGGTGAGTTTCTGGGTAATGTTTGCGGTAGAGTGCAATCAGATCGAGCAAATCCTGAGTATATTGGCTGGCATAAATCAAGTTGCCATAGATGAAATTCACCGGATTGTTGATTTCATGGGCAACGCCTGCAACCAGTTGCCCCAGACTAGACATCTTTTCATTTTGAATCAGCTGCGTTTGCGTCTTTTGCAAATCTTCTAGCGCCTGGGCCAACGCCTCAGACTGATGCTGCGTCTGCGCCAAAAACTCTGCCTGCTGAATCGCAACTCCCAACTGTGCTGCAATCTGAGTCACAAATTCAATCTCCGAAGCCTGCCAGCGTCGCGGACCAATGCACTGGTGAATGCATAATAGCCCCCAGAGGCGATCGCCCTGAAGCAATGGCGCAACCAGACTGGCTCTGATTTGTAGTTTCTCTAGTGCAATGGTGTAGCGTCCATCTGTCCAGACACTAGAGGTATCTTCTATCACCTGGACATAGCCTTTGTCGTACTCAGTAGCAAGCTGTTCGTCAAGGTGATGATCGTGAATTTGGGTAGACAAAAGCGATTCAAACTCCGGTAGTACGGACTCTGAGACAAATTCGCCTTTGTTCCAATTAGAGTCTGGGTCAAACCGAAACACACCGACGCGACAGGCATCCAGCAACTCACGCACTTCAGTCGCCGCTGACTTAAAGATGGTACCTAAATCTAGAGATTCTCGAATTTTGGCAATGACCCGAAACAGCGCCTTTTGCTGATCAACTTGAGACTGCCCAAACTCTGCTGCCAAGACTTGTAACATTTTTCCAAAGGCTGCTTCGTCACGACAGCAATCTCTCAATTGCTCCAATTGGTCAAGGTTCATGTTAAACCTACTCAAATCCAGGGATCAGTTTTGGGTGTAGCTGCTGCTTTCTGGTAGATGCGGTTCGCCAAAACCTTTATGCCTGCTTACATTCTCGAATTGAAGTATAGACAAAAAGAATCATAAGCGTAAACAAATCCCGACAGTAGCATCAAGGAATCAGTTTTGAGCGATCGCCAGGATTGCGTTTCGTTCGCAAGCAATGCTCCAAGCTCTATGGACATTACAGCTATTGAGCAAAATGGACTAGCATTGCCAACTAGAGCCTGGATTCATTTAGACAAGCGGCTGAAGAAAACAGCTAACTTCTAGCACAACGGTTCTTAGTCCTAAAAGTAACGACAGAATAGTATGTCTGATACTGCCCTATCTCAGTCTGCGATCGCCATTACCGTTAAGCTTTTCGCCGCCTACCAGGAAGCGTATGGTGTGCCAGAACTAACGCTAGAAGTTCCCGTTGGGACAACGGTGGCAGAAGTGCGCGATCGCCTCATTAGCGAGCATCCAGAGCTTGCCCAATGGCGCGACCTCACTCGCTTTGGGATCAATCTCCAGTTCGTTGAAGCAGATGCCGTTCTACACTCCGGAGATGAAGTAGTACTCATTCCGCCAGTTAGCGGTGGATGAATCAAGCAAGATTCTGGCGAATCCCAGAATCTTGACAAACTTACAGGAAGTTCCCGTTGTACTAGCAGTTGCTCCTGAAAAAACTGGACGGTTTCGCGTTAGAAGCTAAACGTTCTGTCTTGGGCTAGTTTGGGTAGCCTGGATAAAACTTGCCCAACTTGATAAAGGTAGACACTCAGTTGCAAACCGTTATCATAGTAGGCAATCGTTGATGTTTCTTAACAAACCCAGGCGTGAATGGTTGCACTCTCCCCCAACTTAGCTAAAGTCAAGGCATCTCTGACCGAAAAGGTGCTGTTTGGTAACGAACCCAGCCCAGAACTGGTCGCGATTCTGCTGGTTTACTTCGTACAAGGCATCCTTGGGTTAGCGCGGTTGGCAATTAGCTTCTTTCTAAAAGATGAGTTGGGGCTGAGTCCAGCAGAAGTATCTGCCTTGATGGGGGTTGCAGCCCTGCCCTGGATTATCAAACCAGTATTTGGCTTCGTTTCAGATGGCTTGCCACTGTTTGGCTACCGTCGTCGTCCTTATCTAATTCTCTCTGGACTGTTAGGAACCGCCTCCTGGTTGGGACTAGCATTCTTCGCTCATTCGGCTCTGACAGCGACTGTGGCGATCGCCCTTAGCTCCCTTTCTGTAGCGGTCAGCGACGTAATTGTAGACTCCCTCGTGGTCGAGCGTGCCCGTGCAGAAGATCTTGCCAAAGCGGGTTCGCTGCAATCCGTTTGCTGGGGAGCGTCCGCCTTGGGCGGGCTAATGACGGCTTATTTTAGCGGCTTTTTGTTACAACACTTCAGCACTCATACCGTCTTCATTATCACAGCGACCTTTCCACTGATCGTCTCCTTAGTTGCTGGATTAATTGCGGAGTCAAGAGTTGACCACACCTCCGAATGGTCGGCAGTCCGGCAGCAGGTAAAGCAGTTGCGTGGCGCAATTGGTCAGAAATCCATTTGGATGCCGACGGCGTTTCTGTTCCTGGCGCAGGCTACACCGACGGCTGAATCTGCTTTCTTCTTCTTCACGACCAACGAACTGGGGTTTGAGCCAGAGTTTTTGGGACGGGTTCGACTGGTGACTAGTGTTGCTTCACTCGCCGGTATCTGGATGTTTCAGAGGTTTTTCAAGACTGTTCCCTTTCGCGTAATTTTTGGCTGGACGATGGTGATCTCCGCCGTCCTGGGAATGACGATGCTGCTGTTGGTAACTCATGCAAATCGGGCGATCGGTATTGACGATCGCTGGTTCAGCCTGGGTGACAGTCTGATTTTGACGGTCATGGGTCAAATTGCCTATATGCCAGTGCTGGTTTTAGCCGCACGTCTATGCCCTCCGGGAGTGGAAGCCACCCTATTTGCTTTGTTAATGTCTGTAACGAACCTGGCGGCTCTGCTGTCCTATGAGTTTGGGGCGGTGATGATGCATTGGTTGGGCGTAACTGAGACAAATTTTGAGCGTCTCTGGCTGTTGGTTGTCATCACCAACCTGAGTACGCTGTTGCCTTTACCCTTTTTGGGGTTACTGCCCAATGCTCAAGCTGAGGAGTCAAGTATGGATTTATCAGAAACCGTTGCTCTGCCTCCATCTTCAGCTCCCAAAGTGGAAGCCGATGCGACCGACCTACATCCCGTAAAAAAGCAGTTGATTCCGCTAGTTTCTCAATCTAATCTGCCTCAAACCGTTGAAGAGGCGCTCGAATGAGTACGGAGCAATTTCATTTATGCAAAGCTTTCAGCTTCACGAACACGCGACTTCTGTTCCAGTTAATTCATATCAGCTTGAAGAGTGGCAGAAGGGTTATGAGTCTCTTCGGGAGGAATTTGACTACTGGATCGATCAGGTTGAAGGAGAAATTCCACCTGATTTAGAAGGAACCCTATTTCGTAATGGTCCGGGCTTGCTGGATGTCGGTGGGCAACCCTTGCAGCATCCGTTTGATGGCGACGGCATGATTAGTGCGATCGCCTTCTCTCAAGGAAAAGCCCATTTCCGCAACCGCTTCATTCGAACCGAAGGCTTTTTAGCAGAACAAAAGGCACAAAAAATCCTTTATCGGGGTGTATTTGGCACCCAAAAGCCAGGAGGCTGGCTAGCCAACGCCTTTGACTTTCGGTTGAAAAATATTGCCAATACTCAGGTAATCTACTGGGGCGGCAAACTGCTAGCGCTGTGGGAAGCCGCAGAACCGCACCGACTTGATCCCCATACACTCGAAACTATCGGAATTGATCACCTAGACGGAGTGTTAAAGCCAGGCTCAGCCTTTGCTGCTCATCCCTGCATTGACCCATCCTGCGCTGAAGATGGGGGTGCACCCTGCCTAGTCAACTTCTCGATTAAGCCGGGGCTTTCTACGACAATTACCATCTTTGAGCTGGACGAGCAGTGCAAAGTAATCCGTCAACACGCTCACGCAGTTCCGGGTTTTGCTTTCATCCACGACTTTGCAATTACGCCAAACTACTGCATCTTTTTCCAAAACCCGGTTCACTTCAATCCAGTGCCATTTGTGGTGGGATTACGGGGTCCGGGGGAATGCATTCAGTTTCAGGGCGATCGCCCCACTCAAATCATTGTCATCCCGCGCCACGGCTCAGCTCCTGTGCAGACTTTGTCTACTCAGTCAGGCTTTGTGTTTCACCATGCCAATGCCTTTGAGCAGGATGGCTATCTGTACGTCGATTCTGTTTGTTACGGCGCGCTTCCGTCGGTCGAGCCAAATGCAGATTACCGTCAGGTCAAATTTGAGGAGCTAGAGCCGGGGCAGCTTTGGCGCTTTCGACTCGACCTCAAAGCTAATACGGTCGAGCGACAGTCAATCGAAAGCCGCTGCTGCGAATTTCCCTTTGTGCATCCTAATCGGGTTGGACGTCCCTACCGCTATGTTTATCTTGGCGCTGCCCATGCTGCTGAGGGCAACGCGCCACTTCAGGCAATTCTCAAAATAGATATGGTTTCAGGTAAGCGGCAAGTATGGAGCGCTGCACCGCACGGCTATGTCGGCGAACCCATCTTTGTGCCTCGCCCACCCGCTACGGCTGCGACCGAACAATTTGAGGCAAATGGTAAAGCATTAGACGATGAAGATCGGGGATGGGTGCTTACACTGGTCTACGACGCGAAGATGGAGCGCTCTGAGTTGGTCATTTTGGATGCTAAAGATTTGACAAAGGAACCTGTGGCTCGACTGCAGTTAAAGCATCATATTCCCTACGGACTTCATGGTAGCTTTACATCAACTTGTTTTCTCTGATAGCCTCAGCCTTCGGGCGGGGGTGACTAAAGGGAAAATCCCGTATACTACTGGTGGAATTCGTCAAGTAAGGAACGTCTAAAGGAAACAATTCTTAAAAGCCAGACTTTAAAGCGAAAGGCTGCAACTCTTTCTTAATTTTGGGAGTCATAGAAGTCTAGCTTGAGTAGGCTGAAGGTAATCAGGGTAGCCAGATCGGGTTCTGCAATGTCATCTCAAATGTGCCGGTTATGCTTTGAGCGTCAGCAAGCGCCTCAGTTTTGCAAATTGAGTGCAGCTCACCCCAATTTACCTGCGGTACTGTTTCAGTTCATCTATTTTGGTAACTTGATGGAAAGTTCTTATACGACCTTACTGCTTGAATCTCACTAGTTTAGGGCTCAGGCTACTTATCTAGTTGAGTTTTTCACGGAGAAGCTCGATTAGTCGACTAGTAGCTTACGTTGTTTCAGCAGGGCATTCTATCCTCAATACCTCGCCAAGGAGTGAGATCTAGTGTTGAAGTTCACGATTGTGATCACCACGTATAATCGCGTCTCTTTACTCAAACGAGCAGTCGAATCAGCATTAGCTCAGACTGTACCTTCTGAGGTCGTGGTTGTAGATGACTGTTCAACCGATGAGACTGAGGCATATGTCACCAGTTTGGGCGATCGCGTTATCTATCATCGCAACACTAAAAACGTAGGACACTCGGCTTCCATCAATATTGGAGTCAAAGTAGCTCAGGGAGACTGGGTCAAGCTGATTGACGATGATGACTATTTAGACCTGCAGTGCATCGCTGAGATGAAACGCGCGATCGCCATGCGTCCCCAAGCGGTCATTTGTTCTTGTCAAGCGATTCAGGTAGATGAAAACGAGGTCGAACTGAGTAGAACTCGGCAGACTGGACCTGGTAGATTCTTTTACATTCCCCAAGAGGACATCCACTACGGCATGTTATTGGAGAAAGTGCCGTTTGGAACACCCGTTCAGGTTGCTTTCCGACGCGATGCTTTCCTTAAATCAGGCGGTTGGGATTCGAGCCTAGATGCTAACTGTGACGATATTGACTCTTGGATCAAGATTGCTCAATTTGGTGATGCAATTTTTATCAACCGATACTTAAGCTATCGCACGATTTGGCAAGGGGCACAAAACCGTAAGTTTTCTTTGCAGAAGCGGTTGGATACTAACATTTTGATGAAGCGCAAGATTTATTCACTGGTGAGTGAAAAACATCAGGCTAGTATTCCTTCTCTGTCCGCAATTCAAGATTATTTGAAGCTGCATTGGGGACTTGTTGCTCTAAAGCAGAGAAAACTGTTGGTGGCCTTAAAGCTAGCTACACCCGCATTTCTTTCTCCGTCAGCCTGGAGCATTTTGGCACGAGCCATGTCTGCCCGCAAACAGCCCACTAAAGCTAAAGAAGTCCGAAAGCTAGTGCTCACTGAGCTTGAGGTTTGACCAGCAGCTAGACTGCGTCGTCTCTATGTTTTTGGGGTTCTCCATCTGTTTGAGGTTGAACTCTAAGTGGAACAGGATCGTATCCACCTGGGTGAAACGGATGGCACCGTAGAATGCGTTGGGCTGCCAGCCAGCTTCCCCGTAGTGCACCATATTGAGCGATCGCCTCGATTGCATATTGGGAACAAGTCGGCTGAAACCGACAGGTCGGCGGAAAAAGCGGCGAGATCAGCAGCCGATAGCCGCGAACGAGAAAAATTAGCAGGGTTTTCATTGGGGATGGAGGTTTGGGAAAGCCTTAATTCCTATTATCCAAAAGCTGCCGCAGCTTTGGGTAATCGACTTTAGCATTGTGGCGTTTGTCTACTGGGATTTTTTTGACGATTTTGTAGTTTTGGATTTGTGCCCAGACAAGAGTTTCGTGAAGTGAATGGAGGGGCGATCGCTGACCGTCTACATTCGTCCAGCCTTTACTCATAACGCCCGACTTTAGCTCAATCACTAACACTCTTTGCTCATTCTGCTGCACCACTGCCGTTCGGCGAATGGCTGGATGCAAAGAGGCGGCTGTCTCAACAGCGAAAGGACAAAGAATACCCAAATTGTCCTGGATTCGGGCACTACAGCGCCCCAGCAGCCAAACCCGTCCTTGGATATCCAGGTAGCCTTCGTCGCCTGTGCGGTGCCAGATGACTCCATCCACCTGGAATTTAGTTTCTTCATTGCCTCGTCCGTGCAGGTAGCTAGACAGAACGTGCGCGCCCCTAACGACGATTTCCCCTGCTTGCTTTGGGGGTAGACAGACTGCATCAAATTCGGTTTGAGAATAGGCACCGATGGGATTTCCCCACTGATGCGGTAAGATTCGCAGTTGAATTTCGGGTACAGGCAAACCTGCAAGTAGTCCCTGTCCTTGAGCCATTTGCTCCAGGTCATGAGGCTGGATTTGCTGCCGCGAAATGTGGGTGATCGGCTCAGCTTCGGTGGAGCCGTAGACAGCAGTCACTTTAGCTTGAGGGGCGATTTGCTGCAATTGTTCTAACAGTTGCGGAAAGACAGGCGCACCCCCACTGAAGATGTTTTCAAAGCTAGGCAGGGTTAGTTTTTGGGTTTGGCAATGCTCTACCAGACGTGCCAGAAATGCAGGAGAAGCAGCGGTGCTGTGAGGCTGGTAAGTTTGAATCTGCTGGATCACATGACTGGCATTCACCTTGCCTGGAAAGCGTAGGTTTGCATTGGGGATCAAGCTGGTTACGCCAGATGCCAAATTCGCTAGAGCAAAGATGGGCAAGGTAGTTAGGTCAATTTTTCCAGCGGTTAGTTCCAGATTTTTCTGGAGAACTCGATGCTGAGCAATTAAGAATCCGTGCGATCGCACTACTGCCTTGGGTTGCCCGGTGCTGCCACTAGTGAAGGTCAACAGGGCTGGCGTGTCTGCCGTAATAGAAGCAATTTGGGTCAGCGGTTGTAACCTCTGAGCCGATTCCCAGCGTTTCGCACCGGGAACGGGGAAACCGATTGAGTATTTAACTGAAATTTGCTGGAGAGCAGGCGATCGCACCCTCAGCAAATGCGCTTTAGAACTGGCAATGAGTGCCTGAGGCGGATAGAGGGCGCAGCACCGTTCCAGATGTTCCTGTCCGGCAGATGGATCGAGGAACATGGCTACCATTCCCAGTTGGAAGACTGCCATCAGCGCCACATAAAGCTGTGCTGACATGGGCTGGAAAATCAATGCTGCATCACCTGCCCTCAGTCCTGACTGCTGCAACAGCGCGGCAGCCTGATTTGCGAACTGTAGCAACTCTGCAAATGTTAGAGAGCCAAATCGAGGATCGATGATGGCTACTGTATCAGGTTGAGTTTTTGCCTGACTCTGAAGGATTTCAGCAATATTCATTGAGCCATTTTATGGAGTGAGCGACTTGGCAAATAGGGTGTAGCCACGAATCGTCTGAGCATAGTGGCGGCTCAGGCTACGAGAATTGTTTTCATCGTGCATCAGAGCATGAATGGCGCGGCTGTAGCCTCGTTGGTGGGCGATCGCCTGACATTCAGCAACCAAAAAATTTCCCAGTCCGGCATATTGGCGATCGGGCAGCACCGCTACTGTTTTGATGATGACGGTACTAATTTTCTCACCCCGCTTTGCTTGTAGTAGATCAGGGATTGCGAACAAAAAGCCAACCAGTCGCCCCTCATGCTCTGCCATCAGCACCAACTCAGGCTGAAGGTGGGGAAGTATCTGACTGTACTGAGCGGCGAACTCAGGGAAAGCGATCGGCGTGTAAAGAAAATTTTGGCGAAAACTGGTGAGACAGAGGCGATAAATTTTTTCTAGCTCTGAGCCAAACTGCTGGAGGTTGAGCGATCGCACCCTTACCTCCAATTCTTCTAGCCGCCCTGCAACCCGTTCCAATCGAGGATCTTGCTGAGTCAAATCAGAATTCATAGCAGAGCTATAGTGAGCCAGCACTGTAAACCCCTGTGCCCGAAACTGATCGCACCATTGGTCTGGATTATCCGGCTCCAAAAAGAAAATTGGCTCACTGCCCCGCTCGCTCAGCAACCGATAGCGTCGCCAGGTATTGCCATCTATTGGAGCGACTGCCATTGTGCAGCCCTGTTCCAACAACTGCTGGCAGGCATGGTCGAGCAGCCGATGAGCAGCGTCCGCATTCTGAACTGCGTAGTGCCCGATTAATCCTAGTTTCTGCTCAGGATAAGGGGGAACATTTCTCCACCAAAGAGAGCAGCGCCCGGCAATCGCTCCCTCCTCGACTAACACCCAATGAGCATCCGGTGAATGGCTCACAAAACTTTGAGCATCCAAAGCAGACAGCCCACTCAACCTGAATAATTCTGTAAGCTGATTTGAGTTCTCAATCTGAAGAAATTGGTACATTGGAGCCAAGCTCTAAAACCGCAACAGATATGGAGCTAACCCTAGAAGCGACCCGATCGCTGTATATCCAGCACGACAGAGCCAGTTGAGCGTATCGGTAGGGCGTTTTCGCAGAAAAGGTTGGGTGAAATAGTAGGCGATCGCAGGTAAAGCAATGCCCACCAGCGACACCAGTACGCAGAAGACAGACGTAAGGGATAGTCCTTCTAACAACAGCAACGGAGCAAACATGAGTAGCCACCCTTTAACCACATAGGTGGTTAGCAGTGTCAGGTTAGTGGGTTTCCAGTAGTTCAAAGGTGACATGCCAGCGATGCCGATGATGGCAAGGTTTGCAGCAAAGGACAGGGTGTAAGGGTAGAGAAATTCGGGGCGATTGAATGTGCCAAACAGAAATAACCAGAGCAGCCCCGCAGCCGCAACGCTCAACACCGCATAAATGTTATGAATTCTCTCCCAATGGGCATTCGGACTTTTGGAATCACTTTCTGACGGTAGCCAGGGCATTGCTTGCCGCTCTTCTAGCGTAAGTGGGATTTCTCGTTGCTTGATCCAGGAAATGAGTAGTGGATAGGTAAGAAACAAAATGGCGGGTGCCAGCAGCCATTGCCAACCGCCCAAGGTCCAACTAAGATAGCCGATGAAAGCAGTTCCCAGCAGTGCACTGTCGTTGAGCGTGGTGCGCTGTCGCCAGCACAGCACAAACGTGACCAAGAGCAAGGTGACGATGAGGCGCACCAGTAGCGTCAGTGCGTCCATTTCCAGGTAAAGCTTGAGCAAAATGAAGCCGCCCAGAGGAATGAACAGGTTGTCTAATCCCTGCCAGGCGATCGCCTCTATCAACATCACCAACAGTCCCAGAATTAGCGCAATCAGCAGAGTTTCTGCCCGTCCAATATCAGTCAACAACAGCAGCGGAATGTGAACACTAAGAAAGGCGATTGTGAAAAAGGTGATGGAGCCTTCTGCACTCTTGTACCCGTCAGTGGTGGTGTAGTGAAACTGCCCATAACGCACGCCAATCACTGCGGCGACTGCATCCGCCAGGGTCAGGATCAGCATGGGAATGCAAAATAGCAGCGGATCACCCTGCGACAGCAAAAACAGTACGCCTACGGAAATGGGAAAGTAAATTTCACCGAGCGATCGCCTGCCCACGCCGCCCAAAACACTGCCCAGTCGGGTTGTTAGTGGTTTGTAGAGTCGCAGTGCCAGCAACCAAACAATAGCGATCCCGGCTAGCACCAGCACAGGCAGCGTTTTGCTAAACAGCCAGGGAAAGCTGAGCGTGATCAGCCCCATTGGAATGTGCAGCAACTTCCGCACCAGTTCTGGATGAGGGGAGAAGTGGTACTGATAAACTCGCAGTCCAACCATTAGCCCGACCAGCGTAGATAGAACTAAGCCCATTGCAAGCCAGGGGTTCAGTGAGGCGGAGAGAGGGAAGAGGGACAGAGAGGAAGGGGTCATTTGATGATTTCCTCTACGATGAAGGCGCTGTAGAAGAAGGCTTTATCCTGAGCGTGGAGGGATTGTGCTAGTTCCATCAGCGGTTGGAGTTGGTCTGCCATTGTTGCAGGTCTGCTGCGAGGCACAAGCATATTCCAATAGGCTAGCCGTCCGCCGGGGCGACCTGCTTTGACCAGGCGTTGCAGCAGTTGGTGATAGTGGTCAGGCGAGAGATATTCAAAAATGTCGCTGAGGTTGTAGTGGTTGATGGCATTCTCGCCAACGGTGTCCAAGAAATTCTCTAGGGAAATGCATTGCCATTCCAGGCGATCGAGGTTGTTGCGAATTGCGTCAAAGTTTTCTGGACGCAGGGTGTAGGGTAAGGCGGTGAGATGCTGTCCGGTGAGAATCCACTGAAGGTAAGGGTTCTCGGCTGGATCTAAAGCAGTGAGGGCATAACGGGTTCTTTCTAGAATGCGATCGCCCACACGACCTTCCACATATTTGAAGAAGCTGGGATCGCGTCCCAGTCCCATCACAAAGCGCGAGAAGAACAGGCGAAACAGCGATCGCCAGCGCCAGGTGTCCCAGTCTTGCTGATAGAAAGTTTGGCGTTGTTCGAGAGTGCCGCCTTTGAGCAAGCGATTCACTTGTTCTCGGTGATGGATCAGAGGCAAAATGTAGCGGCGAAAGATAGCGAAGTAACGTTCAAATCGTCCAGCCTCACCGATGCCCTTGCGAATTGCGGCACTCCTACGATCCCAAAACTGCTGCACATCGCCCGAAAGCTGCTTACGACAGCGTTGATATAGGGCTTCTCGGTCTTTACCTAATCGAGACCCAATTAGAATCAGCAGTTCATCGTGACTCAGTTCTCGGTAGGCAGCGACACGCAGTTCCAGGCAAGCAAGCTGAGCGGAACTCAGATCCAGAGCTATCACCCGCTCTGGACTGCGGCTCAGCATTGCCAGAGCGTTATCCCCAGCTGAGGCAATGGATAGACACACCTGTCCTGGCTGAATGTCTAACGCTTGCAGCAAGATATCGGCATCTTCCCAAACCTGAGCGTAGCGAATTTGAGAAAAGTCAGCGCGGGCTGCAATTTCACTGTCCATTGCCGACCTCCACCAGAGGTGAGGCAGAATCAGACGAATTGGGGGAAGGGGTAATTTCTTGGGAATAGTCCTGGGCGATCACCTCCACCGCAATCCGTCGCACCATCCCCGTGCTGCCGTCCATCTCTACCCAGTCGCCATCCTTGAGCCACTGCGTCACCTGCGGAATCGAGACGATCGCCGGAATGCCCATCTCCCGCGCCACGATTGCGGAATGAGACAGCAAACTACCCCGCTCGACCAGCAGCCCTGCTGCCGCCGGAAACAGCATAATCCAACCGGGATCGGTGCGTTCTGCAACTAAAATGCTTCCCTGACGCAGAGTTGCCTGTCTGGGATCAGTAATCACCTGCACGGGCGCGCGAACGATTCCAGGACAGCAGCCTGTGCCCTTTAAAGAGTCTCCGTCGGCAGGTTTTACTGTAGCTTTAGGCTGGAATGAGTTCTGGTAAACGATGCCGTGAGTTTCAAAGCGATCGCCCGGAGCAGGCAACTGCCGATAGCGTGCAAATTCTGCCTGTCGTAGAGCGACCAATCCTTTTAAGTCAGTGCAGGTCGCAGTACCGTCAATGAAACTGAGGATTTCGTTCAATTCCAGGTAAAAAATATCTCTAGGTGAGCTTAGTGCGTCCTGCCCATAGAAACGTTTGCCCAGTTCTACAAATACCTGGCGGGTACGACCAAACAGACGAGTGCGTTCAAATCGCAGGTTTTCGCGATCGCGCACTCGTTCCCTAGCATTTTTCAACACCCAAGAAAAAATTAGACGGCGTAAAGCATGTCCTTGGAGAGATTGTTTTACCGTTGCCTCGGCTTGTTGTCTTAGGGAAGCGGTTGCGTTGAGCTCCTTAAATTCCCGTTGAAAAGGGAAACTTTGAGTTTGAGACTGCGCCAGTTGTCCCACCGATCGCAACAGCACCAGGGGATCATCATAAAGAGTGGGGCTTTCGAGCTTGAGTTCTTCTAGACAGCGATCGCCAAATTTCTGCAAATATTCCTGATACGGCTGATGAAAAGCTGGGATCAGTTCTATTTGAGGGAGAATCTGCTCGAGCGATCCCGTGCACAGCAGTTGTACAAACGTTTGATCTTGAGTTGCGATCGCCGCAAGCTGCTGCACTCTATGGGCGGGTTCTGCGCTGATCACGCCCCCCTCACCGCTGACCAGATCGTTTTGCAGCGTTCCCTCCGTGTCGCTACACCACTGAGTCGTCAGTTTTCGCAACACGCCGTAAAAGATCATCGCAAAGAAATCGTTGACCAGCGGTGCATCCCAGCGGGTGAGCAGTTGTCTCTCCAGGCTGCGGTAATAGGTTGCCAGTTCATCGGGTCGCATTTCCGCTAAACCAGCCGGAAGATGAGATAGGTTTAACGCCCGTTCTAGCCGTTGATAAAATCGTTGAATTTGCTGGGGCAGGGTGAAATAGTTTTTCAGCAGCCCTGCAATGCTGCTAACTAACCGAAAACCGTCCTGTAACCGGGCTTTCCAGTTTGCTCCGGTTAGCTCTGTCAGAATCTCGGCAGGCAGTTCTTCCCGAACGCCCATCATTTGCTCCATAAAGCGGCGGTTGACGGTGAATCCGGGCAGCAGTGCCAGCACCTGATACCAGCTCAACAGGTTGTAGTAGATGCGTCCCTGCACTAAGCCCAACATGCGGCGGAAGGTGCTGTCGTGCTGGGCGATCGCCCCTTCTGGCACGCCCATGATTCGGCAAAACTGACGATAAACTTCCTCATAGGCGCGACGGGCAAAGGAAAAGGTCAGCGGAGTAGTAACTCCGCCATAGCTTTCAGCAATGTTGCTGTTGTCCCAGAGATTTAGCACTCCGTCAGGGTCGGGCATCTGCGCCAGAGCGGTAATCGGTCGAGCTTGTAGCAAATACAGCTTGCCGGATGGGTCGATCGCCCATTCGATATCCTGGGGACGACCAAAGTGCGCTTCAACTTGACGGGCAAGGTTGGCGATCGCCCGAACTTGCTCATCGGTGAGAACGGGCTGCTGAACCAGCACTGAATCCACTTCAACTGACGCAATTTCTTGACGGTCGGGAACATAGCGGTGCGCCCATCGCTTTTCTACGAGCTGCTGACTCACGATTTCGCCCGCCCGATTCACCTGATAGCTATCTGCATCCACTTCTCCCGATACCAGGGCTGTTCCCAGTCCATAAACGGCTGAAACTAGGGCGATCGCTCTTTGCCCAGTCACGGGATTGGCGCTAAAGGCAACCCCCGAAACTTGGGCATCTACCATTACCTGAACCATCACCGCTGGAGCGGTAGGGAGATCAAGCTGGTTTTCCTGACGGTAGGCGAGCAGGCGATCGCTAAACCCCGAGCGCCACACGTCCACAATCCGTTTTGCTACATCTTGCGGTTCGACAAACAAGAAACTATCCAGTTGTCCTGCAAAGGAGTGCTGCGCTCCATCTTCGTCAATGGCTGAAGATCGCACAGCAACTCGTTCGCCTTTAGGACAAAGTGCAGCTAGAGCAGTTCTCAATTCTGCTTGAACAGATTCACTAAGGTGAAGGTTGTCAAGGGCTGTGCGGACCTCTGTTGGGGTAAGGGGCGATCGCTCAGCCTCAATCAAACTGTGATCAGCTAAACCGTGATCAGCCAAACTCCGGTCAAACGCAGTTGGGGTTACGACAAACCAGCCAGGAATTGGTAATTTTTTTTGGGCTAATGCTGCCAGTGCACCAGCCTTGCCCCCCAGCTGATTAGCCGCGTTTGCATCACTGGCTTGAAGAATAAAGCTCATCGAACCCTCCTGGATCGACTTAGACCAGCCTTAACTGGCAAATTCCCGCAGCAGTACTGGAACAATTCCCAAACATAGATAAATGGTTAATGCCCAAACCCCAGATACCAGATCAATTCTCGTTGCCCACTGCCGCACGGGGTGATACCAAAACCGCCACGCCACAAACACTGCCGCTGTCAACAACAACAGCAACACAATGGTGAACAGTGGGGCAAAACGGATATACAGCGCTGCCAAAAGAGAAGCAAGTGTGGTCAGCCAAATCGCACCCAACCAGGCTCTAACTGCATTCTGTCGCCCCCACAAGGCAGAATAGGTCTCTACACCTCGTTCCTCATCTTTAGGAGCACGAATTTTGCGCCCGATCTCAAGTACCAACCCAATTAAATAGCTGACGACGGAAAACCACACTACCCCTTGCGATGGTGCAACGCCTGCTGACAGCCAATCACAAGCGGTCGCAGACAGCGCAATCAGTGGCATAATCACCATGTGGCTCAGCATATACACAACGGGATGACCCTTGAGCCATGCGGGTACAAAAAACTCTTTGGTCATCAGACCGAGATAGCCCCACACCAGCAGCAAAAGTGGTGCCAAAAAGGGAGACAGCGCCAGTGTTAACCCTAGCTGAATAAAGGCGCTGCTAATGCCAACAATGCCCAGTTCCTTGAGCGAGACTAGACCTCGCGGTACGGCACGGTAAGGGCGATAGCGGAAATCATCGGCATAATCTTTAAATTCGTCGGCAATGCGTAGTTGGAGAAAAAATAAGAAGGTAATTAGGAAAGCAATGCAAGCTGCTCCAAAAGTTTGTAGAGAAGTTCTACCTTCAATTGGCCCGCGCAGCAAGGCTGAATAGCTGACTGCAGAAAAGCTAAAACAAGCAATCAGCAGTCCGTTTTTTACTAAGGGGAACCGTTCTTGTAAATACGTCCACCAGCGTCCCAGAATGTTTTGCAATCGTTCGAACATGTTTACGGATTTGATCAGGTTTCTTTAGGTTGAGCCACAGATTGAGCTGCTTTGCCACGGGCAAGCCGTTGATGGGCACGGGTAAACTCACCAGAGCAAAGCGCTCCAATGATAGACAACTCTCCTGCTAATAGCAGCCCTGCACCGACTTCAGCAAAAGCCTTGGCGTTACCAGCTCCAGCTAGCCCCAAAATTTCTAGACATGCCTGCTGGCTAGGTAAGCTTGTGCCTCCTCCCACCGTGCCTACAATCAGATTTGGTAGTGTCACCGCAGCATAGAGTGCCCCAGTTTCGGTAACTTCAAAGCGGGTGACTCCAACGGCAGATTCAGCAACGCAGGCAGCATCTTGCCCACAAGCAATATACAGTGCAGCTAACCCATTCGCGTAGTGCCCCTGAATGCCAATTGTGCCCGTTAAAGTGCCGCCGATCGCCGACATCTGCCAGTAGTTGACCATCTGCTTTGGGGTCGTGTGCAGCCGCTTTTGCACCAAGTCTGCGGGGAGGGTCACTTCAGCGGTGACTTTTTTGCCACGTACTGAGAGAAAGGATTGGGCGCTGGCTTTTTTGTCTCCAGATAAATTCGCTTCAACAAACGAATACTGAGGCTGAATCGGAGAGTGGGCTTGAATGTAGTCCAAAATTGCCTGAGTCGCGATCGTGACCATATTTTGTCCAGCCGCATCACCCGTAGTGAACTGGAAGTCGAGGTAGACGTGATTGCCTTCGACAGTGATTCGCAAGTCAGTGAGTTTGCCGTAGCGGGTCGTGGATTCGGCGCATTGTTTGAATTGAGGCTGATGGGCGATCGCCCACGCCATAAACTGCCCCACCTCTGCCAAATTGCAAAAAGCAAACCCAGGCGCACGGCTAACCCCTTCATTCAGCAAGACTGCGGTACAGCCTCCTACCTCGCTAATCAGTTGACTGCCGCGATGGTAAGAGGCAACCAGCGCTGCCTCAGTCGTCGCTAGGGGAATATAGTAGTCGCCCTGAGCAAACAACCCGTTAACCCGCAGTGGCCCAGCCACCCCTACCGGAACCTTGACTGTACCGATAAAGTTTTCGACATTGCGGCGATAGCACTCCATTTGCTGTAGCGTCTGAGCATCGGCTAAAGCTGCCTGAGTCACAGGCTTTGCCTGAAGAATTTGCCAACGTCGCGCTATGGTTTCAGGGGTTAAGCGTGACCCACCGGGTATCTTGGGCGATGGGTGGGTTAGCTTAGCTGCAAGCTGTTGCTTCAATTGTTCAAGATTAGACTGTGAGGACGGCAACCCATCCAGCTGAGGTTGCAGCAAGCATTCCAGATATTCACTAGCGTGGCGATAATGAGTTGACATTGATCAAGCGCCTTTTTGCCCAACCGCACTGATGGCTTTCTGATTGGGATGATATGCACAATTTATGCTGTTTTCCATGAAACTAGCTTGCAATCTGTACCAGTCTGACTGGCTGGAACAGTTGACGAAAGAATTTTAGACACTCCTCATCTGTCTAAAGTCTAAAGTCCTTTCACAGTAACCGCGACGAAACCTATAGAAATTCACTTTTGCTGATCTCTAGCGGAAGTAGGTGGTTTGGTTTGATATAGCAAAACCCTTGTAAGCGTTGGGTTTCGCTATGCTTCACTCACCTACAATAGAGATGGAATAGAGATGGCACCTGCAAAAACTTACTTAATTATGCCGATCAAACCATTAGTCCAACCTTGGCAGGCTCAGATGGGCTTTCAGCGAGATTGGGTTTGGCGAGGCTGGCAAACTCGCTATACCTACATTCGGGCTGCTAAAACGGCTGACCCAACTGCGCCACCGCTGTTGTTTTTACACGGTTTTGGTTCGGCGATCGCCCAGTGGCATTCCAACCTTGTTTCCCTGAGCCAGTCCCACACCATTTACGCCCTCGATATGTTAGGCTTTGGGGCTTCTGAAAAAGCAGCAGCGCCCTATCGAGTCGATTTATGGGTCGACCAGGTTTACGATTTCTGGCGCACCTTGATTGGACAGCCAGTGGTACTGGTTGGTCATTCTTTGGGAGCATTAGTGTCCTTAACTGCAGCCGTCGCGCACCCGGAGATGATTCGGGGATTGGTGCTGATTACGCTGCCTGCCGCTCGTCAGGAAACGCTCCCTGAGTGGCTTCAGCCGATTGTGAATACACTAGAAGGAGCTTTTTCCTCGCCTTTACTGATTCGACCACTATTTAACCTGATTCGTCGCCCCAACGTTTTAAGGTCAATTTTGCGATTAGCCTATACCAATCCCGAAAATGTAACGGAGGATGCGGTTGCAAGTTTTGTTGCGCCAGCCTTAGATAGGGGTGCGGCTCAGGCATTTTGTCGGCTCTCTCAAGCCAGAACTAAGACGAACTTTAGCCCTCAAACAAAGCTGTTGTTGCCTCAGCTTCAAGCTCCTACTCTGATGCTGTGGGGAGAGCAGGACAAGATCATTCCCCTTGCTTGGGGAAGGCAACTTCCAGCGCTCAATCCGCTACTGCAAATGGTGGAAATCCCGGAGACGGGACATTTTCTTTATGAGGAGCGATCGCAGCAGGTCAACGAGGAAATTCTGACCTGGAGTCGACAATTTTCTAAAACTGTTCCCTGAATTTCCTGAAGACTTAGCTGCGATAACCGTTAGCTAGACAGTTTCCCAGGTCAAGGTTTTGCTTATGCTCCTTGTCCTGCAACCGCGTCCGCCAATCCCGGATGGCTGCGGCTGTGCGAGAAATTGGAGAAACATAGCCATCTGAGCTAGTAGCTTCCTCCTGCTCTGGATTAGCCAAACGCCGCTGGGTGTTCATGCAGTCGGCTAGCTGATCAAGATGGGGTTCTAAGTCGAGAGCCCGGAGGATTTGCTTAGCGGAACGGTAGCGATCGCGAGGAGAAATTTTCAGCATCTTGCCCAGGATGACAGCAAAGTGGTCGCTCACCTGCACAAACTCCTGCCAGCAGATCTCAGCCGTTGCCGGATCGTAGTCAAACTCTAGCGGCGGCTTGCCCGTTAACAGATACAGACACGTCACCCCAATCGCATAAATATCACTGGCATACAACGGTCTCAAAGAAAGTTGCTCTGGAGGGGCAAAGCCAACGGTACCGACAAAATTGGTAGTAGTTGCTTTCTGAGTCACCTCGCTAGCCTGAGCAATCTGTTCCTTGACGGCGCCAAAGTCAATCAACACCAGACGACCATCATCCTGACAGCGAATAATGTTGGGGGGTTTGATATCGCGGTGAATTACCTTGTGGCGATGAATGTAGTCCAGGACGGGCAAAATTTCCCGCAAAAATCGCTTGACTGCTGCCTCAGACTGAACGCCGCCATTTTTTACCTCTTTGGCTAACGTACAACCCTTGATGTATTCCTGAATCAGGTAAAACTCGCCGTCTAGCTCAAAATAGTCTAAGAGCTGTGGCACCTGAGCATGGCTACCCAACTGGCTTAGGGTCTTGGCTTCACGCTCAAACCGCTCTTTAGCTCGCTCAAGGATGGCTGGATTACTAACCTTGGGGCAAAGCTGCTTAATCACGCACAGGGGTGTACCTGGCAGAGTCATGTCTCTTGCAAGGAAGGTCACTCCAAAGCCGCCTCGTCCTAACGCACGAACGATTCTGTAGCGATCGCGAAATAGCTTTCTAGAACCGCACAGTTGACCCAAATGAGTCTGATGCTGAGCAGAAGAGCGCAGATTAGACAGCGTTGCAATAGAACAATCCATTCGGTTGAAGCAAATTGGGTGGATCTAAGGGGATCGCTAAGTGGATCTAGGGAGACAGATAGCTTCAATATTAGCGCCAAGTGCGACTTAGTGTGATGCTATTGTAAAGCCCTAATCCTGAAATTAGGATCAGAACTTGCAGATTCAGAACTTGCAGATCTCGAAAGGTGCTTTTGTAGACTCTTGTCAAACTTGTGGTAAACCATGACTATTCTCTCGGAGCAAATTCTCTTAGAGCCAGTTTTTCTCAGGAGTGTTTGAACTAGAGTACTTCAAATTTGAACGTCTGGTAATGCATTGCCCAATTTGATGCAATTGTCGATCCTCAAGAAGGTTTACGCATCAGTATTTTTGAGGATTAGTGAAGAATTAGCAAAGACAACGATGAAGGGACAAATCTTGAATTGGCAGAGTTGTGAGTTCTTGAAGTCTAAAGTTACTGCCAAAAGTCAACAACGTCGTAACCAAGGTCTCCCAACATCTGTCGTAGCAGCGGTAAGCTCAGTCCAATCACGTTGGTGTGACAGCCTTCCAGTTTTTCAACAAATAATCCCCCTCGTCCATCAATTGCGAAGCAACCTGCACAATTTAATGGTTCTCCAGTAGAGACGTAAGCTTCGATTTGGCGATCGCTTACCTGAGCAAAGAAGACTCGCGTTACCTGACAGCGCACCAGCGTCTTTTGCTGAGTTTGATCAATCAGGGCGTGCCCGGTGTAGAGCTCGCCGACTTTTCCTCGCATTTGCTGCCAGCGGGCGATCGCCTCTGCTGGATTTGCAGGCTTTCCATGGATCTCACAATTTAGCGCCAGCACCGAATCGCAACCCATTACCAGCGCATCTTTAAACTTTGGAGCAACGACCTCTGCCTTACGTTGAGCTAGAAGCTGCACAAATTCTGCTGGGTTCGTTTCCTGAACCTGCGATTCGTCAAAATCACTGGGCTGGACAATAGCCTCAATTCCAGCATCTTGGAGCAACTGCCGTCGTGCTGGGGATGCAGAAGCCAGCACAAAAGTGGGGACACTTCTCATTGGACTAAAAATAATATTTTTTGTGGAAGGAGAAGATAGGTTTCACGACCTTCTCCCTCCATGCAACCCGACTCAGGTTAATAGACTGAAAAAGAACTCACTACATCCTGAAACAGGGCTTTCATCTTGGGCCAACGCCCTTCTGTAGTAGAGAGGTTCAACGTAAATAGCTGTCCTCGTCGAACAGCAACACTAGCTAAATTGTGACGCTCTTGCTGGTTGGGCAGCTTCACCGCATACTCCAGCCAATAGTAAATTGTGTCACCAATCTGCTTTGACTCAGCGTTGACTAACTCTGCTTCTCGACCTGAATCAGGAGGGGCGATCGCATTTTTAGAAAGCTTGTAACCCACCTCACTGGGAGTCCCTAATTCCTGTAACGTCTTGCCAGCGGGCACCGGGCTAATCACAACACTGACATTTTCAGTTTCTTGAATTAAGTCATGAAATACGACATCAGGACCGTCGTCAACGCGAACCGGAACCCAACCATTGGGATATAAGAACTCGTAACCATCAGAGCTGTCGACATATCCCTTCAAACCAGCCGCCGCCGAAACGCAGCTCTGCAAGCTCAGGCTTAATACAACTAGCAGGACGACTGCAATTCGCTTCAGCATTGTTCTAAACTTCCTCAAAACTTTTGGGTAGCACCACGAAAAAACTTTTGGGGCTTTTCCCACTTGTATGTATGTGACTTTATTGTCTCATCAACCGATGCATCTGTTGTACCTCAATCAAGGCTTCATTGCTTCAAGTAAAAAGCGCCCCCTTTCGGGAGCGCTTTTGCTTGAGCTGTGACTAGAGTCTAGCCAACAATGCTAGGAGCCTTCACAGAAGCGAGGTCGAGCGGGAAGTTGTGAGCATTGCGCTCGTGCATTACTTCCATACCCA
>NZ_JACJPC010000020.1:0-22542 GCF_014695875.1 Leptolyngbya sp. FACHB-541 | reverse complement strand
GTCTCGAACCAATCACAAATTGCTCCGTAGCCATCAAACCCCTCAGGCTCTTGCAACCGCTTTTTCAGACTCGCTTCTGCCCAGGCTGGAATCGCACGGGGGCGACCGCAGGGTTCCTTTTTCTCCAGCATCTCGCTGAGTCCTCCTGCTCGATAGCGCCGTAACCACTTCTGAACGCTGACCCGGTTGCGTCCAAGCAATTGCGCTGCTTGCTGTATCGTTGCCGCTTGCCTACTTTTGAGCAGATACAGCAGTTGTATCCGTTCTTTGCCTGATGCAGTTTTCTGCTCTCTCAGTAACCCTTTGAGGTCTTCCTCACTCTCACTAATCTCTAGCTTGTATACCCCCTGCCATCCTTCGTCTTTGAACCCATCAAAAGCTTTGTACCATCTGTAGCCTTACTTTGAAGAATTGGTATTACTTGGCAGGACTTCACCCGATCGGACGAATTGGCACACCGCTTGAAGTTGCAAATGCAGTCCTGTTTTTATCATCTGACCTGGCATCGTTCGTAATAGGTGAAACGTTGATGGTAGATGGTGGGTTTGTAGCGCAATAGTCGATCGGCAGTGCGAAACGTTGCAACCAAGTCGCGATCAACACCGATATGGATCCCGCAGATGGAGACGTTGCCGCAGCCATGATCAAGATGATTGCCCGCGGTCGCTACGGACAGGGTGACGAGGTGGCTGGCATAGGCTCTGATCTTGCTAGTTCTGAAACTGCTTTTGTTACAGGTACGAGTCTCAAAATTGATGGCGGCTTTACCGCTACCAAGAAAGTTTTCTCACAACTGGAGTGAGAATTCAGTCTGAATACACTCAAGAGGGAAACAAACATGATTCACGCTTATGCAGCCAAAACAGCAGGCGGTAGGCTCAAGGAGCTGAATTTTCCGCCAATTGATCGCGGGCGTGGCGAACCGCTGATCACCGGACAAGGGATGGTGGGCAGTGCCCACCCTACTATTGCTTTGATTCCTCAAGAACCAATTTAAGCTAATTCCTCAAACCTATATTCTCGCGTTGTTTTTGCCCTGACTTTGTAGTACAAAAGCTCACGCTGATAGAGCTGACAGTGTCCACACTACTACTCTGTAAGTAATGTTAATACCTTTTCTGTAAGTAATGTTAACACCTTTCGATTAGGATAGAAGGCAAGCCATTATCAAAATCTATTGGTAGCTCAACCCCAATCTATTATGTCTACACAAAGTGAACAATTTACTGTTCTACCTGAAGAGAATTTAATTGAAGGAACTGAGGAAATTGGAGTAGAAGAGGATATTGAGAACTCACCTTATCGAAGTAAAGCAGCCCGACGTGTCCAAACGCAGCCTTATGACTATGCTGTACGGAGCTTGATGGACATGATCGTTGATGGTGATTTAATTTTGAACCCTGATTATCAGAGGAAGTATCGCTGGGATGATGAAAAAGCCTCTCGATTTGTTGAATCGCTTTTGCTTAACATCCCAGTGCCAGTTCTCTACTTAAGTGAGGAGCCAGACACTAAGCTTACAGTTATAGATGGACAACAGCGCCTAGCATCCCTACTCCGATTTACAAGACCAGACGAACTTAATCCTCTTTTTAGCTCAATTCCCCTTCAGTCTTTAACCTTACAAGGCTTGCGTGTTCTCTCAGACCTTAATGGTAAAACCTTTCGTGAGCTTTCTCAGGAAGACCGTAGTTCTCTTCAAAAACGCCATATTAGATGCATGGTTATTCTGAATGAATCTGATCCAATGCTCAAATTTGAAGTATTTGAGAGACTCAACACAGGTAGTGTAGAGTTAACGGATCAGGAAGTCCGTAATTGTATACAGAATGGACCATTCAACAAATTGCTGCTTGAATCCGCCAGTAATACTAAGTGTCAAGAACTTATAGAACTTCCAAAAAAAACACGCAGCAATATGAAAGATGCAGAATTGGTTCTACGATTTTTCGCATATAGAGATTTATCAAAGGACTACAACAGTAATTACACTGAATATCTTAATGAGTATATGGACGAGAATCGAAAAATCAGTACAGCACGCTACGAGGAACTTTTGAATCTCTTTAACAAAACTGTAGACCTTTTATATCAAATTCTTGGTCCTCGTGTAGCTTTTCGACGACCTCGCAATCGTTCTAATCCTCCTGAGGGTGGTTGGGCACATACTTATTTAACGGAGCAATTTACGAGTCTCAAATGATTGTTTACTCCTGCCTGCCCGAATATAACAATCTTTTACCTAACCAGATAAAATCAATTCGTGATGTAACATTTAAGGCTTTTAATAAGGATGATTATTGGAACTCTATTTTTCAAGGTACTGCTCAACTAAGAAAGGTCAAGCGTCGAACTCAAACATTGTATTTATCACTAGAAGAAGTAATTGAAATGGCTTCCCTTAACTCTTCACTTATAGACTAGTTGGTGATCAAAGTGCAAGCGTTTGATAAATTTAATGACCTACTTGATGAAGTCAGTTTGCTTCTTGAGGAAACTCAAAATGCTCTTGAAGAAGCCGAAAACTCTAAGACAGCGATAGAGAAGTCGAGACATTTATCTAGGGCTAACACGTTTTCCCGTAGTGGAATCGTCCTTTTATGTGGGCATTTCGAAGGTTTTTTAAAGATGCTCCTTAATGAATTTGCAAGCGGAATAAATGAGGCAAATGTACATCCAGAACTTGTACCAGTTTCTTTATTAGAAACTGTTCTTGAAACAATACTAAAACAATGTAATTCTGGCAGTGAATCCCATCGCAAAAATTACAAAACCTAGTGACGGGGAAGGCAAGTATCGAAATAGACGGAAATGTTTTTTCTGATACAGGTGGAAATCCTAAAGTTGACGTTATAGAGAAGATGCTACGTAGAATCGGCATTACGGATGCAATTGAAGCATTATCTCAAAGGGATTTTGGAGTCACAACGCATTCTCAAAGATCACAAGTTGATATATCCTTTAAGGTTCGTATGAAAGACATACTTTCCGCGAGATCGCTTGATGATTCACATGTTACTCAGATTGAAGCTGAAATCGTCCAATTAATAGAAAACAAATGGAAACCAAAATCTATTAGGAGAGACGTTGGCTACGTAGCGACGATTCAAGAACTGCTTAAAAAGCGCAATCTGATAGCACATGGAGAAGGTTATCTTAAAATAACTGCTGTAGAACTTGAAGATTTTATTAATAAGATCAAAACACTTGCACTAGGTCTTGAGCAGATGACACACAAGCAACTTACTGCCTTGTGTGGCACAATAAATAGTGAGAGTTGATTCTTGCATAACCAGGTTATGCTGTTCACGGCAAATTTATCACTGTAGTCGAGAAGTAATTTTTAAACAGAAAAAACTTTGCTGATTACTAAACGATGCTCAGTAAGATCTGGACAAAATATCTTATCCAAAACAAATTTCTGGATTTATTAGTTCTTCATGGGTTAGTAGATTTGATGAACCTTTAGATAACGATTATTGGGTATTCTACATTGACGTGATTGCCCAAACTAGACATGATTAAATTACTCTTAAATAGAGCAATCAATATTTTAACTTGTGTGATTGACAGTTCTCGATCACCTGACAGGGTTCGGGCAGGATTACCTCAGAACCTTCTTTCAGTTCTCCTTGACAGGAACTTAGGATTGAGCCAAGAGAAAACAGGTTCTTAGCGATCGCACTTAATGTTCAGACAGCAGTGGAAGATTGACCAATATCAAAGACTAATCGTGCGATCGCCTTGAGTGGACATTAGAGTAAATAATTTTCTAGTGCGATTGATAGTTGGCGATCGCCTGCCTCATCTCGGCTCAGGGGTTTAACTTAGCGGTAACCGCTACAAGTTTGTCACCAAGTTGTCTAACAGCAACCCGCTGAGACTCATCTTTTAAGTTATCGCTCTCATCAAATGCTTCGTAGGCGTTGCCGATCGCCTTTTGGTCTGGTAGCACCAGTACGCCAATGCTGCTGAGAATAGTTCAAGCAATCTACACGGGACCAGGAGCAGACTCATGATAGTGAATCACCTTCCACATTTCGTCCTTGCGGTGCAGAATAAAGGTGTTTCGTCCATCGGCAATACGAAGTGAATTTCCCTCAACCTCACCCTCAAAGTGAAATGTGCAAAAAGCGTAGGCAACATCGCCAAAAACATCAATCGATAAATCACTAACCGTCATCGTCCTGACCTGTCTTAGGAACTCAGCCACGCTTTCATAATACTGTCTGACCTTCGCCCAACCTCGCATCGGTAGAGCTGCTTCCTGAGCAATATAAAGGATATTCTCATAATCTTGATCCCAAATAGCTTTGAGCTGTTCTGCATTCAATACGGCAAAACCACAGCGATACTGCTCAAGTACTGCTGCAATCTGTTGCCTATCCTGCTCACTTGCTGCCATAGTGTCTGCTTGTACCTATACTTTGCCAAACTTGTTACTATCCATTAAATGACTCATGGTATGAAACAAGTCCACTGGGTATTCGTCCATCAAAAGAAATGGCTTGGAAGTATTCAGGTGGCACTTCTGGAAGGACAAGATTTGGTTCTGCCTTAAAACCAAAGCGACCGTAGTACTTAGGGTTGCCCAGCACTACACATCCAGATGCACCCCGATCGCACAGACTGGCTAATGCCTGCCTCATGAGCTGTGACCCAATGCCAAGACCTTGATATTTAGGAATTACAGAGATCGGCCCAAGCCCGTACCAATTCTGGCTGCCGTCAGAAATGGAAACTGGAGATATCGCAACATGTCCGACGATTTGTCCATCAACCTCAGCAACAAGAGAAATAGTCAGATTCCCTGAGTTACGTAAAGCATCAACAATAAGCTGCTCCGTATGGCTGGTATGAGGGGCATTGAGAAATGCGGCGACTATCAATGCCCTGATGTCTGCCACATCAGAAGCAACTTCTTCTCGAACGTTTATATTCATATCTGATGGATTGATGTTTGCATTTTGCTAAACCGATTGGGTATCTGCAATGAGTTCTGTGTTTTTCACTAACCATCGATGTAGTATCACCATTAGAACAGCCAGTGGCAACATCACCATTGGGACAACATTCAGGCTTGCTTTGTCCGCCATCCAGCCAATTCCAGTGGGAATGCTCACCGCTCCAACGCTGCCCATACTGGTCAAAAAACCGATCGCCGCTGGCACGATCGCCGCTGGTACTCGGCGTGGCATCAACCAAATAGTAGTAGGGAAAATGGCTGACAGAGCAAACCCAAGCAAGGGCAAGCTCCAGAGCTGATAGGGAAACAGCCACCAAATCAACAACCCTGCAATCAGTAAGATGAGTGAATAGTCAATCAGTCGAGTTGCCCCAATGGGTTTCATCAGTTGCCCCATGCTTAAGCGCCCGATGGTTAGCCCTAACCAGTAGGCAGTGACGCTATAGCCTGCGATCGCCACAGGGGTATCTCGCCCAATCGTTTGCACCGAGTATGCCCAAATACCGATCGCTGCTTCTGTGCCCACATAAAGCAACAGAAATAGACCTGCAACCAGTACAACAGGTGTCTTCAGGGACTGACGAAGATTGCCTCCAGCACTTTGGTGAGGAGAAGCCGGTAAATCCAGGAGCGGATGACGTTGTGATGCCCAGAGCATTCCAGCGACTAACAGCGCTACGATTCCAGCAAAGAGCCAATAAGCCGATCGCCAATTTACCCCAAAGGTGAGCAAAGTGGTAGCGATCGCTGGCCCTGCAAGTGCGCCAATGCCATAAAAGGCATGAAGTAGCCCCATCAAATTGGCACTGCCCTGCTTGTGAGACATAAAGGTATTAATGCCTGCATCAATCAGTCCTACTCCCAGTCCCAACAGCGTTCCCGTGATCACCATGACAATCCAATGAGGGGTTGAAGCATAGATACAGAGCGCACTAGTTACACAGATGGCTGCCAGTAAAACCATCCGAGTTAGACCCATGCGATCGCTCAACAAACTACTGGTGAGTGCCGCCACAAAATAGCCACTAATTTGGCTAAAAAACAGAATTGTTACCGTTGCCGGAGTCAGGTTGTAGGCATCTAGAATAGAGGGCAACAGCACCCCTAAACCGCTCTCTGCAATGGCGATCGCAATAAAAGCATAAAATGCCAGAGCAATACCAACCCAGGCGGGAAAAGATTTGGATTTCATAAACGACTCTCGATCATCCACACATTAACGTAGAGGTTTCAGCTCTGCGACCTCGTTAAAGAAATCGCAGATCGAAGCGCTCTAAAGATTAATCAAAATCAGTTGCCCAATCCGGATGCCGCAAATGCTCAAACAATCGAGCAATCTGGGTTGGCATAACGCGGGTGAGGGATAGTTCTGGGATTTGGTGTTCTGCAAAAAAGGCAACTGCCTCTGTTTCGTGATTTTCACTTTTGTGACTCTCTTGCGGTGCACTATCCAAGATTTCACAGTGAAAGAAGAGTTTATAAACATGATGATGAAATGGCGGGTGCCCATGACGAGCGTGGTTGCGGTCAAACAGGGCTAACAATTTGGTCGCCTTTGTCTGATAGCCCGATTCCTCATACACTTCTCTCTCAACTGCCTGACTCGGTGATTCGCCCACATCAACCCAGCCACCCGGAAGCGTCCAGCGACCATCTTCCCGCTCCTTTACCAGCAAAATTTTGTCTTCTCGAAATACGGCACCCCGCACATCAACCTTAGGCGTTGCATATCCTTCCTCCTGTTCGAAGAGGGAATATACAAAGCTTGGCTCTACCCCGGTATGCGCTGCCATGATTTCAGCGGCAAGTTGACGCACTTGCTCATACCGCTCAAGGTCATAGGGATTTTGGCAATAAGCAAATCCGTTCTGGGCGATCGCCTGAAGCTGTTGGCTCCATTCCAACCACTTTGAACTCATGATTCTCTCCAAAGTACCCGCACGTCAACCCAGCGCATCCCTGCTCGTCGTGCTGCTTCTAGCCCTGTATCGCTGTCCTCATAGACAATACATCCGTGAGGCTCAACGCCCATTCTTTCAGCCGCCAGTAGAAACAGGTCTGGAGCAGGTTTTCCGACTGAGACATCATCGAGTGTGACAATCGTGTGGAAGAGCGATCGCAGCCCAATTGCTTCAACCGTAGGCTCCACAATCGACTTTTGCCCATTAGAAGCCACTGCCATTGGCACTTTGCCAGAGTTTGCCCGTGCGATCGCTGCTACTGCATCGACCTCTTGCACCTGGTGAATCAACTCAGCAAAGTGCTTCTGCCGCTCTGCATCAAGCGTGTTCTCGTCAATCGTGTAGCCAAAGCTCTGGTTAAACGCTGCAATTAACTCTGCAGCAGGAAGCCCTGTCCGTTCGTAATACCACGCCTCTGGTACCTCTGCACCAAATTTGCGAAAGGCAGCCATCCAGATTTGACAATGCACTGGCAGCGTATTGGCGAGAGTGCCATCACAGTCAAAAATCAAAGCGGCATAAGGTGGAGAAGGCGCAATTAACTCATTCAGGGCTTGACCGTCTAAGTTTTGTGTCTTCAAACTTGAAATGCACTGCATCACTTCACCCTGCTAAACGTCAGATATAGCAGTCCCAAACCGTGCAGAAGATAAGTGAGTTTCAATAAGTTCACTTATCGAACTGCCCTCACAACTGATTTAAGATCGCTATAAAAGCTATGCTAATTTGTTTGTTAGAAAAACAAACTGGATCAAAATAAATTTTGGTATGGCGATCGCTTCTCCCCAATTTGCCCCGACCAATTCCGGTTTACTCAAGCAAATCAACATAGCCCGATTACTGGAACTGTTGCGCTGCCATGCTCCCATTTCACGGGCTGAACTGGCGCGATTAACCGGACTGACCCGCTCCACCGTCACTGTTATCACCGCTGAACTGATTGCCCAGAAATTAGTTCGAGAGAGCGGTGAGTTTTCGGTGAGCCGAGGAGGAGGTCGCCCTGGTAGAGGCTTGATGCTCAATCCAGAAGGGGCATTTTTTATCGGAGCGGCGATCGAAGTAGAACATTTGACCGTTGTGATGCTAAATTTGGCAGCTCAGATTGTGGCAAAAGTGCAGCAACCGCTCGTCGAAACAGTACCAGAACTGGTACTACCGCAACTAATGCAGTTGATCGATCAGGTTCGTCAGGCAAATCCATCGCGTGATTCTCGCTTGAGAGGAATTGGACTCTCGATTCAAGGAGTATTAAACCTGGATGGTGTGGTGATTCGTGCCCCGTTTTTCAACTGGTCTGGGGTAGATTTACGCCGCTATCTGCAACCCCATCTCGATTTACCTTTATTTGTCGATAACGATGCCAATGCTGCTGCACTAGCCGAAGTCTATCTGGGCAGCGCGATGCAAAGCTCTAGCTTGCTCTATATTTTGATTAACCGAGGTATTGGTAGCGGCATTATCCTCAATAACCGTGTGTTTCGCGGGGCGTATGGTACGGCTGGAGAAATCAGTGCCCTGATGAGTGATCCACCAGGGCAAGACAATGCAAGTGAGTGCGGGCATCGGGTAGGCAAAGAAGACTTGCTAGACCGCTATTGGAAACAGGGCGGCAAAGCCACTAACCTATCAGAACTAGTGGAACAGTTAGAACAGGGAGAAGCGATCGCCCACACCGTAGTCCAAGATTGGGCAGAGAACTTGGGACGAGGATTAATCAGCGTCGTCAGCCTGCTCAATCCAGAACAAATTGTGCTGGGCGGACCACTCACCGTCCTGTTTCCTTATGTCAAAGATTCACTGATGACCCGGCTACGAGACGAGATGCCTCGCCAGGGTGAACAAGGTTTCTTCAGCAATCCTAAAGCTAAGTTTGAGATCTCCTCATTCGGTGAAGATGCCTCTGCGGTAGGGGGTGCAGTGCTAGCTTATCAATCATTGTTTCGGGTTCCCGATCTGGTGTTACGCCCTATGCAGCAATTAGCTCACTGATCTTGGTGCGAGCTGCTGCGATCGATTCTACTAACTTTTGACCGCCATATTCATCATTTTCTACATGAATAAAACTGATATCTGTGATGCCCATAAACCCAAAAACGGTGACGAGATAAGGATCATGATGATTCATCTTTTCGTAAATTCCGCCGGGCTGAAAGCCTGAATCTCCTCGCGCTTCAACCACAAACATTTTCTTGCCTAACACCAGTGGCTTGTAAGCATTGGCAGAACCATTGGGTTCAAATGCAACGGTTCGCCCTATTCGCACAATCTGGTCAATGTAGGACTTGAACGCACCAGGAACGCTGAAGTTATACATGGGAACGCCAATCACATAAACATCTGCCGCTAGGAACTCATCTACCAGTTGATCGCTGAGGCGAATGGCTTCCCACTGTTCGGGTGTGCGCTGTTCAGGCGATGTGAAAGCAGCAGCAATCCAGAGTTCATCTATATAGGGAACAGGATGATGTCCAATGTCTCGATAGGTAACTGTATCCTTCGGGTGAGCTTGTTTCCACTGCTCAACAAATTCGCGGGTCATGCGACGAGAGTGAGAGCGTTCGCTGCGTGGACTAGAATCCAGATGCAATACATGTGCCATATTGATGATTCTCCTGACTTGCAAAGCTTCGCTGCTTCGTTACTCTTTCAACTTAGAGAAATGCTGCTGCGTTTAACTATCTAATTCCTGTGACACTATCAAAATCTTGCGGTTAGCTTTCAGGTTGCTCAGCAGCAGGTATTCTAGGAGTAGAGAGTCAAAATACAGAATATTGCGCCTTTCCCATGAGTATTCCAACCGTGCAGCAGACTGAAGCAATCTACGCACCCATCTTGTCCAGTCAAAATCGGGGTTGGGAAAACATTCTAGTGAAGCAGCATCAACATCCGGCAGGTGAGGCACTGTGCCTGTTTGATGACGAACATACGATTTGTATGTCGCTCGCCCCCCGTCCAGTTCGCTTTATGCATATCAAAGGGGGCAAAACTTATACCAGCCTATATGGGAAGGGCGATATTTCTATCACACCTGCTAAGATACCGCTCTTTGCTCGTTGGGATAGTGAAGATCTGTTTTTAGAGATTCGCCTCGCGTCCCGTTTTATTCAAACTATTGCTCAAGAAACTCTGAATATTAATCCTGATCACCTGGAGTTGATTCCCAAGTTTCGAGCCCGAGATCCGCAGATTGAGGCGATCGCCCTGATGTTACTGGGAGAACTCCAGCAAGAAAGTTTAGGCGGAAAACTCTACATTGATTCACTCACCAACGTGTTAGCAGTGCATTTGCTCAGGCAATATGCCGTGACTCGTCCTCACCTCACCATTTATGAAGGTGGATTAACCCAACATCAACTGCTGCGAGTCCTGGACTACATCAACGACCATTTGGATCAAGATATCAAGCTTGCCGACTTAGCAACATTATTAGGCATGAGCCAATTCCACTTTAGCCACCAGTTTAAGCAATCCATTGGCATTGCTCCCTATCAATACTTGCTTCAGCAGCGAATAGAGCGAGCAAAGCAACTGTTGAAGCAAACGGATCAATCCATTATGGATATTGCCTTCTCGTGTGGGTTTAACAGCCACAGTCACCTGAGCAAACAGTTTCGCCAGTTCACAGGCATGACTCCGAAAGCCTATAGAACTCATTAAGTTCCTCTGCTGCGCGCTGACCTATTTCAGCAGCGGCATGATTTCGTCACACCAGGATAGCCAACCTGTTTCATGGTGAATTCCGTGCAGCAATGTCATGTATTGAAACTTGAGAGCCTCTGACAACGCTTGCGGCTCCTGAAAGTACTGGTGCTTTATTTCCTGATAAATCGTCAATCGCTGTTGATGCTGCTGTCGATGGTTCTCCAGTTTTGATAACAGGGTTTGGTGAGGCACCAAATGCCCCACAAAAAGCTTCACCAATAACTCATCTTTAATCGGTGTCATTTCTTCAGATTCGGCAATCCACTGACACAACTGTTGCTCACCCACGGGTGTGACACTGTAGATACGTTTGTCAGGGCGATTTTCCTGCTGCACTGATTTGGCTTGCAGCCACCCTTTCTCTTCCAGGCGGTTTAGCTCCCGGTAAATTTGTTGGAAGCTAGCATTCCAGAAAAACCCTACCGATCCCTCCACTGAGGGATTAAATCGTTTGGCAAGGTCATAGCCGCTGCTGGGGGCACCAACCAGGGCAGACAAGATGGCATAGATAAGAGACATGAAGGAGTTGACATATTCAATTTAGTGAGTATATCATGAGTTTTATATTCAATTTAGTGAATATTCTCAGACTGAGTATGTATCTTTAATGGGTCTTGCCAAGGAGCCTAAATATGATGAGTGCTGAGGGATACTCCATCTATCAGGTTGATTTGCCAGAACATTCTCAAGCAGTTGTCTTTGTGAATGGAATGTTGGCACGCGATCGCCCCGGGTTCTTCTGGATGTGGAAAAACTTGACATGGATCAAAAATTCCACTGTCAAGGCTGAAGGGTGTGTCCAGGTAAAAGCTGGGATTTGTAGCCCGAATGAAGTGATTGTGGTCAGCTATTGGCGTTCGGAACAAGATCTGAAACAATTTTTCCGAGGTGAAGCTCACCGACATATGATGCAGTTTGTGATGAAGAATCCTGATAGCCTTTGTTTGTACAATGAGACTTATCGCCCAGACCATAGTGGCAAATACAGCCACGAACCCCAAGGGATGGCTACCCTTTACGCAAGTTTGACATCGCTATAGACTGGGAGGCGATCGCAACTGTTGAAGATGCAGTGAATTAACCGCTAATCGTAGCGTGGCGAGGAGTTATGACTAGACAAGACTATGTTCACGGATATTCAGTCCGAGAGAACGAGCGTTTGCTTGACCAGGCTAATACCCTTGCTGAATTACTGCATCACGATACGCTCTATCCCAAAGGTGCTCTAGTGCTGGAAGCGGGATGTGGCGTAGGAGCGCAAACTGTTATCCTGGCACAGAATAATCCCAAAACACAGTTTATCTCAGTAGACATTTCTCCTGCATCAGTTGAGGCAGCACAGGCTGCTGTGGCTCATCAAGGAATATCCAATGTTAGTTTTCGCACAGATGATATTCTCAACCTGTCGTTTGAAGCAAACTACTTTGATCACATCTTCGTTTGCTTTGTGTTAGAACATCTGCAACAGCCATTAGCAGCCCTACAACAATTGAAGCGAGTTTTGAAACCTGGCGGGACACTCACCGTAATAGAGGGCGATCATGCATCTGCCTATTTCTATCCAGACAGTGAATATGCTCAGCGGGCGATCGCCTGCCTAATAGAACTTCAGGCTAGTATGGGCGGCAATTCTCTCATTGGCAGACAGTTGTACCCATTACTCAAGCAAGCCGGATTTCAAAACATCCGAGTTACACCTCGCCAAGTTTATGTCGATTCGAGTAGACCAGAATGGGTAGAAGGATTTACTAAAAATACCTTCACTGCAATGGTGGCAGGAGCAAAAGAACAAGCTTTACAGCAGAAATTAATCGATCTCAAGACCTGGGAGCAAGGCATTACTGATTTGTACGCTACAGCAGAGGAAAACGGCACCTTCAACTACACCTTCTTTAAAGCAATTGCTGTAAAGTAAGCTGGCGTTGAACAGCAGTCCTTTTCTCAACCAGCAGCGATCGCCCCGGTAAGTTAATTACAGTTCTAAAAACTCACTTCATTCGATTGGGTGAATCGATTGGGTGAAGCAAAGAAAAGGGGCGATCGCTACTCTTAGAGGGCTATAGCTAGCCACAGAAAACAATGCATGGGTAGAGAATGAAGACGAGGGCTTTTTGAGCCTTACATCATTACCTGCAAATATTTTATGACAAAACTGTTTTACGCTATTCTGGCAAACTCACTGGTGGCATCGCTGACCAACACATTTGTTTGGTTTGCGGTCACCTTTTGGGTGTATCTGCAAACTCAATCTGTGCTAGCTACATCAACGATGGCAGGCATCTATGTAGGAACCGTAGCCATCTCTGGATTCTTCCTGGGGTCGCTGGTCGATCGATATAAGAAGAAAACAGTGATGATGCTTTCAAGCATTTGTTCTCTCTTTTTATATATCCTTGCCTACCTCATTTTTATTTTTACTCCGACCTCTGCTTTTACTGATCCTGCCAGTATGGTTCTTTTGGGATTCATCATTCTTGCGTTAGTGGGAGCGATCGCCGGAAACCTTCGCACCATTGCCTTACCCACACTGGTGACAATCCTAATTTCTGAAGCAGAACGGGACAAGGCAAATGGTCTAGTGGGTACCGCGAATGGAGTTGCATTTCTAGTTGCTTCTATCTTCAGTGGAATGGTGATCGGATTTCTCGGCGTATCTTGGATGCTGATTTTTGCGATCGGACTGACGCTTCTCACCATTCTGCATTTAGGGACAATGTCTATTCCCGAACAGAGGGTTATCCATACTGAAACTCACACCAATCAGATTGATATTCGTGGCACAATTCGCGTCATTCGTCTAATTCCCGGACTGTTTGCATTAATTTTCTTCAATTGCTTTAACAACTTCTTAGGCGGAGTCTTCATGTCGCTGATGGATGCCTATGGTCTATCACTCGTTTCAGTGCAGGCTTGGGGCGTTTTATGGGGATTCTTGAGCTTAGGCTTCATCGTAGGCGGACTATGGGTTGCCAGAAATGGCTTAGGGAAAAGCCCTCTGCGAACATTATTTCTAACTAACATCGTGATGTGGATTATTGCCATTTTCTTCACGATTCAGGCATCTATTATTCTGCTAGCCGTCGGTATGTTTGGGTATCTTTGCCTAATTCCAGTCGTTGAAGCTGCGGAACAAACTATCTTTCAAACTGTAATTCCACTTGAACGTCAGGGACGAGTATTTGGCTTTGCCCAAAGCATCGAGCAAGCCGCCTCACCCCTCACCGCTTTTATGATTGGTCCGATCGCCCAATTCATTTTCATTCCGTTTATGACAACAGGTGCAGGTGTAGATCTCTTAGGCGGTTGGTTTGGCACAGGAACCGATCGAGGAATTGCGCTTTTATTTACCCTCACTGGATTGATCGGTTTAACGGTGACGCTCATGGCAATCCGATCGCATTCTTATCAAAAACTGTCCGTAAATTACCAAAAACATTTGATGTTAAACCATTATGGTTAGGAGAAAATTATGGCTACAGGCATGATGATCGCAGGCAAGTGGACAACCCATAGGAATCAATCTGATTCCAGCGGTAAGTTCAAGGAAATACCGACGACGTTTCGCGATCGCGTCACTGCTGATGGGTCAAGCGGGTTTAAAGCCGAAGCAGAGCGCTATCACCTCTACGTTGCTTTAGGTTGTCCGTGGGCACATCGCACCCTCATTATGCGAGAAATCAAAGGGTTGAATGCTGCTATTTCAGTCTCGATTGTCGATCCGATCATGGGCGAGAAAGGCTGGGTATTTTCTGAAGCAGGGGGAGCCATTTCTGACTCGGTGAATCATGCTCAATACCTGCAAGAAATTTATGTGAAAGCAAATCCAAAATACACCGGGCGAGTTACGGTTCCAGTGTTGTGGGATAAGCAAACTCAAACCATCGTAAACAACGAATCTCGCCAAATCATCCGAATGTTTGACGTAGAGTTTGCAGCATTGGCAACACAGAAAATTGATTTGTATCCACGTGACCTTCAACAAAAAATTGATGAAACAATCGACGTACTTTATCTGCCAGTCAATGCTGGAGTATATCGGGCTGGTTTTGCCACTTCACAAGCAGCCTATGAAGAGGCAGTAGTTGAACTCTTCGAGCATTTAGATCACTGGGAAACTGCTCTGAGCCAGCAGCGGTATTTGTGTGGCGATCGCCTCACGGAAGCAGATGTCTGTATGTTCACGACGCTGTATCGCTTTGACACTGTGTATTACAGTCACTTCAAGTGCAACTTACGGCGAATCCTCGACTATCCAAACCTTTGGAATTATCTGAAGGATCTCTATCAGCGTCCTGAGTTTAAAGCGACCTGTAATTTAGACCATACGAAACGCGGCTACTACAAGAGCATGACTGATATCAATCCAAATCAAATTGTACCTAAGGGACCAATTATCGATTTTGAGGAACCGCACGATCGCGATTCGTTTCACAAAGTTTCGTAGGCTTACCTTTGACAAAAGGATAGCTGCTTTAGAAGTACCTATTGCCTGCTGTCCTACACAGGTAAATCTGATTAAGTAGAGCTACCTGACTTGCGGTGAGCAATAGCGGTGATGCCTTTAGGTTCCAGAACTTGACCGCTATCTACGGTGGCGTAAATCAGCCAGCGATCGCCACAGCTCATCCGCTGCTGCACGGTGCATTCCACAAAAGCCAGAGCATCATTGAGAATCAGACAACCGTTGCTGGCAATCTGAGTGTCAAGTGTGGCAAACGGATTCATCCCGGGTTGGCTATGGCTGGAAAAGTGCCGTCTCAGGTTGCGCCCTTCTTTGAGAATATTGAGCACAAAGCGATCGCCCGGAGACGTGAGCCGTTCAGCATTTTGGTCGGCAGCAACAGACAACATCAATCCTGGTGGATTAAAAGATGCCTGTGATGCCCAAGAGGTAAGGATGCCGCTGTGGTCGTCACCCGATCGGGTTGTCACGACGCAGAGCGAACCGACAACGCGCCCGATGGCTTGAGCGGTGCGATCGGTTTGAGTTGGGGCAATGACTTGACGGGGCGATCGCAGCTTCCGGGTCGTCTTTAGAGCCTGGGCAAACTCAGCCCCCGCTGCTTCACAAGTTTGCAAGGTGGTCGCATCAGGACTAAAGCGAACCCGGATTGGTTCAAATCCAAAGCGATAGTTGACATCCTGCAACTTTGTTTCAATTAAGTCGATCGCCTCGCCGCTCCAGCCATAGGAACCAAACACGCCTGCCAACTTCGTTTTCGCCGCTGCTGATAGCACCAATCCTAGAGCAGTTTGAATTTGGGTTGGCGCGTGACCGCCCAAAGTCGGAGAACCAATGATGAAACCATCGCACATTTCAACCAATCGCGTGATCTCAGTAGGTTCTGCTTGTTCACAGTTGATTGCCTCGACCGCTACACCTGAGCGAATCAGGCCCTGGGCGATCGCTTGTGCCAAGGTTGCCGTATTGCCATAGGCAGAAGCATACAGCAGCGCGACTCTCAGCTCCTGCGATTTTTGCTGCTGGCACCACTGGCGATAGTCATGGCTGAGGCGGCTCAGGCTGTAGCGCACGATCGCCCCATGCCCAGGCGCATACGCTTTAGCAGAAAAAGGGGCAATCTTGTCGAGCGCAGCTTCAACCTGTTTGGCTTGGGCAGCGTACAGGCAGTCAAAGTAGTAGCGGCGATCGTCATCAAGCTGCTTCCAGTTCTCGTCAAATATTTCATCGGCACACAGATGCACGCCAAATAGCTTGTCGGTATAAAGCATTTGCGTCTGTGGGTCATAGGTGCAGAGTCCATCCGCCCAACGTGGTGTCGGAACAGGAATAAATTGCAGGTGATGCCCCTGCCCTAGCTCCAGCGTGTCATCCAATCGCACAACTTGAATCTTCCCGTTGAAATGGGTTGCTTTTAAGGCGATCGCAGCAGGCTTAGAGCAAACAATTGTGACTTGGGGTGCTTTTTCAAGCAAAGCGGTCAGCGTTGCGATTCGATTGGGATTCACATGACTCAAAATGATGTAGTCAAGTTTTGCAAGATCTATTTGATGCTCTAGTTCCTGCACAAAAATTTGAGTGAATGATTCTCCTGGCGGATCGATCAGGGCGGTGCGATCGCCCCAAATCAGGTAGGAATTGGCGGTTGTGCCTCGCTGACGGGCATATTCCACCTCAAACTTAAGACGGTCCCAAGTGCGCGATCGCAGAATTGTAGTGTGCAAACCAATTTCGGCAACTTGAACATCGCGCTGACCTTGGGCAAGCGTGTTATGAAGCATGGTCTTCTCCTTACAATTCAGAGCGATCAAGGATAGTAGCAATGGGCGTAGTCATAGCTGCGCGCAGTCCAGATTCTGCCGTTTCATCGGCATGGCGGGCACGATGGCGACGCGAAACTTGTTCTTCGGGATCAACGCCTTCAAACGTAGGTGGTAGCCAAACGCGCACAATCAGCAGAACCGCCAGCGCCAGCAGAAAAGAGCAGGTTGCTAGTACTTGCGTCCAGGGAGTTTCGAGAATGCCGCGCACAATTACCTCGCGCAAAACGGATACGATCGACACTTCAACCGCAACCCCAATCGACACCCGATGTTCCTGTAAATAAATGATCAACAGGCGAAACAGCTCTACCAAAATTAACAGAAACAAAATATCGGACGTGACATTTTGCAGATCCGCTGGCGGCAATAGTGACAACACCATTTCCCGAAGCTGCATCACCATAAAGCTAAACAGCCCGATGCAAAGTGAAATCACAATCAGATCTTGAATGGCTTCAAGAATGCGAATGACTCCGCCGCTATAAAGTAAATCTGACCAGTGTCCTGTTGTGTTTCTAAAGGGTTTTTGCATTGAAGAACTCCAAGATGAGGTAGTGCAAGCAATTTGAGGTTCAATAGTGATTACCAACTTTGCGATGATGCACAGCAGTGAGTGCATCTAACTGGGCAACACGTCCCGTCTGAACAATGCTGTAGATGATCCAGTGATCGTTATTTTCCAGGCGGCTGGTCACCTCACATTCGAGATAGGCGAGAGCATCCGCTAGAATTGGTGAACCATTTGCAGCGGCATAGGTTTTTACACCTGCAAAGCGATCGCTCCCGGGTGCAAAGCGCTTCAGAAAGTGCTTCATCAAAGGCTGAGACTTACCTTCCTGCAACACATTCAGGACGAAGCGATCGCCCGGATGCAATAGCGCCTCAATGGCCCGATCTTTGGCAACTGCAATCGCTACACCGAGCGGCTCCAGGCTAGCCTGCGTTACCCACGTCGCAACCATAGCGCTGGAAACATCACCTTTCTGGGTGGTGAGTAAATACAGTCCGTTGCTGAGTCTTCCGAGCGCCCGCTCGAGCTGCGAATCAATGGATTTCATCTGCTTGATCGTGCGATCGCGAGTCACCCACTGACCCAGGTCAACCCCTGCTTCATCGCAGATTTGTTCGATTGCCTGCGTTGGTGCTGCTTTCAGCAAAATTGGCGGAAACGCTTCCATTAATCCAATTTCTTGAAACTGGTTGCGTAAAGGATAAATTGGCTCATCCTCACCCCCACCCGACTCAAACAGTCCGATCGCCTGCTTGGAATGTGCCGCCGCCAAAATAGTACTTAAAGCAGCATGAGCGCTAACATTTGACTGAGGTGGCATTCCAATCACCAGTCCGGCGGCACTGTTGACTAGCTCACGAACTTCTTGCAGTTCGGCACTCATCAAATCAACCAGTTCAACAGTGGCTTCGGTTTTGATGATGCTATGAGCGATCGCCCGTGCCAATTGCTCTGCGTAGCCGTATTCTTCTGCATAAAACACTGCAATGAACACATCTGCTTTAGTCTGCTCCTGGCTCCACGTCCGATAGGAATCGACCCAATTAGATAGGTGATGACGCAGTAATGGTCCATGCCCTGTCGCGATCGTTTGAATCTCTAACTTCTCAATTCGCTTGAGCGCAGCCAATACCGACCGCGCATTGGGAGCCATCAAGCAGTCGTAATAGTATTTGTAATCGGCAGCAATTAGCTCTGGCTCTTGATCAAAGGTGTGATCATCGCAGTAATGCATTCCAAAGGCATCACAGGTGAAAAGAACACCAGTTTTGTGATCAAAGGTAAAAATGGTATCGGGCCAGTGCAGATTTGGAGCCGAAACAAATTCCAATTCGTGACCCTGACCTAAATCGAGGCGATCGCCATTCTTCACCAGCAGATGCTGAAATGGCTGATGCACCATATTTTCCAGAAACTGAATTGCCACTTTTGCGCCAACAACGGTAATCTGTGGGGCAAGTTGCAGTACTTCTTTCACCAATCCACTATGGTCGGGTTCGGTATGGCTGATGATCAAGTAATCGATCGACTGTGGATCAATTAAACCTGTCAACAGATCGAAATAAAGTGAGCGAAACTTTTGATGACTTGTATCGACTAAGGCAACCTTATCGCCGCGAATCAAGAAGGAGTTGTAGGTTGTGCCATTGTTGAGGACAAATTCAATGTCGAAGCGCTCTCGATCCCAGTCAAGCGATCGCATTGCAGTTGTTTCGGGCGCAATCTCGATTGTCTGTATCGTCAGACGGGCTGGCGGCTGAACAGCAAGCGGTTGGAGCGTAACTGCAACCATGAAGATTCTCCTCGTAACTTGAGTGTTTCTGCTTCGTTACACTCATCGTGACTTGAGAACATAGTTTTGTAAAATGTCAATATTCAAAGTTCGCTATAAGCGATTTTTATATTTTTATTAGCAATAGTTAAGCAAAACTATAGTCTATGTAGCTCGGAATCGGTATCTCTATCACTCCACCCGCCGAATTGTCTTATCACAACATGGAGTAGTAGCAATCTCTCATCCCTAAGCTTCTAAGGGAGCCACAGAGGCGGCAGAAATTGGCTAGTCCAATCCCGCAAGGCGCGGTTTGTTGAGCGAGCGAATTCGATGTGAGGTTCATCTGGTTCAACTTCAATAATTGGGGCAGATGTCCCCACTCCAAACTGCTCAATCACTCGATTGGCTGCTTCTAACCCGGTGACATACGCCTTCTCCTGGGACCAAGAACCATGACGAGTAATAATCCAATCCCCACTCATGAATAGGTTAGACAAACTTGTTTTTCCCGGCAGCATCGATTGGTAGCTTCCAGGAGAGAAGTGCGTGACCGCTTTAGGCAACCGCACAACACTGCTATCAATCACTTTGGCATGGTGAAATTGAGGAACACAAGTTGCTAAATCCTGATGCACTTTGGCAATGATTTGTTCGTCATCAAGCGGCAACAGTTGATTGGCATGGTAAAAGTCTGCTTCAATCACACTACCGGGTTCATCTTTCCACTCATCGTGTAGCGTATTCAGGTCAAAAAATGTCCAACCCGTCGTGTTATCAAATCCGAAGCAAGCGTTAGAAGGCAAAGGTACCGGAACTTTACGGTCAAACCAAAGCCGGGTTGCTAGCACATCGATCGCACCCAAATTCATCAAATTGCAAAATTCAGGCAATTTCCGAAGCACTGAACTGCTACTCACAATTTTTTGCATTCCAGTCACTCCGACAGCAAAAATCACGGCATCTGCCTCAAACACTTCATCCCCACAAACCACACCGGTCACTTGAGGGCTTGTATCTCCTCCTTCCTGTGCCTTGACTATCAAATCGGTGACTCGTTGCTGAGTCAGTACTCGTCCGCCCCTCTGCTCAATTTGCTCAACCCAGGGGCGAAAAATTAAGTCTCCCACGGTACCGCGACACCAGACCACGTCAAAATCTGGCTGATGAGCCAAGATGAAGTAATACAGCATTCCTAACGCTGCCGCCGCTGAACATTGTTCTCCTGGTGCAAACAATCCCACCAATAACATCGGCTCAAACGACTCTTTGTAGAGACGGGCAGAGACTCCAAATTGCTTAAAGAGTTCACGGGCAGTAACCGGGTCATACCGTTGCCAAGCTGCATCTGAGTTGTCAAAATCGACCAGCGCATAGAGTAAGGGTAGGGCAGAGAGGCGATCGCTCAAGGGGAGCCGCTTAAATCGTGTATACAAGAACGTGCCCAGTGGCGTGGGTAGCCGAGGTTCCTGTTGAAAGATAGGTGACTCCACTTCCAGACCTGCTGGGGAATACTGGGAAGAGCGAGTCCAATCGGTAAAAGGGGTTAGACCGAGTTGCTTAACCAGGGAAAAAATGTTGCGGTAGGGATACCAGAAGCCATGAATGCCAGCTTCAATCGATCGCCCCTGGGCTGTCTTCCATCCTGCCACCAGCCCACCTGGGTACCTTCCTGCCTCCAGTAAGGTAACATCATACCCCTGTTGAGCAAGATGGTAGGCTGCTCCTAAACCAGCCCACCCTGCTCCAACGATGACTACTTTGGGACGCTCTTGAGTTTGATGCATCGGTTGAGATCTCTGTTTCACCTGCTTCACAGCATAAAGCTTTCTCGCTAAGGTAGTGTTGACCAAACCCTCATGCTCTGGAATCAGAAGAATCACTCAGCAAACTCTCTCCTCTGCACCAGCAAAGCGGGTCGGCTTTCCTACCTTCTTCCAGCAAATTCTAATCCTTCTACAAAAACCGAGTAGTCCCTAAGTTAGATGAAGTTTTGCAGGTTTCAGCCCAGCATGAAAAGCATTGTTTTTCATATTAATACCAATGAGAACTGAAGAACCAACTAATCCTAACAACCCTGCTAATGTAACCGGCGAGTCAATTAAGAACAACAAACAAGATCCAGATCCTAAATCCTCTCAAGTGCTGGTCATCAGCACGGCGATAGGCGTTCTCACAATTCTGGTTCTGGCAATCAGCTATTACTACGGTATCGTTCGTTTCTAACTGTCTAATCAATCTTCGTTTGTCCAACAAGTTGGACAAACACATCATCCTGGCTGACTGATAAAACTCCTAAAACTACTGATATACCGTAGGTTGGGTGAAGCATCGCGAAACCTAACAGAATTGCGCCAGGAGTTAGGTTCTGCTTTGCTCCACCCAACCTACATCAGAAGATGTGTCAGTCAATCAGCATCATCCAGTGGTCCTGTTTAAGGTGATGAAAAGATAGCTTTAGATGAGGGCTACAGGTAAAAGGGCATTCTCCTTCGAGGGCATTCCTTTTACCTGTAGCCTGTTTTGTAGGAACGGTATTGGAAGTTTGGCGAGTAGCGAATACTCCCTATGAGGGAGTAGCATTCTCCTACACGCAGTATCTACTGGTTTTCTGCCAGTGCTGAATTTGGCAGTACGGCTGGATCGTCATCAATCGACAGCAAAAATTGAATCAGAGTAGTTTGCTCTTCCGTTGAAAATCCTGCTTTTGAGTCAACCCAATATTCATGTCCACTGCCGTCTACGTTAGTTGCCTAGAGGTCAGGGTTGGACTAGTTATTGGCGATCGCCAACTCTCTCAAATCTCGATCCAACAACACTCGCAAACTTGCCTCTGGATCAGGCGGAATATTGCTAATTGAAGTGCCACCCAGCCCCAGTTGCTCAGAGTTAGCAACAACATAGCGCCCCTTGCTATCTTGCTTAAGCGCCTCAGCCCCAGCCGCTACACCGCCATCATGCAGATAAGGTGCGCTGACATGCAGCCCAATCAGACTTTGCACCTTATAACCACCTGCCGGGTCGTTGATTGCATAAGCCAATTGCCGGACTCGCTCAGGGGTGATATCCGTCGGCACAGAAACAACAGGTGGATTAGCAGGTAACGGTACACGAACACTGTTTGGATAAGTTTTGGGAAAAACAAAAGTTTTAGGAATTTGGGCAAGAGCCGAAGCCCGCGATGGCTGAGTTTTAATTTCACCTTCAGGAATTACCTCATGATTGGTGAAATAATACCAATTCTTCAAAGTAAGGCTACAGATGGTATAAAGCTTTTGATGGGTTCAAAGACGAAGGATGGCAGGGGTATACAAGCTAGAGATTGGTGAGAGTGAGGAAGACCTCA
>NZ_JACJPC010000002.1:0-2459 GCF_014695875.1 Leptolyngbya sp. FACHB-541 | reverse complement strand
TATTGAGGGGATGAATCACGTCTTAAAAGCTGTTTCATTAGACCCTGAACAGCAAAATGCTTCCTATTCTGACCCAACGCTGCCAGTTGTGCCTGAACTCGTTGAAGGGATAAGTCAATTTATTCATACCAGTGAGATGCGCCGTGAGTCTAACCAGTCGCTGCACCGGAACGTGCCAAATTAATTGATTGAGTGGCAAAGGTTATTTGCTTCCGGTGAGCTTGGTCGTTAGCCAGCGAGGGTGAAAAATAGACTTAATCGGAACTAAGAAAAGCAATCAATTCTTAAACCGATTCCAAATCTTCTTGCAGCCTATTTGTCCATTGAGATGCTGAGCACTTTATTACCAATAAGGTCTGATGAAAAGAGAGTTAGCGATAAGTTTTTTGTTCTCGTTTGTGGGCGGCGCAATGGTCTGGGCCTTGTCACCATTTTTATCCGGGCAGGTCGAACCGTGGGATGCGAAAGGTCTTTATTATTCCGCAGCACTTCTTATTGTTGGCCTTACCGTCGGCCTTGCTCGTCCTAAACATGTTTGGTCGCACTATGCCGGTATTATGCTTGGTCAACTGACGTATATGCTTTTTTTCCTGCCCGGCAGTCTGTTGCCCGGCAGTCTGTTAATTCCTGTTGGAGTCGCTTTTTTAGCGGCTTACTCCATAATCGCTTTAGCCGGAGTAGCAAGTGGGGCCTGGTTTCGTCGCGTCAGCCGGGGTGCGCGGTGATTTTGCTGCCTAACAAGGCGCTGCGGCGAACCCAGCTCTCGCGCTCCGGTTGCATCCACGCTGTCATCGCGGGCCGGGTCGCTGAGCTTGGGTTGTTATAGACCGTATGAATCTCGATGCTGGTGTGCGTACCGCAGCAGATCAAAACTTCTACACGCGCAATCAAAGGAAAAGAGATGAAATACGCTACGGGTTTCAACAGGTCGGCGATGTCTAAGTGTTCTATCGTGAGGCTGGCAGGAGGGGCGAGCGTCTGCGGTACGCGATCTCCAGCGACGATACAGAATCCCAGTTACAGGGCGAGTCAATCCAACCACCTGGGAAGTCCTGGATATGCACGAAAACCCCTATCGATCGCCGCTTCCCTGGAAACAACAGAACACTACACAACCACAAGTCACAGGAGATTTCTAATGAACCGAAAGATTCTTTCAACCAAAATTACAACTACAATCGCAATCACAATTCTGTTCAGCGTACTTCTACTGTTCAATTTTCCATCCCTGGCTCAAGTCAATTCACAAGTGATTCCCAGAATCGAAGTGATCGAAGGTTCCCAGGAAATTCCACCTAGTTACCGTTTAGTCATTAGCCGATCTCAGGACAATGTTTATGTCTTCTGTCCGACTGACTTCGAGCCAGAGTTGAACTATCTGCAAAATGTGAAGGCGATTCAATGTAAGCCGTTTACCAGTCCCTAGAAGTAAACCAGTGAGGGGCAACAGCATAACAACTCACACCACTTTTTTGCTTTGAACAAAGGAGAGATTCAGATGTCAGAGAACAATAAAGCCATTTTAGAAGCGGCAAATGCGGCGAACGCTGCAGGCAACTATGAAGAATTCTTGTCATTCTGCACTGACGACACGGAATGGACGTTTGTAGGCGACAAGACCCTGAACGGAAAAGAAGCTGTTCGCCAGTATATGGCAGAGACATACATAGAGCCGCCAAAGTTTACGGTCGCCAACTTAATCGCTGAGGGTGATTTCGTCACGGCAGTTGGCGACATCACACTGAAGGACGCAGACGGGAAGGCGGATCATTACTCGTACTGCGATGTCTGGCGCTTTCGCGGCGACAAGATGGTCGAATTAAAGGCTTTCGTCATCAAAGCCGAAGTCAAGGATGAAACTAGCAGCGTAGCGTAATTAGAAGCCCATAGATTTGTCTTTTAAATCCACTACAAGCTAGAGGGCATAAACTTTAATCTTGTCCGTAGTGTGATCGCTGAGGTAGGGTAAATCGCTGCCGCGATCGCCGATCTAGTCACAATGCTTCGCACAAAGCTGCAACGCTTTTGTATCAAATTGCAATCCTTTTGCATCAGACCGCAATGTTTCTGTATCGAGCCATCTTGCTTCTGTCACAGGTTGCAAGGTACAGCTATCAGCAAAAACTTGATTGATTTATAGCTCATAGTGAGCAACTTTAACACCACCTAAGAGGTTATTTATGCAAGAGACAAAATACTCTTCCTCAGTGTCTTTTGAGACTACACACAGGCTCTCAAGCCGTGAATTGGAAGTTTTGAAACTCATGGCGGAAGGTCAAAGTAATCCTGAAATTGCAGCCCGTCTATATCTGAGCCACAACACTATAAAAACTCATGTACGTGGTGTCTTCAACAAACTTGGAGTTGACCATCGTGTACAGGCTGCTGTAGTTGCTTTACGTCAAGGGCTGATTTAGGAGGTTCAATGATGACTTCTGAAGAAGCACTGGAAGTTGTAG
>NZ_JACJPC010000019.1:0-61454 GCF_014695875.1 Leptolyngbya sp. FACHB-541 | reverse complement strand
CTACATGAAGCTGGATATTTTGGAGCGTGCCCCGCGTACGCGGGGCACGCTCCAAAATATCCAGCCTTGAAGAGAATTGGTATTGGCACTTTACTGCTAAAGGATTTTAGTTGGGTTATAGAAATACTGTACTTATTTGAAAGCAGCTGTACGGAAAATTTCTAGAGCGTAGAAAAATCCATGAATCAGCATTCAACTCGGAGAAAAATTTCTCCGACGCGCCGTAAATTTCTGAAATTAGTAGGAAGAGCAGGTGGGGCTGCGGCTGTTTTCACCACGATGAAAGCAATGGGATTGATCCGTTCTCCTGCTAAAGCGGCTGAGCGTCCAAACTTACCCAGCGGTTCAGGAAGTGGAACTAAAGTTGCCATTTTGGGAGCCGGAATTGCGGGTATGACAGCCGCTTATGAACTCTCTAAAGCAGGCTATGAGTGCACCATTTTGGAAGCCCGCGATCGCCCCGGTGGTCGAATTTGGACGATTCGTGGCGGCGACACGATTGCAGAAACCGATAGCAGCCAAACCTGCACCTTTGATGCGGCCGATCACCTATACATTAATCCTGGACCGGCTCGGATTCCCTATCACCACACAGGATTGTTGGGATACTGCAAAGAGTTTGGCGTACCGCTAGAAGTCATTGTCAACGAAAATCGGGCAGCTTACTTTCAGGACGATCAGGCGTTTGGTGGAGAACCCGTTCTCAATCGTCGAGTCGTCAATGACAGCCGGGGCTACATTGCAGAACTCTTGGCGAAAGCCGTAAGTCGAAATGCGTTAGATCAAGAAATCTCAACCGAAGACCGGGAACGAATTCTAGAGATGATTTCGAGCTTTGGTGGACTGGATGCAGATTATCTCTACAAGGGGTCTAGCCGAGCAGGATACAGTACGCGACCAGGAGCCGGGTTAACCGCAGGTGAGCAATACGAGCCACTTGACCTGTCAGAATTGCTAAAGTCCTCCTTCTGGGAATACAAGATGCAATTTGGTGAGGGCTATCACCAAGCAGCAACGATGCTGCAACCCGTAGGTGGAATGGATCAAATTGTCAAAGGCTTTGAGCGGCAGGTGGGTAATTTGATTACTTACGGCGCTGAAGTAAGCGAAATTCGCAAAACGGCTGAAGGGGTGCGAATTGTCTACACCGACAAAGCTTCAGGTAGCCAAGGAGCATTAGACGCGAATTACGTCATCTGCACTTTCCCGCTCTCCGTGTTGAATGACGTTGAGGCAGACTTTTCGCCAGCCTTTAAGGAGGCGATCGCCATAGGAGCCGCTTCTTACGCCAAGGCGATGAAAATTGGTTTCCAAGCCGATCGCCGCTTTTGGGAAGAAGACTACGGCATCTACGGTGGCATTTCCTGGACAGAGCGAGACATAACTCAAATCTGGTATCCGGCAACAGGCTTCCAGCAAGAAAAAGGCATCATTGTGGGTGCTTACATTTGGGACAACGACATTGGTGAGCGAATCGGAGCGATGTCTCATGAGGGAAGGCTCCGCAAAGCGATCGAGGACGGCGAAACGATCCATCCTGGCTATGGCAGTGAGGTTTCCTTTGACAAGGGAGTCAGCATTGCTTGGGACAAAATTCCTTATAGTCGAGGCGGCTGGATTGAATGGGAAGAAGCCGGACTAGAAACTGCCTACCCCCTGCTCAATCAGCCCGATGGCCCAATCTACCTGGCTGGAGAACACCTCAGTTACCTAACCGGATGGCAGGAGGGGGCAGTCCTTTCTGCCCATCAAGCCGTTCAGGCAATTTCTGCCCAAACGCTGGCAGCATAAGCAAAACTTCTGACTGGTTCAGGAAAATTCTTGTGGCAAGGCTCTGCCTTGTGATGCCAATGGGTGAGATGGCTCCTGCTACTTTGACGAAACAGAATCTCCCCTAAGGCATTTGTTGTGGCAATTTATATTCTGCAAAGACGCTCTTGATCGCGTCTCTACATGAGGCTATGGAAATGAAAAAGTTCAAATCAGTGCTGAGATCGTGGAGCAAGGTTGCTTTTATGCCATTGGTGGTGGTTGGAGTGGCGATCGCCCTCCTCCTCCTCACCCCTCACCGCACGCTGGCTCAGGAAGTAGTTCGCTATCCCATTCCCAACTCCACCTTCCCCATCGCTCTTGCCGTCGAAACGCCACCCAATGCAGCACTCGTTCACTTAAGTGGACAGGTGCCACCCGTCGTTGATGAAACCGCCCCAGAAAGCTCCATCGCCGCCTATGGCGATACCAAAACTCAAACTATTGGGGTCCTCGAAAAGATCCAGGCAATTCTTCAAAGTATGGATATGACAATGGGAGATGTGGTCAAAATGCAGGCTTTCCTGGTCGGTGATCCCAGCAATGGCGGCGCAATGGATTTTGCTGGATTCATGGAAGGCTACACCCAGTTTTTTGGCACTGAGGAGCAACCCAACCTCCCCTCTCGCTCGACGATGCAGGTAGCTGGACTGGTTGATCCAGGCTGGCTAGTCGAAATCGAAGTCATGGCCGCTCGTTCCTAAAATCTGTAGCTCGAATTTGTAGGTTGGGTGGAGCAAAGCGAAACCCAACTTGTTCGCAACTAGACTGAACCCTTCAGCATCTCTAATGCATGATGGGTCTTTTGACGAACTGATTCAGCAGAACTATATAGGGCAGTCCGTTCAGCATCCGTCAAGTCCAGTTCTAAAACACTTTCAACGCCACCACTGCCCAACCGAGCAGGCACGCCAATGAAAATGTCTTCTAACCCATATTCGCCCTGCAAATACGATGCAACGGGCAACAGGCGAGACTGATTGAGCAATATTGCTTCAATCATGCGACAGGTTGAAGAAGCCGGAGCGTAATATGCGCCTCCAGTCTGCATAAGTTCTACAATTTCTGCCCCACCGTTACGGGTTCGCTCAATCAAGCGTTCGATTGTTGCGGCATCTAATAGCTCTGTAATTGGAATGCCGCTGACAGTGGAGTAGCGGGGCAGGGGCACCATCAAGTCGCCGTGACTGCCTAACACCATCGCGCTAACATCCGCTGGAGAAATACCTAACTCCAGGGCAATGAAGGTCTGAAAACGGGCAGAATCCAGAATTCCCGCCATACCCATGACCCGAGAGAAGGGTAGACCACTGGCTTTCCACGCCAGATAAGTCATTACGTCTAATGGATTTGTGACAAGAACCAGAATGGCGTTGGGTGAATGGGCGATCGCCTGCTTCGTTGCCTCCACCACAATTTGAGCGTTAGTTCGCATTAGGTCATCCCGATTCATGCCCGGTTTGCGAGGCAACCCAGCAGTAACCACGACAATGTTAGAGCCTGCCGTGTCGGCATAGTCTACCGTGCCCACAATCTGGCGATCGTGACCTTCAATGCCTCTAGCTTCCATCAGGTCCAGCGCTACGCCTTGAGGTCTGCCTGCTATGACATCAAGCAGCACAACATCTGCCAAATTTTTTTCAGCAATCCGTTGAGCCAGAGTACTGCCTACATTCCCCGCTCCAATCACTGAGACACGGGTAGAAGTGGAGGCGATCGCATCAGGAAAATTCATGATCAAAAAAGGCGACACGGCAAAGCGATCGCAAATCAATAAGATGACTAGAAGATGACTAGATAGTTAGGGACCAATCAGAGACACAGACTATCTAGAGACAGGAGTTATTCAAATTTTTCTACTTGGTCAGCTTTCAGCCACATATTTGGCGTAGGCACATGCCCAAACTTAACCAACACATAATCTCCCTTCGAGTCTACGATTTCTCCCTTGGTCTCAAAGAGATAGGGTGGAAATCGTGTATCGCTGGCTTGTGCTTCCAGACTATTTTCCAATTTTTCCCGCACAGCCCGAACCAGATCGCCCTTTTTAACTGCCATAACTCACGTTATTTAGTAATCTTGCGTTCTTTCACATTGTATGTGCTGATTAGCCAATCTTAGCGCTGACACTTGGGGCAAAAATGCGCCGATCGCCCCGCTAGCTTCAACCGCTCGATTGGAGTATCACAAGTGCGGCAGGGTTCTCCCTTACGGTCATACACCCAAGCAACACCGCCATAGTTACCGTTAACGCCTTCCACATCTCGAAAATTGCTAAAGCTTGTTCCTCTCGCGTCAATGCTGTCCTGAAGAACGCGCACAATGGCCGCATAGAGGGCTGTCACTTGACGCGACTTGAGCGCAGAACAAAGAGTTTTAGGTTTGATCTTGCTCAGAAAGAGGGCCTCATCGGCGTAAATGTTGCCAATTCCAGCGACTAACATCTGATCGAGCAGCGCATTCTTGATGGGGCGGTGGCGATCGCGCAATCGTGTCGCCAAATACTCAGCCGAAAAGTCTGCCGATAGGGGTTCTGGACCCAATCGTTGCAGCCCTGTCATCACCACTTCAGGCTGGGTACCGGACGGCACCCACCACATTTGCCCAAAGGTTCGCTGATCTACAAACCGCAGTTCTTGCTGCCCAGCCAAAAACAGACGGACTCGACAGTGCTTTTGCAATGGCTCCTCCTGATGGAGCCACAACAGTTGTCCCGTCATCCGCAGATGCACCCCCAACCATCCCGCAGATTGAGCTTGCCCTGGGGGGGAGGAAATTTGATATAGCTCTGCCAGCAAATATTTGCCGCGCCGATGCCACTGAGCGATCGCCGTTCCCTGCAAGCCTGCTAAAAAGGCGATCGGTAGAGGGGGATGGGCGATCGTGCGTGACAACAGCACATCTCCACCCACAATTTCTTGGTTTAAAGTTCGCTGATTTAAACCTCGTCGAACCGTTTCAACTTCAGGTAATTCGGGCACAATTCAACCCAGCCTGCAACACACTCCAGTAAATTCATTCTATTAAAATCGAATGCTTTCGAGTGCATAAAAGCTTACACCTTGAAAACTTGAATGCCTTCAGACGAGTGCATAGTCCTACACTCTCGCCTGAAGGCATTCGAGGTTAATTCATTTCGCAATTTTTAACGAGATTCTGTACCCTGGTTGGGAGCACCTTCCTTGTCAGGCTGATCCGTTCCAGGAGCCTCTGCTGCTGCTCCTTTGGTGGACTGTCCTGCCCCTTGTCCTGTTCTCCGAGTTCTAGTATCAATAGTGGTTTGCTTACCACCAGAAGCTGCATCAGCAGATGGAGTCTTAGAAACCTTCTGCTTAGCTGCACCCTGTACTTCAACAACTTCATCCATGCTGAAGTTGTTGGTGTTGACCCCAGCATAATTAACTTTATTAAAGCGAACAATGACGGGATACTTAATGCCGCTCTGATCGATAGAGGCAACCGTACCCACATCTTTGTACCAGTAGGATTCTTTGCGAAGGATTCGGACTGTAGAACCACGTTGTACCATGAGCTTTTCCTTTCGGGTGATTATTTAACTCATACAGTAATTGTCTTTCAGAGTACTACTCTGGCAGGACTTTCAGGCTGTTTCAGTCTTTAAGTTTTATTGCTGTGCCTATAGTCCTACAAAGTTAGAGCAAGAAATGAATCAAAGCTTTTCATTACTTGTCCCTGCCCGATCAGTTTGAGTTCAACGGTTGCTCAACCCATCGCACCTGCACAAAGTGAACTGGACGACCCTGGCGATCGCCCAACGAGTTAACAGTCTCAATCGCCAGATTGAACGGAATCGCAGTCGTAACATATCGTTGAGCCAGATTACCAATCTCAGGAGCAAGCTGCGTGGCAGCTGTTGCGGCCAACCCCATTCCTAAAAATTGCTCCAGTGGATTGCGTGGCAGCACCAAGGGCACGCCAAGCACTAACCCAGCAGCCATCACCATCCCTACCGACAAATTCGTGCCACAGCGGGGATGTACGGCTAAATCCCACTCACCATTGACGAGGCGCAGCAATGCTGAGTGGGCAGCTCGCCGTAGCTGCATTGAGGTAACCGTACCGTAGACATAAAAACCCTGATCAGTAGACATACCACCCAAAGAGCTGTTGCTCCCTGCAATCAGAGTTGGGGGAGCAACAGTATCATCTGGTAAATTGCCGCTTAAAAGCCAGATGGTGGCGTGTTCCAAAGCGTGAACCTGACGCACCATCAAAATCTCTTTTAACCCTGGAATGAAACCTAGCTGATGAAGCAGGGCACTATCTTGAGTCGCCTCTGGCGAGAAATCAAAGGGTGAACGGCTAGCATTGGGGGAACTAGCGATCGCCATAACGAGCCTCCAGCGGCAGATTCAAATAGATTTCTCTTCACTCTAGCGAAGCCTCAACCTTACACTCAGTTTGTCACAATTATTCAACCCCTACAGCCACCACTTGAGGAGAAGCGATCGCTGATGCGGTCGGTTGCGCGGGTGCCCCACCTTCTCCTACCGCTCTAACCACCTCAATGCCGTTCTGTTCCAGTACAACAATGGGTTCAGATCCTGCGTTCACCTCGATCCGCTTAACTAAAATCTGACCGTTAGAAAGCCGTTGCCCAACCCGGACGTAGCGGCTACTTGGCTCATTAGGGGCACTGATGATCGCGTGAGTTGTATTGCCAATTTGCACAACGCCTGTCACCTTAACCAATCTGGCAAGGTCAGCTTGAGGGCGGGGTGGAGGAGCAGGACGCTGCGGTACTAAGCTTGGAATGGGGGCAAGACTGCCGGGACGGGATGATTGTCCACCTCCACCTCCACCTCCACCAGATGGGACGTTGGGCAACCGAGTGCCCGTTTGTCCTGGGGATGTAGTTGGAGCTTGAGCAACAACCGGAGGAGTTTGAATTACAGGACTGGTAGGCAGCAAAGCAAACGGGTCTGGACGATTCCTTTGAATTCCTTGAACCCGCTGGTCTGAGTCCGTAGAACCAATTAAATCTGGTGGAAGCGTACCTGTGGGTGAGGTCTGCCCATCAACTACGGGTGGCTCAGAAAAAGGCTGAGTCGCAGTAGCACCAGGCGCAGGCTCAACCGTTTCAACCGTAGTGCCAGGAGATGGCTCCACAGCCGTGTCGCTGCCACCTGAAAAGAGGGCACATCCTCCCAGCGAGAGGGCTAGCATCCCTATAGACGCGATAAACGAAATTTGACGCATTCCCAGTTCCCCCAGAAGATAGACAATCCAGTGCCGTTTCAGATGTCCTCTAGCAATCTCAGAAGACTAATCTCGAAAAACCATTGTGTTTACATAACATAGCTTATACGCATTTACAACGCACTTATAGTCGTATATCGAATTAGCTTTTGAACAGGAATAGGAAAAAACCGCATTGGTACAGCGTTTCCTAACCTCCAACCAAAACATTTTTGTGTGAAAGCTCTCATACACCAGGAGCTTTCACACAAAAGGCACGTCTTCAAATATACAGGTGAGGACACAAAAGCTTAGAAAGCTCAGGAAATACACAGATGCCAGTTGCTCAAAGATTCCAATACCTCTGCCCCACTGCTGCCTACTGCTATCTATTGAGGTAAGGAGAACGGATGGGTAGCAATTGGATTTTGGTCATCTACTGTGCCTGTAATGGTTTCAGTATTTCCTTGAACCAACAATGTCAAAGTATAGGAAATCGGACCTGAAGTCGTACCACAGCGAGTGTACAGGTTAACCTCAATCGTGTAGTCTCCCTCAGGAGCCTGTGAAGGAGGCCAAAAAATATTTTCAATTGGCGATGAAACCGTTTCCCCACAGCCAGCATTAGCATCCACGTCGAGTTGCCCTCCAGAAGCCACGCTAGGATTAAAGTAGGTGACTGTCTGTCCCGCTGGGTCAGTCACTGCCATATCCAAGTCATCGGTGGATGTCCATCTCAGAGTTACTTGAATATCGCCGGTACCTAGGGTTTGCTGTTCGGCAATTTGAACAGGGGCAGCAGAAGGACAGATGTCAGATAGGTCAACTAACCGTCCAACGTCGTTGACCATAAAACAGCCTTGACGCTCTTGAGCAAGAGTTGGGGTATGGCTATCGCCTAGCAATGGAAGCAACACAGCAGACAAGATGAGAGCAGGACGCAAAAATTTAAGCATAATGCAGGTAAGTTAGCGGGTTGAGGTGTCAATAGAGACAAATTGCCAGAAACGTACGTCAGAAATGCGCTGTCAGCAGCCTAGCAATCGTGTCTCTTGAGGATGTTCTACTAAGAATGCCCATCCTTCAGAATGCCCTAGCTCTTTAAGAAATTAACTGGAAATCAGTGATTTTACGCAGAATTCTAGATAATTTGATTTTTTTGAGTCAGAACTTCACATCACGCTCTCTTTCAGCAGAAGCTTCGAAAGAAATGCACATCGCGTTGATGCCAATTCAGTATCATTGGAAAATGCTCTGAAAACCCTACTTGGTTTTCGAAGGGGTTGCGGTTAGGGGACGCAAGTCAGGTTTAGGTCCCAAAACCGTAGCTCAATAGTATTGCTATATTTGAATGCCGCTAAATTTTGAATGCCGTTAAGTACTGTGTCTGATTCTGTTACTGATTCCTCCAATGGTCCCGAATTAAGCGAGAGGGGAGATATCCCCTTCGCTCATATTCCTGTTTTGAGTCAAGAGTTAATTGAGGGAGTGTTAACACAGACAGCAGGCGTTTACCTAGATGCAACGGTTGGCGGGGGTGGACATAGCAAACTAATTTTGGAAGCGGCTCCAGAAAGTTGTCTGGTAGCAATTGACCAGGATACGCAGGCACTAGCAGCAGCTCAAGCTCAGCTAGCTGACTTTAAAGAACGAGTGCAGTTTTGGCACGGCAACTTTGCTGACTACAGTCCAGGAGACGTACAGTTTGATGGCATCATTGCAGACTTAGGAGTTAGCTCGGCTCAGTTTGACATTCCAGAGCGAGGCTTTAGTTTTCGGCATGAAGCACTGCTAGATATGCGAATGAATCAGCAGCAATCGCTAACTGCGGCTGAAGTGATTAATCACTGGGATGAAGCAAAGTTAGCAGATATCTTTTACGTTTACGGCGAAGAACGCCTTTCTCGACGAATTGCCAGACGCATCGTTGAGCGGCGACCACTGAAAACTACAACTGAGCTAGCCGAAACGATTTTTTACTGTGTACCCAAGTCGTATCGATATGCCAGAATTCATCCAGCAACTCGTGTATTTCAGGCACTGCGAATTGCTGTAAATCAGGAATTGGCTGTTTTGGAAAAATTCTTGAAAATATCCCCTCTTTGGCTAAAACCCGGTGGTCGAATCGGCATCATCAGCTTTCACAGCCTGGAGGATCGCATCGTCAAACACTCCTTTAAGGAATCAGAGCTATTGCGAGTCCTAACTAAAAAGCCGATGGTGCCGCAGGAAGAAGAGATGAAGCGAAATGTGCGATCGCGTTCAGCCAAGTTGAGGCTAGCAGAGCGACTAGCAGAAGTATAAAGAAAGATGGAGGACAGGTTTTCCCGTCCTCCATCTTTCTCTTAACGTTTCACAACTACAGCCAAACTAAACCATTAACGGGTTCTTCTCTGGCGGAGCAATGCTAGACCAGCCATTACTAGACCTCCAACAGTACCCGGTTCAGGTACAGACTGAGGAGTTGAATCTGAAGCGGGCTCTACAGCAACCGGAGGAACAGGAGTAGGCTCGACCATAACTGGAGGTACAGGAAGCGCTGGAGTAGGCTCGACCACAACTGGAAGTACAGGAAGCGCTGGAGTAGGCTCGACCACAACTGGAGGTACTGGAGTAGGTGCTACTGCAACCGGGGGTGCTGGAGTAGGCTCGACCACAACTGGAGGCGCTGGAGTAGGCTCAACCACAATTGGAGGCGCTGGAGTAGGTGCTACTGCAACCGGAGGTACTGGAGTAGGTGCTACTACAACCGGGGGTGTGGGAGTGGGTGCTACTACAATCGGAGACGCTGGAGTGGGTGTTGGCGCTACTACTACCGGAGGGGGAGAAGATCCGTGACCTGTTCCACTGTCATCGTTAAAGCCATTGCCGTTGATACTTTGATAGCGGACACCAAAGTTGCTCAACGTGAAGGTATTGACGTTACCTGAAAAAGCAAGGATAGGCAGGAAACTATCGGATGAACCTGTGTACACACCGCCATTCTGACCACCCTGGCAAGTATTACCGTTGGTGAAACACACATCAAGATCACCAAATTGATTAGGAAATGCTCCTTCTCCATCGTTACTAAAAAGCCCAGAAACCCTTGTGCTACCAGCATTGTCAGAGTGACCAACTCCAAGTAAGGTCTGATTCACATCAAAGCCTAAAGCAGAACTTCTGGAGGAAATACCATTGCTGGAGGTATTACTAAGCAGAATTTTGAAAGCTGCTTCAGTGTTTTTTCCAACTGAAGAGAAACCTAAAAAAGTAAAGGTTGCTTTGGAAGAAAGCCCAGAAACAGATTTTTCGTTAATGCTTCCATCAAAGAAGATGTCAAACGAGCGATTTGCATCGTCGGCACTCACTGTAACGTTACCACCGTTAAGTACGAAAGCTGAAGCCGGAGAAGCAGCTAAGAGCGAGTACAGTCCTAAAGTTGATAAAACAGATAACCCAAGGACTTGCCGCGAAGAAGGTTTAGACATCGAAGTTTAGGCGTATCTAAAGTTACATCTTCATCATGCCCTCGGCAAAACTTTCACATCCTATTTTTGAGGACTTTCACACGATCTTCAACTAGTTTTTCAGCTCTGTAAACCCACATAAGCTGGGATTTTTCAGTAGTTTTACAGGTCTTCTCTTTCAACACAAAATAGGTTATTCCCAATTGCGATCTAAAATTTTAATCAGTACAAACAGCTAGGTTATCCACTCCCGAAAGGCGGATAAAGCTACAGTATTCCAGGATTTAGCTGCTCTGTAGCTAAATCCTGTGGTGACATGCTGCCTTGTTCACAACTCTCCTAAATAAATTCTTTGCTGATTCACTCAGTAGAATCCGCTCTTAAATTTGCTAGTGCTTAAGGGGCGATCGCCAAGACTCTGCTCACCCTGGTACGTACTATCACTTGATCTTTTGATAATGTTGAGTTTCTAAATATTGCTCGCGAAGGGTTGGGTTTGTGAGGTGATGACTAAGCATCCTGACAGAGCAGCCAGGTTAACGTCGAACCCAACCATTAATAGTGAAGCGGCTATCAGCAAATGCTTGAGAAGGGCAATGGACGGATAATACTTCGTGCAAACAGCGGCTCAAGAAAAAGACGATGCTATTGTTGCGGGGGTCTACAGTCTTAAAAGTTTCTGCTCCTACAAAAAAACTATTCTCAATCTTGCTGTCGTAGATTCGTAACTCGCCACCTCTAAAAGGTTTTGGCGTTTGATAGAAGTAGTAAACGTAGGTTAACTCTCGTGTTGCTGTATCTGTGCTGCCGTTGTCATTGTGAATTTTGTAGTAGTTACCGTCGTTGTGTGCAGTGAGCTGAGCCTCTATCTGAGAAACCGCAAAGAGGGGTAAACCTAGCTTGTGTAGCACATCTGGAATCACTTTCTGAATACGTTCTACTATTAGTTCGGAAAATTCTGGGAAATCATAAAGCGCCATAGATCGCCGGTAGTTGATGTCGTTTGTTGAAGTGCTAGTAGGAACGAAGGCTTTTTCCTTGTTCAAAACAAAATTTAGCAGTCGGCTAGTTTCTTCTGTACCTAAGAAGTTATCAATTTGAACGTATTCTGAAGGGATAATTCTGGGAGAGGTCGGCTTTTGAACTAGATTTGCCCAAGATTGCACAGGTGGTTCTGTCTGAGGTTGAGCAGTTTGGTTTTGCTGGACGAAAACAGGCGGTTCTGTCACCAACCCGACTAGCTGTTCACTGACAAAGCAAAGCGCTGAACGGCCTTGCTCAATCGGAATTTGAAAGAGTCCTGTGGAACTCTTTTCTTGTCCGTGAGCACGAGACACAAGGGCTGCGATGAGGCTGTGTAGCAAGGGGGCATCGGGTGAAAGGGCTACTGTGTATTCATGTCCTCCAGCCAGTAAGATTTTAACCCGGATCTCTTTCGGCAAGGGTGATTGTGATGTGGATTCCATGACTGTCTTCTGAATTGACCGATTCAGCTAAGGTCGTGACTTGATGAAAGCCAAGAATGTTTTGGATGAAAACACGGTTTTAGCGCTTTTCCATTTGAGTCTCTGGGTTATAACCTAAGAGGCTGAGGTTGCATAGTGAACAAGTTGGGCAAGATGCTGGCGCAAGGTTTCTAAACCGAGGCGATCGCCCGCCGAGATAAACACTGCCTGAGGAAATTCTTCCTGAGCCAGAGTGAGCGTGTCCCCATCTACTTGATCAATCTTGTTAAACGCCAACAGGATTGGACCGGGCGTTACAGGCATGTCAGATAAAATTGTCATAACTGAGCGAATTTGGCTCTGCCATGCTGGATGGGAAAGATCTACTACATGCAGCAAGGCATCCGCTTCGGTGACTTCCTCTAAAGTGGCGCGAAAAGCATCCATGAGTGAAGGGGGCAGTTCATGGATGAAACCAACGGTATCTGTCAGGACAATGGAGAGCGTTTCGTGAGTGATGGGGTCAGCAATCGCCAATCGCCGTGTCGTGGGGTCAAGCGTTGCAAAGAGCTGATCTGCTGTATAAACCTCAGCATTGGTCAGCACATTTAATAGAGTAGATTTTCCAGCATTGGTGTAGCCAACAATCGCAACCGAGGGCACTTCCTGGTGCTGACGCTGACCGCGCAAGCGAGAGCGATGTGCCTGTAGCTGGTTCACTTCTTGCTGTAAGCGGGTAATGCGCCGCTGAATAGCCCGTCGTTCTGTCTCTAATTTCGTTTCGCCTGGACCTCGGGTGCCAATGCCACCGCCAAGTCGAGACATTGCTCGTCCGCGTCCTGTTAGTCGCGGCATCATGTACTCTAGCTGCGCCAACTCGACCTGAAGTTTGCCTGCGCCAGACTGGGCGCGCTGGGCAAAGATATCTAGAATTACTTCGGTGCGATCGACAACCCGCACCCCGATCCGCACTTCCAGGTTTCTAACCTGGGCAGGAGACAGGTCACGGTCAAACACAATCAGGTTTGCGCCTACGGTTTGGGCAGTCAGGGCAATTTCTTGGACTTTACCTTCACCTACAACGGTTTGGGGATGAGGACGCGATCGCCGCTGTTGCACAATCTGCAAAACTTCACCACCAGCCGTTTCAACCAGCCTTGATATCTCTGCCAAGCCATCCTGAAAGCGCTGCGGAGTGAGCTCACTGGTCAGCACACCAACCAGCAACACTCGGTCTTGGTCAGGACTAACCTGCTGGGCAACATATTCTCGCCGAAACTCTTCTTCTAAACTTTCGGTTAATTCTAAAAAATCTTGCTGAGACAGCACCTCCAGGCTTAAAGGCGGAGAAACAGTCCAACTTACTTCGGGATGGGGCACCAAATGAGCTAAATATATTTCTTGAACGTACCCTGTTGCACCACCACCTCTTCGCTCAAAGCCACTACCAGAAAGTGTTAGAACAACCAGTGCATCTAGGCGTTGAAGCGCCATTGCAGTCAGAGTTGCATCACTAGGAACCTCAGACTTTAGCTGAGTAGCGATGCAACGAATTCCAGAAAGCCGCTCAGCTCCATAACGTGGCAGTTCCATCGGTGGAATTTGAGTTTTGCCGACCGTCCCTACCCCAACTCGAGTCACCTGACCTCTGCGGTTGACGTAGGTACAAATCGGCTGCTTGATATCATTGCTGATTGCAGCGAGACGTTGAGCAAACTCAGGCGTAGTGAAGCGATCGCCCGGTAGCCGCTGATGATAGAGCCGCTGAAGCTGCTTAAGCTGACTCGGCTTGAGACCTTGAAGATTACCGTAAATAGTTTCGATAGGCGTAACCGACCACTGATTGCTGAACCCAACGCATCTATTCTATCGACCTGAGTAAAGCTTGACGCATCATCAGGACAGAAACTAGGGGCAAAGTTTTCTTAAGGCTTGAGTTATTCTTTGCCAGAGCGATCGCCGCTCAACTCCAAGCGCCTTGGCGTAACAGGCATAGGCTTCCTGATAGCGTTCGAGACGGTGCAGCGCTGCCCCTCGAAAGATCCAGGCTTCTGAATGGGTAGGTTGAACTTCTAGCGCTCTATCACAGCTCGACAGAGCCTCCTGGTAGCGATCCAGATGAATCAGCACAACTCCGCGAAATACTAAAGCCGCACAGTCGTTTGGGTCAATTTTTAGGGCTTCATCAAAACTGTCAAGCGCTTCTGTATAGCGACCTAAACGAGCCAATGCATCACCTCGAGCAACCCAAACCGCACTGCTATCTGTTTGAGCTGCTAAGACTTTGTCGAAATTAGGAAGAGGGTAATCCATACCGATCCCAACGCTGTGGGCTTTGAAAAACCGAGCCTATGTCAATCTATAGCTGTCTATAACTCAGTATTGACCTTCTATCTTCACTTAAAATCAGTGATCTTACTCACCTCTTTACTTAAATCAATAAACTTTTTTATAGATAATTAGTAACTGATACAGGTATTTCTTTAGTCCAGAAAGCAGATTACAACAAAAGATTAAAAGTTTGTTTTCAGAGATTTAATAAAAACCAATTTAGTAGAATCGTCTTTACTAAAATTTCATCAACGCGTGAGCAATTATTTGCCAGCAAGGGTTCTCACCCCCTTTTACAAGAATTAATCTGTTCGCTATCGTCTCTTCTAGACAGTCATCATAGTGATGCAAAATTCTTTTTTGAGATGATTTAAATCACTAGAAAATCTAACTATTTGACCATCGCTCAGATAAGCTTTACTGTCCACTTTCAGACGTGCGGGTTCATTCAAATTAACAATCTGGTTCAGAAACCTCAAACGGCTCAACTTAGAAGTCTTCGACAAAGCTCCTTGGTTCTGCTTGGCTGTGATGCAGCAGGTAAGGCACCGGAAAGACCTTCAGAAGAAATGGCAGAGTACCGAATTCGCGATTATTCTCTGCTGAACGGGCATTCTTGCCTGTAAGGATCAGGTCTAGCAAAAGTTGCCCCTTGGCCATCCAGGGCATTCCAAAAGCTATTGAAAAATTACGCTGCTTTATAAGGAACTAGATTAATGTCACGGGATGCACTTGTTGTCGGAGTTAATACCTATCAGTATTTGTCTGGCTTACAAGCTCCAGCCCGGGATGCTGAGGCGATCGCCCAACAATTGCACACTCAAGGCGAGTTTCGTATTCATCGGCTGCCAGAAATCATTAGTTCAGGGCAGCCCCAAGTCGGGTTAAAAACTCCAGTCACCCTACGTGATCTAGAGACTGCCCTAGTCAATCTGTTTAAGCCAAAGGGTAGCAACGTCCCTCATACAGCACTATTTTACTTTTCTGGACACGGCATTCAGCGAGAAGCCGGGATTCAAGAGGGTTATCTGGCACCCAGCGATTCCAATCCTGATGTCGGGTTTTACGGCTTATCTTTGTTTTGGCTGCGACGACTGCTGCAAGAGAGTCCAGTACGCCAGCGAATCATTTTGCTAGATTGCTGCCACAGCGGCGAATTTCTCAACTTTTTGGAAGCCGATCCAGGAGCGCGTCCCGGTACAGACCGACTCTTCATGGCAGCATCCAGGGAATACGAATCTGCCTACGAGTCATTAGACAGTCCTTATAGTGTCTTTACCCAAGCCCTGTTGACAGGACTAGACCCTCAACGCAGCGAGACAGGGATTATCACGAATCATTCCCTGACCACCTGGGTAAACGATGCCCTCAAGGGAGAATTGCAGCAACCGCTGTTTGAGAATTCAGGCAGCGAAATTATTTTGACGCGGGGTGAGAGTTCAGCAACGGCAAAGAAGCCGCTGCAATCAACCGACATCTGCCCTTATCGAGGACTGGAATTTTTTGATGAAGCCCACGCTGAGTACTTTTTTGGGCGAGAGGATCTAACCGATCAGCTGCTTGATGAGTTGAGAAGAGGACGCTTTGTTGCTGTAGTCGGTGCGTCGGGCAGCGGTAAGTCTTCTCTAGTCAGGGCGGGACTGCTTTGGGAGTTGCGGCAAGGAAAAAAGTTTTCGGGGAGCGATCGCTGGCGAATTAAGCTGCTCACGCCAACTCACCGTCCGCTCAAGAGCTTGGCATCTGCTTTTGTAGATTTGAATGTCTCTGACTTGGAGCGAGCAGAGCAGCTTCGACGAGCAGAGGTCTTTTTGCAGGATGGCGGAGCCGGACTGGCACAGCTAGTGCAGGCAAGCTTGTTAACCGAGCAGGGGAATGGGGGCGATCGCCCCTCCTCCTTTGGGGCTGAAAAACGTCCACATCTGTTGCTTGTGATTGACCAGTTTGAGGAAGTCTTCACCCTGAGTCATGGAACCCAGGCAGAGCAGGAGCGCCACCAGTTTTTTCAATGCCTCACCCAAGCCCTACAAGTGGCGGGCGACTGCCTCAGCATCGTGATTGTGCTGCGGGCAGATTTTTTTGGCAAATGTTCTCTTTACGAGAAGTTGGCTCAGCAAATTGAGCAAAACATGGTGATTGTGACACCGCTGAGCTATGAGCAAATCAAGGCAACCATCATGCAGCCTGCTCAAAAAGTAGGGCTGACCTGTGAGCCAAATCTGGTCTACACCATGCTGCTAGATGTGATTGGTGCGCCCGGAGAACTGCCGCTGCTGCAATATACCTTACTGGAGCTATGGCAGCGACGGCAGATTGACGCGGACAGGGGCGCTGCCTACCTTACCCTGGATGCTTATACAGAATTAGGCGGTGTAAGAGGAACCCTGCAAAAACGCGCAACCGAAATTTTTTATGGACTATCGCTAGAAGAGCAGGGTGTTGCCAAGCGTATTTTTTTGGCGCTAACGCAACTGGGAGAAGGAACGGAGGACACCCGACGGCGCGTATTTAAAGCGGAATTGGTAAATTCCGCCTTTTCACGGGAATTGGTCGAGCAGACTCTAGAAAAGTTAGTTGCTGCAAAGCTCGTGGTGACAAACCAGAGTGAGAGCTGGCAGTCAGCTGAAGGGGACGACGCTGCGAATGATCCTGCTAATGAAAAAGCTCTGGCAACGGTCAGCTTTGCCCAAGCCTGGCTCTGTCAGGAAACGATTGATGTCGCCCATGAAGCCCTGATTCGGAACTGGACACTGCTGCGGAGTTGGCTGGACGAAAATCGGGAGGTGTTACGACGACAGCGACGGATTGAGCAGGTTGCCCAGGAGTGGAACAATGCAGGACAGCCCAAAGGAGTGGAATATTTGCTGCGCGGTGGCCGATTAATTGATGCTGAAGATTTTCTCAGCCACTACTCGGATGATTTGTCGTCTTTGGCACAGCGCTACATCATCGTTAGCCAAGAGGAGAGCTACCGAGCCAGAAAGGAACTGAGATCGCTGCAAATTGCGGTACCGTCAGTCTTGCTGGTTGCCTTATTGGTAACGTTTAACCAATACCGCACAGCGGTGCAGACGCAGGCAGAAAAGGATTATCAGCTTCAGGTTTCAACATCGCGAGAACGGGCGGCGATCGCCCAGTCAATTTTGCAAGAACCGGATAGCGACCCAATGACCGCTTTGCTGATTAGTCGCTTAGCTGCAGAACAGGGTGGACAAACCTACGAAGCTCAATCTAGTTTGCGGGCTGCCCTACAAGATTTGCGACTGCAACTAGAATTACATGGGCATCAGGCTGCGGTTCACCAGGTTGTTTTCAGTTCTGACCAAAACCATTTGGCGACCGCTAGTGCTGATGGCACGATTCGCCTCTGGCCAGTCCATTCTCACACCATTCAAACTGATAGCATCCAGCCGTTCAAGATTTTGTCTTGGTCTGACTCTTCTTCGCCAGATGCCGCTGCAACTCCAGCAACACCAAACTTGACCACTGTTGCGTTCAGCCCTGACAACAAACAGGTGGTGGCGATCGCCCAAAATTCACCCCAAATCAAAATTTGGTCAGTTGAATCTGGCGATTTGATCCAACAAATCGAAGCAACTCAAGCCGTCACTCAAGTAAGCTTTAGCCCTGATGGAAAGTGGATTGCCACAGCCAGCACTGATCGAAGTATCTCCATTTGGCAAGCCGAAACAGGTCAGCTTCAGGTTCGTCTCACTCAGTCAGGAGCAGTCAACAGCCTGGAATTTAGCTCCGATGGGCAACGTCTACTTTCGGCTGGGGCTGATGGCTTTGCTTATCTATGGCAACTGGCGGCTGCATCCCCAACCGCTCCCTTAACCGCAAGACTCATCAAATCCTTGCAGCATCCAGATGCAGTAAACAGCGCCAGCTTTAGCCCCAAGGGACGCTGGATCGCGACGGCCTGCGATGATGGCAAAGTCAGACTTTGGGAAATTGCTACTGGACAACTGCGCCACACTCTGACTCAAAACACCTCGGTTGATCGACCACCCAGCACCACTCAGTCAGCATCAACCCAACCCACACCAGGCATCAACCCGATTGCCCCCGTTGTAAAAGTGTTGTTTAGTCCGGATGAACAACTCCTGGCAACAACAAGCACCAGTCACCAGACCTGGCTTTGGGAAGTCGGCTCTGGACGGCTTCGGTCCAGACTCACCGGCCAAGGGGTAGCCCAAACGGATCAAGATGAAGGGATAGGGGCGATCGCATTTAGCCCTGACAGTCGCCAAATCATCACCACAAATCGAGCGCAGGTTAACCAAGAAGTTTCCTACAGTATCTACCTGTGGGACACTCAAACGGGGAGCCAAACAGGTACACTACGCGGGAATCATGCTGCCATTACTACAGCGCAATTTAGCCCGGACGGTGCTTATCTCGTTACAGCTAGTCAAGAGGGCACGGTGCGCTTGTGGTCAGCAGAGTTGGGTGGTGAGTTGCCGACGCTCCATATTCCTCATGCGCTAGTCCAGTGGGCAGCCTTTGTTCAACCAGGGGAACCTTTGAGCGCACGTGCATCCACGGCAGATAGCGTCCCCAGCATCAACCTGAATCCATCCTCCATGTTGATAGGAGGCAATTCTGACTCTAAGATTCAGCCAAATACCGCTTCAGCAGTCCCGACAGGCATTATGACAGTTACAGCGGATGGGGCACTGCGACGCTGGGAGGTCATTCCAAACTCGGTTGCTAATCCTACTCTGGCGGTAGATCTAGATCAGGGGCTACCTTCTGCTAGCACGGCTCAAATCGATACCTCTATTCAGCCACAAAACTTTTGGCAGCGGTTGACAGCTTCTGGATGGCGATCGCTGTTGGGTTCTCAGACTCATTCGCCAAAGGCAGAAGCGCCTGCTTCTGAAACGCCTGTTGCGGCAGTTGGGGCAAGAATGGGACAGCTACAACCCGCAGGTGCTGCAACGACAACTGGAAAAATTGTGCTCACCAGCGTTGCTTTTAGCCAAAATGGTCAAATGATTGCAACTGCAACCAGTGATGGATGGGTTGAAATTCGTCGAAACCAGTCGAGCCAAATCGCAGAACCATTACAACGGATTCAGAGCGTACAGGTTGCAGAAGTTCGTAATAACGCTACCTCTAGCCTGCGGCACTCGGACATTCCTGCAGTTTTTCATCAGTTAGTTTTTAGTGCGGACGGTCGACTGCTGTTGGGCTTGGGAGATGATTTTGCTGCCCGCCTCTGGGATGTGCAGTCAGGGCAGTTGTTGCAGACTTTGCATGGACATGAAGCAATGATTCAGCAGGCGCAGTTTAGTCCTGATGGACAGCAGATTATTACTGCCAGCCTGGATCGAACGGCACGAATCTGGCAGGTGGCTTCTGGGCAAACAGTCAAGGTGCTGTCTCATCAAGATGCAGTTAGCAGTGCCGCTTTTAGCCCGGATGGACAACAAGTGGTAACGACTAGTTGGGATAGCACGGCTAGAGTGACGGATGTAGAAACGGGAGCGCTCAAGGTAATTTTGTCAGGGCACCGAGGGTTGGTTTTAGATGCCCAGTTTAGTCCTGATGGGCGATCGCTCGTTACCGCCGGGGCAGATGGCACTGCCCGCATCTGGGATGCAGAAACGGGTGTAGAAAAGGCACAGCTTCACCCAACCTACACGGGAGCTGAGCCAAAGCTGATTCGTCGGGCTTTCTTTAGCCCAGATGGTCAGTACGTTGCCACATTAACCGAGCAAGGGCAGGTGAATTTATGGGCTGCGACCTGGGAGATGCTGCTGGAGCTTGCCCGCGATCGCAGTTTCCGTCAGCTAACCGATGAGGAATGCATTCGTTATTTACGCTTGGCTCCTGATAATTGCCCAACGCTTGAGATTAATCAGGACTAATGGTTATGTCGTTTTGATAAAAACGGGCGACAGATGAAAGGGCACCCCGCTAAGCGGGGTGCCCTTTCATCTGTCGCCGATTCTAAACGTTAGCGCCGTCTGCCACCGGGAGTGCGTCCATTTTCGTCATTGCTGCCGCCATGCGGACGAGAGTTGCCAGGGTCACATCCTTCGGAACCGTTGCCAATGCCCTGGTTGCAGTTGCGACGACGAGAGCGACCGCCGTCATCGTCATCGTCGTCATCATATTCGTAGTCGTCATCGTCGTCATCATCACCGTCGTTGTCGTCATCATCGTCGTCATCGTCGTACTCGTAGTCGTCGTAGTCATCGATGTCGATGATTGTTCCTTCCGTAAAGCCAACTTCTTGATAGACCAGGATTAATTGGCTGACTTCGTAGGTGGAGATGCTGCTAGTGCTGATGTTACTAATTTCAACGATTTCTCCAGGAGTGGCGAGTAAGGCAGGAGCCAGCCCAGAGATGAAGCAAGGAATGGTGCGACCAACCAGAGAGAAAATACCGCTTTCAAAGGAACTGCTGTAAACAGAGCTACTAGAAGTGGAAATGCTCTGGGTTTGGAACAGGCTGGTGTTAATGTTTCGGGTACTGCTGAGGAAAGTGACGCGGCTATCGCGATAGCTTGAACCACTCACCTGGGTGTAGTAGCTATAGGTATTGCGGTTCGCGTCAATGACACCGTTTTCATCACTATCAACACCGTAAACGGTGCGAACGGTGCCGTAGGAACTGCTTTGGCTAGGCAAAATCAGGTTTACAGCAGCGTTGTCATCCAGTAGCTCAAACTCGCTGTAGCCAATCAGGACGTTTTGTGGGGTAAAGAGGCGGACGACGACGCGATCGCCTGGATTGAGTCCACGAATAAATCTTGCCCGCTGGTTGATGCGATAGCGAAAATCGCCGACAAACCGCTCTTGCAAGAATGCATTAGGACGCTGAGCCTTAAGCGAAACGCGGACAATAACATTATCAAAAGTGGGCTGAGATTGAAGAACCGCCAGACTAAAGTGTCCTCGCAGCGGGTTCAGAGTATTATTGGGTTGTCCTGTGCCAGTTACCGTGACAGGAACAGAGGTTTGAGTGCTAGTTTGAGTCGTCTGGCTGCTCGTCACCTGAGTAGTGCTGGTCTGGCTACTGGCGATCTGGGTTGTAGTGGTTTGAGCGATCGCCCGATAACGTTGCACTTGCTCCCAGGTCACTTCTTGGTTTCGCTGCCCGCCACGCACGTCATAGCGCAGTTGAGCGACTGCCCGTAGCTCTACGTCATCTAGGTCATCATCGTCCAGTGCATCTTGCAAGTCGTCCAGCGAAATCACCTCTGGCTCTAGCGTTACTCGTCCTCCGTTGTTGTTAATTAGACGAGCACCTGTGCTGCTGTAGATCAGTCTCCAGCGACCATCTTGACGAGCAAAAATTTGGTAAACGGCGTTTGCGTAGCTGGTTTCAGGTTTTTCTAAAACATCCAGTTGCATCACCAGAGAGGTAACCTGCTGACGCGCATTGACCAGTCTTCCAAGCCTTAAGACGCTGTCCCATTCTTGCTGACGCTGACTGATTTGCAGCGGCGCAGGGTCTGCCAAAACTTGGGAATAGCTGCCCAAGATTAACGTTGAAGCCATTAAAGCGATCGCACCCTTTTTCCAGAAGGAAGCAGATTTCCTGCTGGTCATATTTTGTTTGTTCGTGTTCATGAAAGTTGAGGTGATTACGGTGAATGGACAAGAACTGATGACCGACGATCGGCTCAACAGCCCCGCCCCAATCAGTTCCCAGTTTTGCTAAGTTGACCTGTCAGGTAGCGCACAGGTTCCCTTTAGTATGGGTTTTTACAATTTGAACACGCAGTTTTTATCAAATCTACATAGGTAGGGTGTTGGGGCAGTTAGGGATTGGAGCAATCACCCAACACCCATGTCCGAAAACGGCTAGATTTTCCTGTGGGGCAGATCTATGCTGTGCCCATGAAACTCGATCATGAAACCTGCTACCGAGCTGTACAAGCCCGCGATCGCCGTTTTGATGGGCGGTTCTTTACCGCAGTTTTGACGACTAAAATCTATTGCCGACCGATCTGTCCGGCTCCAACACCGAAACGAGAAAACTGTATCTTCTTGCCTTGTGCTGCGGCTGCCCATGAGAAGGGGTTTCGTCCCTGTTTGCGCTGTCGCCCAGAAATTTCCCCTGGATTGTTTGCTCAGTTTGAAGGGGCTGCGGTTGTTTCACGGGCGCTGAACCTGATTGCAGAAGGCACTTTAGATGATGGTAAGGTAGCAGACTTGGCGGAACAGGTGGGAATGGGCGATCGCCATCTCAGGCGATTATTCACAGAACACTTAGGCGCACCCCCTCTGGCTGTGGCGCAAACCCGCCGGATTTTGTTTGCCAAGCAGTTGATTGACGAAACTTCCCTGTCCATGACCGATGTGGCAATGGCGGCAGGGTTTATGAGTATTCGACGGTTTAACGAAGTGATGCAAAAAACTTACCAGCGATCGCCCCGTGAGCTACGACGAATTCATGTCCCTGAAAATCCAGAGAATAGCCCTACCCCTGCCGAAATTACGCTGAAGCTACCTTTCAACCCGCCTTATCACTGGTCGGCGCTGGTGCGTTTCCTTATACCCAGAGTGATTCCTGGAGTTGAGGCAGTCGGTTCTAATTTTTATTGCCGCACGATTTGTCTAGATGGATTGCACGGAATTGTTGAAGTGCGTCCGGTTGAAGGACAAAATCATTTGCTGGCTAAGATCCGGTTTCCCAAACTGGTGGCGATCGCCCCAATTGTTGAACAGTTGCGCCGTGTCTTTGACCTGAACGCTAACGCCACCGAAATTGCAGCTCATCTAGAACGTGATCCACTGCTTCGAGATCGAGTTTTGGCATTGCCAGGACTGCGCGTTCCGGGTGCGTGGGATAGCTTTGAACTGGCGGTGCGGGCAATTCTGGGACAGCAAATTAGCGTTGCTGCTGCCACGAAACTGGCAGGGCGACTAGTGGAAACCCACGGTGAACCGTTGAACCTGGAAACTCCGACCGAAACGCCATTGCAACGGGTATTTCCTCGCCCAGAGGTGTTGGCGATCGCCGACCTGACTCAATTGGGGTTAACTCGTGCCCGTGCCAAAGCCATTTCATCTCTAGCAACAGCGGTTGTGGAAGGGCAAGTTTTAAGCAGTTTTTCCAGCCTGGAAAGCGCCGTTCAAACGCTCTGTGAGTTGCCGGGAATTGGAGAATGGACGGCTCACTATATTGCAATGCGGGCATTACGGGAACCAGATGCTTTCCCGGCAACGGATTTAGGGTTGCGGCGATCGCTCTCCCCAAACAATCCCCTTACAAAAACACAACTGCTAGAAATGGCGCAGTCTTGGCGACCCTGGCGGGCTTATGCTGCCATGTATCTGTGGTTGTCAGAAGGGTTAGAGGAGTAGAAACGGATGCATCTCACTTCAGGAGAAAACAGCATGGAACTCTTTATCGACAAGATCAATTCCCCATTGGGAACCATTTTGCTGGTTTCGGATGGAGAGAATTTGTGTGCATTAGATTTTGTGGATTACGAACACCGCATGACCCAACTGCTTCAGGTGCGGTACGGACACTTTCACCTGAAGGAAATGGCGAATCCAGCCGAAATCAGCAGCAAAATTCAGGCTTATTTAGAAGGAGACTACAGCAGTCTCAATCACATTCCAGTTAGCGCAGGCGGAACGGCCTTTCAGCAGCAGGTCTGGGCAGCACTGCGAACCATTCCGCTGGGAACAACTGTCACATATGGGGAACTCGCCGCAAAATTAGGCAAACCGACGGCTTACCGAGCTGTTGGCATGGCAAATTCGCTCAACCCAGTGGCGATCGTGGTGCCCTGCCATCGGGTGATTGGGGCAAAAGCAAACCTGACGGGCTACGCGGGTGGGCTTGAGCGCAAACGCTGGCTACTGAAGCATGAGGGCGTTGCTCTGGAATCGCGAAACTAAATTAAGGCGCTAAGCGAGCTTTTTTGAGGCGATTGCTTTCATACCAGTCGGCGATCGCCGGGGTCCAGTCCCGAAACGGCACCCAGATCAATTCACACAGTTTTTGCGCCTCAAGCTGAGCATCGGCTTTCCAGCGCAGATCTAATAGATGCAGGAGCGATCGCACATTTGCCGACAGCACCCAGTGCTGTCGCACATCAAAGGGAATTAGCCCCCGCGCATGTTCTTCTGAAAATCCCTGGTTGATTCGTTCTTGGTAGCGCTTGCAGGCTGCCAAACACCAGTCCAAATCTTGCTGTCGCTGTTCTGGGGTGTATTCGTAGCGCTTGCCCTGGCGATCGCTATAAGCCCCGATTGGACGCAGGTAAAACACATCCTCTACCTCTTGCTTCCCCTCAACCACATCCACGATTCGCTGTCCGGTATATCTCATGGATTGAACATCAAAGCTGATTCCAACGCGATGAGTCCGAATTTGCTGCATGGTGCTGTGGGGAAACCAGCCGCAGTTGAGCACGATTTGCGGATGCTCTAACGGGCCGTAGTGTCCTCGGTTGCCTGCTAGAAGCTGTTTGACGATGATTTCTCCGGCTTTTTCTTCGCTGGGCCAGCGATCGCGCTCATCACAGACAAACCCCTCCGCGTAGTCCTGGTGCATTGCAGCATAAATGACCTGCTGGGGGTTGGGAGTTTGCGAGATTACGGCAACGGTAAAGCGATCCATAGGACTTGGGAGAATTTAGAGATGAGCAGCAGAGAGTATCAAGCTCTCTAGAATAATCCTAGATTGTCTCAATTCGGGCATCCTTAAGTTTTTTATTCTCAAACGGAGGTAACTTTGCACGATTTCAGCCGCACGTGTGCGGCTGAAATCGTGCCATTAAACTCACCTTGATGCAAGATCCAAGTGGAAGCAACGGTATATTGCGATGGCGCTTGACTTAGCCCGATTTTTTAGAGCCTGTAACCCCAGCCGCACGCTGGTGGTTGGCAACCCTGAAGACCAGCTTTATTACATTGATTTTGCAGGTGTGCGGGGCGGCAAAATTATTGAAGCACTGGAGCGCACGATCGCCCTGCTTTCTCCCAACGACCCAACCTGCCAGCTTTTTACCGGGCACATTGGCTGCGGCAAGTCTACCGAACTGTTTCGGCTGAAGGCAGAACTGGAAGAGCAACGGTTTTATGTTGTTTATTTTGAGGCAGACCAGGACTTAGACGTAGCCGATGTGGATGTGACCGACATTTTGCTGGCGATCGCCCGCCAAGTCAGCCACAGCCTAGAAAATATGGGCATACGGCTCAAACCGGGTTACTTCTCTCGGCTTTTTTCTGAGATTGGAACGATGCTGCAAACGCCGATTGAGTTTTCTGAAGCAGAGTTTTCCGTCGGCATTGGCAAAGTGGTTGCCCGCACCAAAAACAGTCCACAGTTTCGCAGTCAGCTTCGGCAGTTTTTGGAAACCCGCACCAGCAGCATTCTGGAATCGATCAACCAAGAACTGCTGCAACGGGCCACCGTCGAGCTACAGCGGCGCGGCTATCGTGGACTGGTAGTGATCGTCGATAACCTGGATCGGGTTGAAAATCGGCTGGCAGCATCAGGGCGATCGCAGCCCGAATACCTCTTCATCGATCGGGGCAAGCAGCTTCAAGCTCTTGACTGCCATGTGGTTTATACGATTCCCCTGTCGCTGATCTTCTCCAGTGAAGGAGAAGCGTTGAAAAATCGACTGGGAGGTGGCGTTGCGCCGATGGTTTTGCCGATGGTGCCTGTTAATTATCGAGACGGGCACGAAAACCTGGAAGGCATGGCACTGTTGCGACAGTTGGTTTTAGCCAGAGCCTTTCCTGAAATGAATCCGGTGCAGCGGCTCAAACTGATTTCAGAGATTTTTGATCAGCCCGAAACGCTCGATCGGCTGTGTCGAATCAGCGGCGGTCATGTGCGAAACCTGTTAGGGCTGCTCTATAGCTGTCTGCAGCAGCAAGACCCGCCGTTTCCACGTAGCACTTTGGAAAGCGTAATTAGAACTTATCAAGATGACCTGGTGCTGCGGATGAATGCGTCTCAGCAAGAGTTGCTGCGGCAGGTTGCTCAACAAAAGACGATTGGCAACGCGCCGGAATATCAGGCTTTGCTGCGGAGCTTGTTTGTGTTTGAGTATCGTGGACCACAGGGGCGCTGGTTTGACTTGAATCCAGCTCTGTCCGAGCTAGAGGAATTATCCTGAAGGAAAGTAGCCGTAGGTTGGGTGTAGCACAGCGCAACCCAGCGCAACCTTCAACACTATTGGGTTTCGGGATTTCAACTCAATCTACTACCCCTGTTGGGTTACGCTTTGCTTCACCCAACCTACAAATTCTGTGGAGGCAGTTTTATAGATGGCTGAGGTGGTTCCATCGGACGAGGCGCTGATACTGAATGAGCGATCGCTCCAGGCGTTAATGCGATCGCTCACCCTCTCTCAGGGGCAGTTCTCTTTGATCTTGGTGCGCTGCAACTACAGTCGACTGCGTGACCAAATCCTCCAGCACATCAAAACTTCCTCGGCGCTAAACATCCAAACGCTTGAACTGCCAGAATTTACGCCGACCCTGTTCACTTGCATTCAGACGCATCTGCAAGCGTTAAATGATAACCCTCCCAGTGAGTTGCCTGTTGCCCTGATGGTAGTAGGGCTGGAGAAGGTACAGCAGCTTAATGCGGTGTTTGGCTCTGCCAACCTGATTCGAGACGAATTTCGTAAGAAATTGCCCTTCCCGCTGGTGCTGTGGGGCAACGATCATGTGCTGCGGCAATTGGCTCAATCTGCGCCTGACTTTAGAAGCTGGGCGGCTGCCCCGATTCGGTTTCAGTTTCCGATTGAGGAACTGGTGACGTCCCTGCGTCACCATGCCCACCAGATTTTTATCACGCTGCTGAGTACCGGGGCCGAAGGATTCTTGCCCAATGCAGCGCTAAATCTGCAAAGCGGATCACCCCTGCGAACCGAACTGGAATTTGCGATCGCCGACATTCTCAACAGCGGTCGCACCCTAGATCCTGAACTGCAAGCCAGTCTTGACTTCCTCGGCGGACGCGATGCCCACGCCAGAGCCGAGATGGAAACCGCCCGCACCTATTACGAAAACAGTCTCACCTTTTGGCGGGAAGGCAGCGCCACAATCACCGATATTGAAAGCGACGGAAACGGTGAGCAGTTGGGAACGGTGCCGCTGCGATCGCTGATTCCCCACACTCCGACTTCCTACATTCTCAAAGAAGCAATTCTGCTGTTTCACCTGGGGCTGTGGTGGCGCAGCTATGCGGTTTTGCAGCGGGCGACCTATGAAGCGTCGTGCCGTCGCGCTAAGGAATATTTCAGCCAGTGCCTAGACCTATTTCGGCAGGAAGGACGGCTAGAACTGGTAGCTAAGTTCATCACTGCCTTGCAGGAAACGCTGCAAAAGCTGCGCCATTGGGAGGAACTGGAAACCCTCACCAGCGAAGCAATGGAGCTACACGAAACCTATAGCGATCCGGTGCGTTTAGCGCGAGATCACGGGTTTTGGGCGGAATTGATGTTAGCCCGTTCAGATTGGGCTGAAGCCCATGAGTGTGCCGAAGCAGCGTTAGAAATTTTGGATGAAGCAACCCCAGAGGAGACGGAAGTTGCACCTACTCTCCTGCCTGCAACATCCTCAGCGGTAACTGAGACACAGTCACAACCAGCAAACACACCACCAGTGATAGAAGACAGCCTTGCCCTGGCAGAACGCTATCAACGGAGCTGGTATTTGCTGCTGTTGGGGCGATCGCAATCTCACCTGGGTGACATTAATGGGGCGATCGCCTCGCTCAAATCAGCCCAGACTGCCAGCGATCCGCAGCATGATCCCGTTCTTTATATTCATATTTTGCAGGAATTGCGAGATCTTTATTTTGTCAAAGGAAATTACCTGGAAGCCTTTCGGATCAAGCAAGCACAGCGGCGTGTAGAGCAACAATATGGCTTTCGTGCCTTCGCTGGAGCGGGTCAGCTAGAGCCTCAGCGATCGCCCATTCCCCTTGAAGTTGCCCCTTCCTCTCCAGAGGCGATCGTGGCTCAGGAGATTGCTGCCTCCAGTCGTCAACAAGATGTTGACCGTCTGGTTGCCCGCATCAGCACCCCAAAAGACAAACTCACCGTGATTCACGGACCTTCCGGTGTAGGCAAAAGCTCCATCGTCACTGCCGGACTGTTTCCCACCCTGCAACGTCGTACCATCGAAGCCCGTCGCGTCCTTCCTCTGCTGCTATCGGTCTACACAGGTTGGGAAGAAACTTTAGAACGATACCTGAGAGAGGGGTTGGAGGCGATCGGTTATAGCCGGGAAGCGCTCAGCAACGATTCAGAAGTGGTCGGCAACGGTTCAGAGGCGGTCGGCAACGATTCGGACAAGATCGGAAATGATTCGGAAGCAGTCGGGAACGATTCAGAAGTGGTTGGCAATGATTCAGCGGGGGTCAGGAACGATTCAGCAGCAGTCGGGAACGATTCGGACACAGGCGGAAATGATTCGGAAGCGGTCGGCAACGATTCGGACACGGTCAGCAACGAGCAAGATAGTCTCCTCTGGCTCCTGACTCAACTCCGCCAAAATCAGAATCGCAACCTTTTCACCGTGCTGATCTTTGATCAGTTCGAGGAATTCTTCTTTGTTCGCCCTGACCCGCTCCAGCGCAAATCTTTCTACCTGTTTTTGCGTGACTGCCTCAACATTCCCTATGTCAAGGTCATCCTGTCGCTGCGAGAAGACTACCTGCACTACCTGTTAGAAATCGATCGCGTCGCAGACCTGGAAGTGATTAACCATGACATTCTCAGTCGCGAGATCCGCTATCCTCTGGGCGACTTTTCACCTGCCGATGCCAGAGCCGTAATCGAGAATTTAACCGCGCGATCGCAATTCTACCTAGACCCAGACCTGGTGGATGCTCTGGTCAAAGACCTGACGGGTGCATTGGGCGGCATTCGCCCAATCGAGCTACAAATCGTTGGCGCACAGCTTCAAGAAGACCGAATAGATACGCTGGTTGAATATCAGCAGCTAGGCGAACATCCCAAGCAAACGCTGGTACAGCGCTACCTACAGGAAATCATTCGTGACTGTGGCAAGCCCAATGAAGCGATCGCCCAACTCGTCCTCTTTCTCCTCACCGACGAAAACGGCACTCGTCCCTTCAAAACTCGCCTGGAACTCTTAGAAGAACTGGAACTCACGGGTATCACTATTCCCCCTAAACAACTTGATCTAGTACTGGAAATCATGGTCGGCTCCGGGCTGGTGCTAAACGTGCCTGAGTTACCCGGCGATCGCTACCAGCTTGTCCACGATTACCTCGTCAGCTACATTCGTCAGCAGCAGGAACACGGACTCCTAGCCGAACTCGAAGCCGAACGAGAAAAACGCCGTCTCAGCGAAGAACAACTCAGGGAAGCCCTGCGCGACAAGGAACAGGCACTTTTGAAGGAGCAGCAAGAACGTCAGCGTGCCGAAATTGCCGAAATTGAGGCACTAGGAGCCGCTTCTCAAGCGCTGTTGCTCTCCTATGATGATTTGGCAGCTTTACTCGCTAGCGTTAAAGCTTGTCTCAAACTTCAGGAGATAGCAGCACCCATCGAGCTACAAACTAGAATGATGAGTCGGCTTTGGCAAACTGTTTATGGAGTGCGATCGCGCAATCAATTCAAACATGATGACTGGATCTGGAGCGTGAGTTTCAGTCCCGATGGCAAAACCCTTGCCTCTGCCAGTGCTGACCATACCGTCAAACTTTGGACGGTCACGGGTAAGGAACTGCAAACCTTGCACGGACATCAAGACATCGTCTTAAGTGTGAGTTTCAGTCCCGATGGCAAGACCATTGCCTCTGCCAGTGCTGACCACACCATCAAACTGTGGACAGTCACAGGTAAAGAACTGCAAACCCTGCACGGACATCAAGACATCGTTTTAAGTGTAAGTTTCAGTCCTGATGGCAAGACCCTTGCCTCTGCCAGTGCTGACCACACCGTCAAACTGTGGAACCTGGACGGAGCAGAATTACAAACCTTTCAGGGACACGAAAAGATGGTCGCAAGTGTCAGCTTTAGTCCCGACGGCAAAGTGATTGCCTCTGGCAGCGCTGACCATACGGTCAAACTGTGGAACCTGGATGGAGAACTGAAAACCCTTCAAGGACATCGCGGTAGAGTTTGGAGTGTGAGTTTTAGCCCTGATGGTAAGACCATTGCCTCTGCCAGTGCTGACCATACGGTCAAACTGTGGAGCCTTAACGGAGAAGAATTACAAACTATTCAGGGGCATCAACTGTGGGTCAGAAGTGTAAGTTTCAGCCCTGACGGACAGACTATCGCCACTGGCAGTGATGATCATACCGTCAAGTTATGGAGCCTGAATGGAGAGGAATTGCAAACCTTTGAAGGACACACCGACAGAGTTAGAAGTGTAAGTTTCAGCCCTGACGGTAAGGCGATCGCTTCTGGTAGTGCTGACTACACCGTAAAACTTTGGAGTCTGGAGCAAGAAAAACTACAGACTTTGAAGGGGCATCATGACAAAGTCAGAAGTGTTTGTTTCAGTCCTGATGGCACAAGGATTGCTTCTAGCAGCGTTGACCACACCATCAGGCTTTGGAACCGTGACGGCAGCCCACTGCAAACCTTGCAAGGACACGATGATTGGGTTTGGAGTGTATGTTTTAGCCCTGACGGTCAGACCATTGCCTCTGGTGGTGCCGACTACGCTGTGAAACTTTGGAGCCTTGATGGAACAGAGTTAAAAACTTTCCAGGGACATCTTGGCATGATCTTAAGTGTTTGTTTTAGCCCCGATGGTAAGACCATTGCTTCTGGTAGTGCTGACCACACCATAAAACTTTGGAGCCTTGATGGAGAGGTATTACATACTTTTCAAGGACATCAAGATAGAGTCAGAAGCGTTTGTTTTAGCCCCGATGGTAAGACCATTGCTTCTGGTAGTGCTGACCACACCATAAAACTTTGGAGCCTTGATGGAGAGGTATTACATACTTTTCAAGGACACCAGGACTGGGTTAGGAGCGTGAGTTTCAGCCCTGATGGTAAGACCATTGCTTCCGGTAGCGCTGACCGCACCGTGAAGCTTTGGAGCCTTGACGGTAAAGTGTTGCAAACTCTTCGAGGACATCAACTGTGGGTGAGAAGCGTCAGTTTCAGTCCTGATGGGAAAACGATCGCCTCTGGCAGTGCAGATTACACGGTGAAGCTTTGGAATCTTGAAGGCAAAGAGCTACAAACTTTTCAAGCACATCGCGGCGGAGTCAACAGTGTCAGCTTTAGCCCCGATGGCAAAACCATTATTTCTGGCAGCGATGACCACACCATCATTCTGTGGAACTGGAACTTACACGAATTGCTAAAGCAGGGATGTGCATGGCTTCAAGACTACTTAGCTCACAGTCCTGAAGTGAGTGAGGAAGATCGACATGGTTGCGATCGCTCACTTTAACTTTAGAGTTGAGTGAACTTTAATTGGGCGATCGCAACACAGTTGCGCGTCCAGCTATTTTAGTTCTATGTTATTTAGGTTTCTATGATGAGTACACAGCTAGCTGATACTTTGGGAAGACTGCAAGCCAGAATCTATTGGCTACATGATGCAGAAGAGTTTGATGAGTTAACTAATACGGCGAGTAAGATCTATCAGCTTTTAGGCTATTCTGAATCCTTGAGTAATCAAGTTGGTCGCTTTATCTCTGAGGCTTATCGAATCTCTGATGATGCTCAGATTGCAAGATTTGCTGGTGATCCAGAAAAGGAATTAAAGTACTACTCTGAGGTTCAACTTCAATTAGCCGAAGCAGTAAAACTACTAAATTTGCCCATTGAAACAGCAGAGTATCAAGTTCAATGGTGGATGCTTTCTAGACATAAAAAGATTATTGCAGCATTGAGCTATATCCTGAAGCAACATAAATATAGTAAGTTGTCGGTCTTAGGTGAAGCCAAACTAGCTTATTACTCATTTCAAATAGGTCTAGGTCACCACCAGAGAAACTTAGCCAGATGTGAGAAGTATGCGATCCATTATTGGAGCTTGCTTCTACAGTCAGAAGAACCTATTTATCCCTACATTGGTTGATAGCTGACCCCGGCTCGGATCCAAGAAGCACCTCTTCGAGGAACTCTCGAAACTGCTAGATGTGGGTAACACGCACGATGAAGTCAGGCTGAGTTTCGGTTATGGTTCGGTGCGTGCCGTCCCTTCTCGATCGCGCTCATATTGGCGTGCGACGTCGAACGGGGGCAGCCAATTCTCCCGACGACAAATCCAGAGCTCATAGGTGGGTGTCACCTGGTTCGGCGTATCCAAAGTACCGGCAGGGATTTCGATTTCGTCGCCCGAGCAACTGAAGACCGAGGAGCCGCAAACTGGGCAGAAATAGCGTCCGCGATAGTCGGCCGTCGTGCCAGTGATGCTGACCGCATCGGCAGGAAACACCGCAAAAGTATGGAATATTGCCCCGTGGTGCTTACGGCAGTCTAGACAATGGCAAATGCCCACCCGAAACGGTTCGGCAGCAACTTCCAGACGGACCGCTCCACAGAGACATCCTCCGTGATACTGCACGTTCCTCATCCGTCCTCCATCGCGCGTTGCCTTCTAACATTTTATCAGCGACTGACCTCGACGAGAGCCAATCTTCAGTGCCGAATAATCTGGAACTAAGCACAAGCGACTTTCAACCGTCCACTGCTGTGAAGTGTTAGCTTGCAGTGTATGCCCATATTTCAAATCGTGCTTGAGATGATAACTCCGCATCCAATGAACCATAATGATCATGGCAAAATACTTCGAACTCTTTTAGTGCAAGATGAAAGGCTTCATCTGGAACAAGCCAGCACAACCCATATGCCCGTAGCCTGTAGAAGCTGAGTAATTCCTGAACCTGGTTGCTTACCGTCCATTCCTTAGCTATCAAATAATTACACTGATATCCTTGATTACGTAAATACTCCTCTATGTTAATTTCGTTAATTACTTTGCGTGACTGTTGTGAGGGTTGTGGCTCTTGATACTTGGATAAGATAGTTCTGAAATGCTGCTCAAACTCCAGCCGCGCAGGTGGAGTAATCCATTGAGCATTAAGATAGAAACCTTTTGGGTTTAGAACACGATCGATCTCATCTAAAAACATTCTCAAATTGGCAACAGAGTGAAGCATGTGAACAGTTAGCACAACGTCAAAGCAGCTGTCGGAGAAAGGTAGTTGTGAAGCATCTCCATGAATCAGTTTCAGATTCCGGGGAATTTTAGGCAGCTTGTGACGGAATTGGTTAAGCATTTCCTGAGAGACATCAATGCCAGTCACAGAATAGCCGCGTTTTACTAACGGAAGAACGTTTAGCCCAGTTCCTATACCAGGTTCTAAGAAAGTGGTTTCAGGAGTTGCCCTGACTAGGGTAAGAATAAAATCTGCAACTTCCTCAGCGATTGGCTCTGTCAGCCAGCGAGTTCGATCATAAATATCGGCAATTTTACTGTAGTAAACATTTTTTCTCACTTTTCTGGACCTTATGCTTCTCAACCTAATACCCGAAGTTTTGGTGAGAGAGCGATCGCCCCTTCCTCAAGCGATCGCCCCTCTCTCTTACCTTCTCCGATCGCGAGTCAAGATACTCATCACTTCACCAGAACTCGGTGCAGGTAACAAGGGACTCCAGGCACTCACTTCGGCAAAGCCACGGTGATAGAGGTCGTGAATCGTTTCTATCACACCATCACGAGAACCGATAATGAGGATTCGTAGGCGATCGCGCTCAGGATTTTGAAGTGCAGAAATTTCTCTCTCAGCGTTGGGTACGTTGGGAGATTCCAGGAAACATTGAGACATAAGTTGTAACTCCTTAGGGTTTTTGAGGAAACCCCAAAAACCTAGCCACCCCGCACTAATTCACACGTTGCAATGAGTGAGAGGACAAAAAGTGAGTTTACTTTCACTTTCATGTCCTGATGGATCAGCAACGTTTTGACATGACAAGTCGGGGTGGCTAAGGGAGTGTTAAAATTCACCGTTAGCCGCCAGACTGGTACACACAGCTTGGGGGTCAGTCGCTCAAGGCTGTTCGCAGCAACCTTGGGCGGCGCTAGATTTTTGGGCGTAGTAGGGCTGCTTTTGAGTAAAAATGACAACCTTAACGTGAGAGCATATCTGGGATAGTGACTCTCCGTCAAGGTGGCAAACTACGGATTTTTTGAGACGGATTTTTTGAGAAGCGCTTGAGGCGATGATTAAAGATTATTTACCAAACTTTACTTTTCATTAACAATCTTGATCATAAGAGTAATGAGCATTTATACTCAGGTATAGCTGTTTACAGAAATTTCTGCTCTGACTCAGGCGTTTCTAAGCCTTTTGAGGAGCACAGGAGTTATTTTGCTTCTTGAAAATTTGTGTCTTACTAGGCAAAATTTCTCAGGAACCAAACCTCAAAGACCCACGCAGAGCGCTATAGGATCAGGAGATTGGACATTAGCGAGACGGCATTCTCTGTAGTTCTCCGTCCATTGAGATCTATCCTGTGTGTAATGCGGCGTCGCGATCGCCATCAGTTCTACTCTAATAATTCTCCTGTTCGCCAAAAACCGTCTGTGATGATGGTTTTGTCTCTAGAAGTGTTCGCCTTAAATAACTGCCCACTTAAAGAAAATCAGCCATGACTATTGCTAAAGCCAGAACCAGCTTCCCGATTGATTTGGATGCCTACCAACCCATCGCCCTTGACCCGACTAATCCAACCCTGACCAGCGAACAGCGGGATGCATTGAGAGCAAATATTGAGCTTTGCCGGGATGCGATCGTATTCTTCACCGCAACTGGAGCAGCAAGAGGCGTAGGCGGACACACAGGCGGACCTTACGACACGGTGCCGGAAGTGGTGATTTTGGATGCATTCTTCCGGGGAGCGCCAGACAAGTTTGTGCCAGTTTTCTTTGATGAGGCAGGACACCGCGTCGCCACTCAATATTTGATGGCAGTCATTCATGGGGAACTGGACGTGGAGCGGCTAACTCAATATCGTGCCGCTCATTCAGAACTTCCTGGACACCCAGAGCTGGGGTTGACTCCCGGTGTCAAATTTAGCGGTGGACGGCTAGGACATGTTTGGCCCTATGTGAATGGGGTGGCGATCGCCAATCCTGGTAAAATCGTTTTCTGCCTTGGCTCTGACGGTTCCCAGCAGGAAGGCAACGACGCAGAAGCCGCCCGTCTCGCAGTCGCCCAAGGTCTGAACGTGAAGCTGCTGATTGACGATAACGATGTCACCATTGCCGGACATCCTTCTGAATATTTGAAGGGCTTTAGCGTTGGCAGAGTGCTAGAAGCTCATGGCTTAGACGTAAATGAAGGCGACCCCGAAGACATTGACGACCTGTATCGCCGCATGTGTGCTGCTGTCACCACCGATGGCCCGGTTGCCCTGATCAACAAGCGCAAAATGTGCGTCGGCATTGAAGGGCTGGAAGGTTCCACCCATGGACATGATGTGATTCCGGTGAAGTTGGCGATCGCCTACCTGGAGTCTCGCGGACAAACCGAAGCCGCCGAGTACCTCAAGAACATTGAGAAGCCCAAAAATCCTTACACTTACCTGGGGTCTGGCGACAAGCAAGGCTCAAACCGCAACGTCTTTGGCGAAGCGGTCGTCTCCGTCCTCAGCCGCATGAGCGAAGCAGAGCGTAAAGAAAAAGTGCTGTGCATCGACAGTGACCTGGAAGGCTCCTGCGGACTCAAAGCAATCCACGACGCATATCCCGAAATCTTCATCAGTTCCGGCATCATGGAGCGAGGCAACTTCGCTGCTGCGGCTGGCTTTGGCATGGAGCAAGGCAAACAGGGCATCTTCGCCACCTTCAGCGCCTTCCTGGAAATGTGCATCTCCGAAATCACAATGGCGCGGCTCAACTACGCCAACGTGCTCTGTCACTTCTCACACTCCGGTGTAGACGATATGGCAGACAACACCTGTCACTTTGGCATCAATAACTTGTTTGCCGACAACGGGTTAGATGACGGTCACGAAACACGCCTCTACTTCCCTGCCGATGCCGCTCAGATGACCGCTTGCGTGGAAGCCGTGTTTAACGATCCGGGTCTGCGGTTTATCTTTTCCACCCGCTCCAAAACACCAAACATTTTGGATGCAAATGGCAATGACCTTTATGGTGAAGGTTACACCTTTGTCCCCGGCAAAGATGAAGTCGTGCGCGAAGGCACAGCAGGCTACATCGTCACCTTTGGTGAGTCGCTCTATCGCGCCCTAGATGCAGTCGAGAAACTGAAGCAAGAAGGAATTGACGTAGGTTTGATCAACAAACCCACATTAAACGTGGTTGACGAAGAGATGATCGTCAAAGTTGGCGCATCCCCATTTGTATTAGTGACTGAAGCCTTTAACCGTCGCACCGGACTGGGCAGCCGCTTTGGTTCCTGGTTGCTAGAGCGTGGACTGACTCCCAAGTTTGCTCACGTGGGTACTCACAAGGAAGGCTGTGGTGGTCTGTGGGAACAGTTCCCCCACCAAGGCATTGACCCCGATGGACTTATCAGCAAGGTGAAGGAATTGGTTGGTTAATTGACATTGGTGAAGTGAGTTGAAAAGAGGGTGGGCATTGCTCACTCTCTTTTTTGCTTTTCATAAGCGGGAGCTTATCCATGATCTCAACTCAATCTACAAAGCTTTATTTTTGGCATTGTCTAAATTCCTAGCCAATCACCTCTATTTCCAATCCTTGCTAGCAGAAGTGAAAAGAAGGTTTTTTGAGGTAGATATTGATAAAGCAAATTTAAGTTATGCTATCTGTCAGATTTCTATTTTTGAGTAATATCTAAATGTCTTTTTCTTTCCAGGCAGCTTTTGAAGCTCGAAGCGATTTGAAGAAGTATCAAGAAGACGCTCTTGCTCTCTTTGCACTTCAACTTCGATTTCAAATTGAGGATATTGATATAGTAGCGACAAGTTCTCTCACAGGAAAACTTACTGGAGGAGATGATAAAAAGTGTGATTTAATTTACGTCGATAAGGATAGAGGCTATATCATCGTTATACAGACATATGTTTCCCTAAAAGATAAACTAGCTGCAAAATCTAACAAAGCTTCGGACCTTAATACAGCAGCAGCATGGTTGCTCAATTCACCTATCAATGATTTACCGGAAGGACTTCAGCCTTCTGCTGAAGAAGTTCGCTCCACTTTAGGGAGTGGAAACGTAAAATTTCTACAATTTTGGTATGTGCATAATTTACCAGAGTCAGCTAATGTCAAAGCTGAACTTCACATGGTAGAGCAAACAATAAATAACTCGTTAAGAACTAGATTTCCAAATATAGAAGTTGAAAATGTAAGTGCTATTGAAGTTGGACAGGAAACAATCGATGAATGGTACCGTGCTTTAGAAGCCCCAATTTTGATCACCGAAAAATTTAGAATTCCCATATCAGGAGGCTACACCATATCAAACAGCGATTGGGAGTCTTTTGTCACAGCGGTTCCTATCGCCTGGTTTCGCAACATTGTCAGGAACTACCGGGAAAATCTTTTTTCTGCTAATGTACGCGGATACTTGGGTAGCAAGGCAAGTAGCAATAACATTAATAATGGTATCAAAGAGACTGCCAAGAATGATCCCAGCCACTTCTGGGTTTACAACAATGGTATAACAGCACTAGTATCTAATTTCCAGGAGAGGGAAGTTGAAAATTCTGAATACGGAGAAATTAACAAAGCAAAAGAATTAGAAATCACAGGAATTTCTATTGTAAATGGGGCGCAAACAACGGGGGCAGTAGGAAGTTTAGTTGAACTGATCGACGACATCGCAATGGTTCAAGTCAGATTTGTCAAATGCAGTAATATCAAAACTATAAGAAAGATCATTGAGTATAACAATAGACAAAATACCGTTGAGGTTTCTGATTTCCGAAGTAATGATCCTATTCAGCGCCGACTCCGTCAGGAATTTGAAGAGATCCCTGATTCAATGTATTACGGGGGGAGAAGAGGTGGGCATGAAGATGTTATTCGTCGTCAACCTAATTTATTACCTTCTGACACTGTTGCCCAAGCTCTTGCAGCGTTTCATCAGGAGCCTGTCATAGCATATAATAATAAGTCTGACATTTGGGCAGTGGATACTATTTACTCCAATTATTTTTCGGAACAAACTTCTGCTGGGCACATTGTATTTGTATATTCTCTTCTTCGTAGTATTGAAGCTAAAAAACGCCGACTTGTAGATAAGAATAAAACAAACTCTCTTTCTGAAGCTGAGCATAAACAATTAGACTTCTTTCAAAGACGGGGCCCTCATATCCTATTGACTTCAGCAATCGCTAAATGCCTTGACACTTTTCTAGGAAAACCTGTTCCTAATCCTTTCAGAGTTTCTTTTGGCTTACATACATCACCTCAAAAAGCTGAGGAAATTTGGGAGCCAGTTGTTGAAATAACCATACCATTTTGTAAACAGCTACTTCCCGCCGTTAAGAAGAGTTTAAACAATGCTGATGAGGCAAAGGAAGCAATAGATAATTTTAAGAATATGGTTGAGTCAGCAAAAGAATACCACACTTCCCGTTTTGAGGAATTTGCAAAAGAAGTTCAAATTGACTTGTGAAAGTGATGCTAGATACTGGCGCACTTCCGCAAGAGCAATAATTAGCAGAATTCTTCGTAAGGGTAGTTACAACAGAGTTGCTTGAGCGATCGCCTAACCTAAACCTCACCTACGAATAAACAGGATGCGATCGCTGCTCGTCTCTAAGCTGAGATAGAGGATAAGCAAACCTGGAAAGAGGGGCGATCGCACCCAAATAATGCAAGTTAGCAACGATAGTTGATTAGTAGCTAACTATGCCCTATGAAGTTCTATTCAAAACGACTGTTTCACATCCTAGCGATCGCCACGCTGTTTTCAATCAACTCAGACTCTCTAGGTCGCATTTATGCTGCCGAAGAACCTCAATATAATGAGCTGAGCGAAATTTGCAGTCAGATCGAATGCGCCAATGCTGAGCGAAAGCAACAAGATTCCGCTGATAGCGATTCTGCTGAAGCTGACGAGCTTAATCGAGCAGTCGACCTTGACCGCTCAGGCAACAAGCAAGAAGCACTAGCAATCTTACAAGAACTTATCCAGCGTGATTCCAATAATGCTCTAGCCTACTTACTAGCAGGCGCAATCCTGCTTGAACTAGAGCGCTTCGATGAAGCTATTCCTTATTTGAGCAGAGCCGTTGAAATTAATCCCAATGAGGCTTCAGCATATGAGCTGCTAGGCTCAGCATTTACTGTTCAATCTTTTATCAGCAGTAGTTCCCTGCAAAGGATGTTAGCCAACGAGCAAGCCATCTTAGCGTTTAGAAGAGCCAGAGAAATCTATGAAATATCTGGCAACGCAGAATCAGTAGAGGTTATGACCCGATCCCTCCTAACTTTACAGGACTGGGATACAGCTCACGAAGAATACAGGATAGCAGTGGAACTTTTTGAATCCGGTAAGAGAGATGAAGCGCTAGATAGGTTGCTCTCTCTCAGAGTAGAAGCGCCAAACTACCTTCCGAATTTAGCAGAATGTTCACAGCCTCCTGCTAACGTAGCGAGTGTTGAAGTTGCTGCGATCGCACAAACAGATAACAATATAATTCCACCCTGTCGCATTTTTGAGGGAGAATCGCTGGAGTTTAGTCCGACGGGGGATAAATTTGTCCTATTGCGCGATGTGCAAGGGTGTTCACCACTACCCTCTTCACCGTCAGTGTGCTCAACACCAGAAAACCCTCGCAACTATTTGTATGACATATCTGGCAACCAATTAGCAGTGCTGCAAGGATTTTTCTTGGGGTTTAACGAAACTGGCAATCGCATTGTAACCAGTGTGCCTCTAGCCAACGCAGCAGGAAGGTATGAACTACAAGTCTATGACGCATCGGGTCAGCTACTAGAAAGCTTTCAAGAAGCGATTAGACAATGGAGTGCGGAAGGCGATCGCGTCTTGACTCTTTCCTTAGAGGACGATCGCAGCTACTTGTATGACCTAACAACAGGCAACCAGTTGGGAAGTTTTGAGGGAGCACTATCTCGCATGAATGCCAGTAGCGATCATATCGTCACCTACTCACCTCAAACAAATCTAAGTTATTTGTATAACCTTTCAAATAACCAGGCGATAGAATTACGAGGTGAGAATCCGAGATTTAATGGCAGAGGCGATCGCATCATCACTTCATCCAGCCACGACGGTCGTAGCTATCTGTACGATCTCTCTGGCAACGAACTAGCTGCTTTGGAAGGTACTGTTCCAGTAATAGCCTATAGTCCTCTTATAAGATTAAGCTTTAGAAGCACTCTTACTAGTCCTGATGCCTTTGCATTTGAACGGATTGTGACTCATCTGGGTGATGGGCGTAGTAACCTGTATGATTCGTCAGGCAATCGATTAGCAGTCTTACAGGGAGAGTTACATTTCGTTAATGGAAACGGCAATCGAATTATTACAGCTACACAAAACGGCTTACGTCTGTATGACTTTTCAGGTCGTGAATTGGCCGTTTTACAGGGAGAGGAACTATCTGACTATAACGCGACAAGCGATCGCATCCTAACCATCTCCCGTGAAAGGGATCGTATCTATCTGTACACCCTCTCAGGCGAACAGGTAGACGTGTTTTCCGGTAACGCAGCCTTGATGGATGAAACAGGTAATCGCATCGCCATCAATTTATCGGGCGGAGCAAACTTCTCCTATGTGTATGACATTACTCAAAATCGACTATCAGTCTTGTCAGGAGCATATCCAACATTAAGCTTAACGGGTAATCACGCTACCACGCGCTCACGTGGCGACAACCATGTTTATCTATATGATCTTTCAGATATCCGTTAATTATTTGTTCATCGATTATCATTGAGGAATCACTGAAAGTCTCTGCGTGTTGCATACCAGCACAAACATCCTGCCTAGTAGAGCCAGTATGACTCAGCCATTGCCTCACTTCATTCACCGTGTTGTCGATCGCCTGCAATCAATAGAGGGAATCGTGGCGATCGCCCTCGGTGGTTCAAGAGCAAGAGGCAGTCACACCCAGAAGTCAGATGTGGATCTAGGGATTTATTACCAACCGGAGAACCCACCTGATCTGATTGCTCTCAATCAACTCGCTTCTCAACTTGATGATAACCATCGCGAAAACCTAATTACTCCAATTGGTGAATGGGGAAAATGGATTAATGGGGGTGGTTGGCTAAAAATAGAAGGTATCTCTGTAGATTTTCTCTATCGTGATCTGGCTCAGGTTAATCGTGTGATTGAGGATTGCCATGCTGGGCAAATCACGATTGATTATCAACCGGGGCATCCTCATGGCTTTGTATCCTCAATTTATATGGGCGAAGTTGCGATCGGTTTGCCACTTCACGATCCAGATGGCATTTTAGCTGCTCTAAAGGCTAAGACAATTCCTTATCCAACTGGACTTAAACAAGCAACCGTTAATAAGTTTGCCTGGGAAATTAGTTTTTCACTGTTTGTTGCACAGAAGGCGATCGCGCGCAATGATGTTGCTTATGCAGCAGGTTGTTGTTTCCGTAGCGTAGCCTGTATGAATCAGGTCTTATTTGCCCTCAACGAAGAGTACTTATTGAACGAGAAAGGTGCAGTAGCAGTTGCCAACAGCTTTGCACTGTGTCCGCAAAACTATCAGCAACGGGTTGAGTCAGCGTTTACTCTTTTAACCGTTGATGCAGACTCAATAGTGAAGGTAATCGCCATCCTTGATCAACTTGAGCGAGATTTGAGTCAATGGTATGGCGATCGCCGCTTGATCATGTAAAGTCTGAGGGCTAGCTAGAACTGTTAGTGACTAACCTTCTCCCGATACTGCTTAGGCGTGATACCGATGTATTTGGAGAATAATGTGGTCATGTGACTCTGACTGCTAAAGCCACAGTCAAAAGCAATCTGGGCGATCGGTTGTTCTGTCTTAGCTAACAACGTTTTGGCGCGGTTGAGACGGCAGGTGATGATCCAGGCGTGAGGAGATTGCCCAACCTTTGCCTTAAACCATCGCACAAACTGAGATGGAGGCATTTCTACGACCTCAGCGAGGGCACTGAGCGATAAATCTTCGCACAAATGAGCTTCAACAAATTCAAGCAAGTGATCAAATGCCCGTGCTGAGAGTTTACTCACCTGGTGTGTGTCTTCAGGCTTGGACAGCAAAGCAAGAATGACGTGAGTCGCAAATTGCGCGGCTAGCGCCTCGAAATAAAGACGACCACCTGATGGATTGGTTTGGATAAACGTTTGGGTTGCTCGTCCAATCGCCGTGATGTGCTGATTGTGGAGATGTGAGAGCCGCCGTAGCGTTGGGGGTTGGTGTGGCGCAATATCACTCACATAGGTTTCAAACAATTCCTCTGACAAAGCGAAGATTAGATAGGCTCCTCCTCGGCTCGATTCTGAAAACGTTTCACAATGGGCTGGGGTAAAAGCAAAGGTATTAGCAGGCGCATGATAGGGACTAATCCGATCGCTGGCAAACGAATGGTAGCCGGATTGGGTTTCTAGCGCGATTCCTAAAACATGCCAGTTGGGCTGATATCGAACCTGGTAAGGCTGCCTGGGACATAGCTCAACAAATAGGCGATCGCTTTCAAATCGCCGTCCCCAAATTGGAGGCAAAACAGGTAAAGAAGCCGGATAGTTAGAGGGAGAAATTGCCATCAATCAGGCACCTGTGCTGCAAGATTTTGAAATATAGAATTTGAAAGATTTGCTGCTTCAATCCATTTATCTTAATTCTCATATCCTCAATTGAAAAACCATTGATTTTTTAAGGAGAAGACAAGATATGACACACTTTCCCCGGCAATTGCGATCGCTACCTAAGTTTGAGGGACCGTTCGACGCCTTTAAGCTAGAAGCTAAAAATTGCGATGTGTTGTTTGCCTCCTATCCAGCAGGAACAAACATCCCACCTCACACTCACGACACTGACAACGTCGGCGTGATTACCCAGGGAGAATTAATTTTAATCGTGGATGGTCAGGAAACACATTACCAAGCAGGAGACTGGTATCACGTATCGGCACAAACCGTCCACGCCGCTCGGTTTGATCAGACGACTTCTGAAATTGAATTTTGGTTTTACCCCAAATAGCACATCACTTTTGCTCCGCAATTCTGCAACAAACTGTCTAGCCGTTTCATAGCCAATTCCCGTTGTTCCACCTGTGATTACAGCAGTTTTGTTGAATAAGCGTCTTCCAGTCCACGTAAATGTCCACGCAATGCGGCTGCAGCCTCTACATCACTGGTGCCAAAATCCGCAATGTTTGTACCAATCATGCATCCTTTGCTTTCAGGCAGTGAGGAATTTGCTGTAGGTTTTACAGAACTTTTCCAAGTTTGCGAGCGGTGAACCTGGAGCCAATAGCTGACTTCAAATGGACTTGCTCTCCGTCTGAGCATCATGGTCTAGCGCTTTGAGAAAGAGCGATCGCATATTGCTCAACGTATCGTAGAGGCTTTTTTCGATGCCCATCTGACTCAGTAGTTCAGACAGGCTAGCGGCTCCATATCCTCGCGCCCAAAATACTTTTGTTGCTTGAGATAAGGCACCTTCAAGATCAAATTGCTTGCTTGGTTCTCGACTCATGCCTGTAGTACAGGATGGGTAGACCAGTCGGCCAATATTTGTTCCAGAGACACTAACTATGGAAATTTTAATTGACTGATTAATTCCTGTTATCAATCGCTTTAGCAGTTCCATTAATCCGACGACTGCTAAAACTTACATTTCTACAAGATACTTTATATTTCTACGAAATAGGACATTAACCTACGTTATTAGAAACTAGGAGTGACTGAAATACCTCAATTTCGTTTTGTTTAGACTAAACAAGTGCAATTAAACGGCACTTTGAAGGAACGGAAATTCATCCCCTCTCATAAGAGGTAAAGAGGGATATCGACGAATACTGATGGTTTTCATAAAGCAGTCTATGGAAACAGAGAAAAATATAAATAAACACCAATGGTTTTCATAGAACTGTTTATAAAAATAGGGAAAAAACATAAGTAAATTTCGATAGACTTCATAAAACTACTTAAAGGTATTGGGATTTAACAGTGTTTAATCAAGAGATTTTATAAGAAACATTTAATAATTATTTCCAAATTATCAGTTTCAGTCGACTGTTTCTATTAAAAAGGCGATAAGCTATCTGCTAAGGGAATTTTGTTCATTGATTTGAAGTTTAGATTACATATCTGGCGCTCTGTCTGAGGGGAACGGACGCAGGAGCCAGGTGTGAATCGTCATAGTGGAATACTTTAGCTAAGTTTTTCCAGATCAAGAATTCAGCCGTTTTAGCAGCTTTAGGCGCTGTGGAGGAGCTTTATGACCAATTTTTCTAACTATTCTCGACGCAAATTTTTATTCACCGCTGGAGTAAGCGCAGCTAGCTCCATATTGCTTAAAGGATGTTTGGGAAATCCCCCTTCTGCAACCATTAATAGTGCAACAGCACAGCAAACTCCTGTAGCGGCGATCGACCCAGCTCAGGCTCCTGAAACCACACGCATTACCTTGGGTTACATTCCTATTGTGGAATCTGCACCGATTGTGATTGCCCAACAAAAGGGCTTCTTTGCCAAGTACGGGATGACCGAAGTGACCGTATCTAAGCAATCAAACTGGGCGTCTGCGCGTGACAACGTGGTTATTGGTTCTGGGAATGGTGGAATTGACGGTGGGCAGTGGCAAATGCCCATGCCTCACTTAATTTCTGAAGGACTGATTACTAATGGTCAGAAATTGCCAATGTATGTTCTGGCGCAACTCAATACGCAGGGAAATGGAATTGCCATCTCTGGAATCCATACGGGTAAAGGAATAGGGCTAGATATTTCAAATGCAGCAGAATACGTTAAAGGCTTTCAAGCCACTCAAGGCAGAAAGTTTAAGGCGGCACACACGTTTCCTAATGTGAATCAGGATTTCTGGATTCGTTATTGGTTCTCCGCTGGTGGAGTTGACCCAGATACTGATATTGATTTGCTGGCGGTACCTTCGGCTGAAACGGTACAGGGAATGCGGACTGGATCAATGGACGCTTTCAGCACAGGCGACCCCTGGCCTTACCGAATTGTGTCAGATGATATCGGCTTCATGGCAACTCTGACCGCTGAGATGTGGCCATTCCATCCAGAAGAATATTTGGCAATTCGAGCTGATTGGGTAGATGCCAACCCTAAAGCAACAAAAGCCATTCTGAAAGGCATTATGGAGGCTCAGCAATGGTGTGATGATCCTGCAAACCGGGCAGAACTCATTCAGATTGTTTCAGGACGTAACTTCTTTGACGTGCCAGCCAATGTGTTAACTCCTCCATATGAAGGAAAGTACGAGATGGCTGATGGCAAAGCGGCTATTGATGACTTTAAGAAGAGTCCGTTGTATTGGTCGGATGACATCGGTAGCGTTTCCTATCCTTACAAGAGTCATGATTTGTGGTTCTTGACTGAAACGATGCGCTGGAATTTCCATAATGGGGCGATCGCCGACTTCGACACAGCCCGTCAAATTATTGATCGCGTCAATCGCGAAGACCTTTGGAAGGAAGCGGCTCAAGAAGCAGGCTTCTCTGGCATTCCGACCAGCACGTCGAGAGGGGTTGAAACCTTCTTTGATGGCACAAAGTTTGATCCAGAAAACCCAGAAGCATATCTCAACAGCTTACAGATTAAGCGGATTTAACTACCAAGGGCGCAAGAGATAACGCCTACCACTCAGTCACTTCCTACTCGCGCTCAAGCTTGGACTATTTCGCATAAACACTCAAGGAGAAAAAATGGTTGCTAATCCAGGAACTCGCCCTTCAGGCTCTAATTTTGCAGATTCTGCTCGGGCTTTTTGGAAGAAACAGGGCCAGAACATCATGCTCCCTCTTATTGGAGTACTCGTTTTTCTGCTCGTCTGGCAGTTACTTTCTTCAACCGGAATCACTAGACTACCTGGACCACTCAGCCTGGTGACTGAACAGCGCACACGGGAGTTACTGCTCTATCCCTTTTACGATTTGGGTGGACTGGATAAGGGACTGTTTTGGCAAACCATGTACAGCCTGGGCAGAGTTGCTAAAGGCTATACGGCAGCAGCAGTTGTGGGCATTGGTCTAGGAATTTTAGTTGGAACCAATCAAACCATCAACAAAGCAGTTGATCCGATCTTCCAATTTTTGCGAATGATTGCGCCTCTGGCATGGGTTCCCATTAGTTTGATTGCCTTACAGAACGTGCAACAAGCCGCGATCTTCGTAATTTTCATTACTGCGATTTGGCCCATCCTAATCAACACCACAGTAGGGGTACAGCAGATTCCGCAAGACTATAAGAATGTGGCTAGAGTGCTACAGATCTCTCCACGCAAATACTTCTTTAAAGTCCTGATTCCTTCTGCTTTACCTTACATCTTCACCGGTTTACGGATTGCGATTGGTTTGGCCTGGTTGGCAATTATCGCGGCTGAAATTGTGATGTCTGGTGTAATCGGAATCGGTTTCTTCATCTGGAACGCTTACCAGAACAACTATGTCAGCGAAGTGATTTTAGCGGTGTTTTATATCGGTGCGGTAGGTTTGCTTTTGGATAGAGCAATGGCATATCTCCAACGGCTAATCCTTCCCGAAGAACAACGATGAAACCTAGGCTAGGGAGGGCATAGCATTCGGCAGATGCTCTCTGAAATAAACCAAATTCTTGCCCGAATGCTGCGCCCCTACACCCTTCTGAATCGCATTAAACCTCACCCTTCATTCTTCATCCTTTATCCCTAAACCTATGTCTACCTTTGTTGCTGTTGACCAAATTGAGAAAGTATTTCCCCTGAGTGGCGGGGGCAGTTATGTTGCCCTCAAAGGAATCGACCTCCACATCAAAAAAGGGGAGTTTATTTCCCTGATTGGTCACTCGGGTTGCGGTAAATCTACATTGCTCAATATGATTGCTGGATTAGACTTACCAACCGAGGGCATTGTGACTCTGGAGGGAAAGCTGGTAAAGCGCCCAGGGCCGGACCGGATGGTGGTGTTTCAAAATTACTCACTGTTGCCCTGGATGTCAGTACGCGAAAACATCGCGCTAGCGGTCGATGAAGTCTTGGCAGCCTTACCCAAACAAGAACGTCGGCAGATCGTAGAACAGCACATTCAAATGGTTGGGCTGCAACATGCCGCAGATAAGCCGCCGGGTCAACTTTCTGGTGGAATGAAGCAGAGGGTGGCGATCGCCCGTGCTCTTGCGACCCGTCCTAAACTCCTGCTATTAGACGAACCCTTTGGTGCATTAGACGCTCTAACGCGAGGCAATCTGCAAGAGCAGTTGATGAAAATCTGTGAGGAGAACGAAGTGACTGCCGTAATGGTGACTCACGATGTGGATGAGGCTGTTCTCCTCTCTGACCGAATTGTGATGCTCACGAATGGCCCTGCCTCTAAGATTGGTGGAATTTTAGAGGTAGATATTCCTCGTCCCCGCAAACGAATGGACGTAGTGAGTCATCCCAGCTACTACAGCCTGCGGTCTGAGCTAATCTATTTTCTCAACCAGCAGAAGCGAATTAAGAAACTGCGGGCTAAGAAGACAACGGCGATCGCCCGTCACGGGCTAGAAAAAGTGAATCTTGAACTGGGTTTCGTACCACTCACGGCCTGTGCCCCGATCGCAGTTGCTAAAGAGAAGGGCTTCTTTGCCAAGCATGGTTTAGATGAGGTCAGCCTGGTACGTGAAACAAGTTGGCGTGGCGTTGTCGATGGGATTGCAGGTGGATATCTAGATGCAGCTCAAATGCCAGCAGGAATGCCAGTTTGGCTAACAGCAGGCGGGCATCAAGACCAGCCATTACCTATGGTGAGTGCACTCACGATGACTCGCAATGGTAACGCCGTGACACTCGCAAGGAAGTTCTATGAACAGGGTGTGTATAGCGCGACCGACTTTAAGCGCTTGATTCTCGAAACACCTGGTCAGCGCCATACATTGGGAATGGTACATCCTTCTTCGATGCACAATCTGCTGCTGCGTTACTGGCTTGCTACCAGTGGAATTGACCCTGATCACGATGTTTCACTCACCACGATTCCGCCAGCTCAAATGGTTGCTGACCTAAAAGCTGGAACTATTGATGGATACTGCGTGGGTGAGCCTTGGAATCTTCGTGCTGCGGTTGAGGGTACTGGCTTCACCGTTGCAACAGATTTAGAAATCTGGCTTGGTCATCCTGGAAAGGTATTGGGCGTGCGAGAGGATTGGGCGATCGCTTATCCTAATACTCACATTGCCCTGATCAAGGCCTTGCTGGAAGCCTGCCAATACTGTGCGAATGAAGCAAATCACCAGGAAATCCAGCAGATTCTCTCTGCCAAGGCTTATGTCGGAACATCGATTGACTACATTAAACTGGGTGATCCTAATACTCAAACTTGCAGCCTGGAACAACCCATGCGCGAATATGCTCACCACCTGTTTTATGGGGAAGGAGTCAATCGTCCTAGCCGCACCGAGCATCTGTGGATGATGACGCAAATGGCCCGCTGGGGAGATATTCCTTTCCCGCGCAACTGGTTGGAAATTTTGGAGCGAGTTTGCCGGGTCGGTGCGTTTAGCACAGCGGCACGAGAGTTAGGAATGTTGGATATCAAATATCATCGCGGCCCAATTGAGCTATTTGACGGCGCTAAGTTTGATGCCGAAGATCCAATCGGTTACCTGAACGCTCTTTCGATCAAACGGGACTTTAGCGTGGCAGAAGTCATGCTTGATTCTCGCAGGACTGCCGCTTGAGAGGATGCCTGAGAAGTAGCTCATGCCTTGTGTCAGGGCGAAGCATTCGGCAAGCAATCGTCTGGAAATCACGAAACATTGTTGCCCGAATGCTTCGCCTCAAGCAAATCTCCCAACGGTAAATCTTAATTAACTCCCTGTAGACAGGCAAACAAAATCTCTACAGGGGTTTGCTCCAGACGAACCACCACTACCAGTAATGCAAATGCTAAAACAAGTTGAAGCCAAGTCCGTAGCGATCTCTCAGCAGCCTCAAGGCAGGTCTTTTTTGGAGATTGCTAACGTCTCAAAAGTTTATCCCACTCCAAAGGGGTTCTATCCGGTTCTACAAGATGTCAACCTCTCTATTAAGCAAGGTGAGTTTATCTGTTTAATCGGACACTCTGGCTGCGGCAAAACCACGTTGCTCAATATGGTTTCCGGATTCAATCAGCCCAGTCAAGGAAGTGTGCAGATACGCGGAAAGTCAATCACAAAGCCGGGACCAGACCGAATGGTGGTGTTTCAAGGATACGCACTTCTACCCTGGCTGACTGCATTTGAGAATGTTTACCTGGCAGTGGATTCAGTCCATCCCAAGAAGCTAGAAGCCGAGAAACGGGCAATTGTGCGGGAACATTTGGCAATGGTTGGCTTAGCAGATGCCGCAGACAAAAAGCCCCCCCAACTCTCCGGTGGAATGAAACAGCGGGTGGCGATCGCCCGTGCCCTAGCAATCCGTCCTGAAGTATTGATTTTGGATGAACCCTTTGGCGCACTCGACGCGATTACCAAAGAGGAACTTCAAGAGGAACTGTTGAAGATCTGGAATGACCACCGCTGCACCGTGTTGATGATTACCCACGACATTGATGAAGCGCTGTTCTTAGCCGATCGCCTAGTGATGATGACCAACGGTCCCGCAGCTACGATTGGTGAAGTGATGGAGATTCCCTTTCCTCGTCCGCGCGATCGCACCCAAATTATGGAAGACCCGGAATATTATGACCTCCGCAACCACGCGCTAGACTTCCTCTACAACCGATTTGCCCATGACGACACTGAGTAACTAACCACTTCAGAAAATGCGCTCGTTAAGCTCCCCTTTAGAGATTTTCTAGAGGGGACATCTATTTGTAGTGATTCTGAGGAATTTGAGGATGTTTGACCATGACAGTGACTTTGCCAAACGAGTTTTAGAGATGGAAAGCCGTCACTAAGCTGAAACAATGTTGATTAAACGCTGCCGCTCACCTCTCACTTCGCTGCTGGATAACAAAGGGCGATTGTGAGTAATACTGCTGCTGCCAATGCCGCAATGGTTCTAACATGATTCCAGATTGTCCAGTTAGTGAGGTAACTTGCCCACAGGTCAGCCCCTTCAGGACTATCAGGTCTGGCGATCGCCAATGCATCATTCAACGGCACATTAAATGCAATGGTTACCAAAACAGTGCCGATTAGGTAAAGTAAGCTGCCGACCAGCAAAAACACAGTTCCCGGCGGATGCCATCTCAACGAGGAGATAGCTAGAAACAGGCAAGATATCGCCGTGCCAAAGAAGGCAAGAAAAAACCAGGGATTAATTACCGTAATATTAATCGACTGCATGGCAGCAATACCTTGAGCGGGCTGAAGTTGAGCCAGCGCTTTCATCACAAAAGTGGAGAAGGCAAAAAAGACACCCGCTATGAGCCCACAACCCAACGCTGAAAATAGCTTGACTGCAAAAGACCAGTGATAAACAGTTACCATATCTAGCACCTCATCCCTTGATTAACTAAGCAACTTAGATACGACCCTTGAACGATACTTCTTCAGCTTAGGAAAACCTGCAAACATTCAGCTATCTGGTTTCTGTTCTACTTGTAAAATCTTGCGGTCAACTTTGTGCCGCAAATGCCTACAGCAGGTTCAGTAAATCCTAAAACAGCTTTTGGTCAGCGATCGCGAGTTACACTCGGCACACCTACGATGTCGGATAAAGAGTTAGCAAATAGTTCCAAGAACTATCCTCTCGTCTAGCTTTTAGCCAAGATTAATACCTAAGTTATTGAGCAACATCCCAGCAAACTCTTGCAGCAAACCAAGAAAAATAGGCAGCAGAGGAGCCGGAACAGTGAGCAAGAACTGCCGAAAGGTTTGAACGTCGAAGGGCCATACAGGAAACTCATCAGTAAACTTATAGAAATCGCGTAATCCTTGAATTTTCTCGGTTCCCTGCTTCAAGATTTCTGCGTCTCCAGCTAAGCTTTCGTGAATTCGGGAATAATCAGCGTGAAACTGTCGAGCAATTTTGTGGAGAAGTTCTTCCTTAGCCTTCTTCATACCCCTATGGGCAGCCAACAGCGGACTATAAAAACAGGCTGTTGATAAAACGATGTGTATTGGAATAATCAAATGAACAAACCAATAAACTTTTCCAACACCCTGAGTCACAAACTGATATTCGATTAGACCAACCATGATGCCTAAAACAGCAGCAAGATAAGCAGTTTTTAAGGAATAGTTGCTGAGCGAGTGAAGCCCACCACAGCGGTCAGGATGCAAAGGATTAATGTTAAGGTCTTTTTCTTCAAAAATGCGATGAAGAATTCTGATATTGGTAATGAGAGTAAGTACCAACATACTACCGACGTACACACCCACAAAAGTGGCGATCGTGACGGCTAAGTTTGGTAGTACCCCAGCACCATACCAGTTATTCTTCAAGCTGGGTTGGCTAATAAAAACGAAAACACTGTAAGCAACTGCACAACCCAGAGCTATGTACTTATGCAGCTTTTGATAATAGGGATTCAAAACAATTGCATCAATCTCCGCTTGTTGAGTCGTCACAACATCAGACTCTTCGAGATCTTCGATGACATCACTGATTGCCTCAAAGCTCCATAAGTAATACCCTAAAACGACTGGATTAATAAGTAGTGTCCAGAACCAGGGAAACCAGTCTTGTAATAGTCCGACTTGTTCTCCTTGAGTCCACAGCGTATTGCTGATCCAGGCAACCAATAGGTAAAAGATAGAAACGATTGGAATTGACAACAGTCCAAAGACAACGGGAATAAGATTGCATTTTTTGATTAGCAAAGTTGCAACTGGATCAAAGCGGTAGAAGCTTCGCCTTTGCGGAGATTTTTGGCTTGTCATTTATCGGTCCTGAAGTTCCTAGTTAGGAGATTGATGTAGCTATTTTTGACCCATGAAACAAATAACTATCAGCTAATACCGTTTCTATAGCAGCCTTGAGGAGAATTGGTATAAAAACCATTATTTCCCTCTCTAAATAGGAGAGTTAATGGAATCAATGTTGGCTGCGTTTCTATTGATACTTCCACTAGGGCGTCACTTAAGCATTTTGACTTGCTTGAAGGCTGGGATAGCATTTTGCACCTGCTCGCTCTAAGGTTGACTAGAACTAAGATAACTACAGCTATGACAAGTTGGCACCTTAGATTAATAATTTTTTGATACATCTCTCCTACTGTAGTAATAACGTTTCTTTAAAGATCTGTCCCACCCGAATACCCGCTCCGCTTAACGAGCGTTACCGTCACCATACTTCACCGTCATTTGGGCTTGAAAGCTCCGACGAACCATCCCACTCATCTTGGAGGGAGCCAAACGTAGATCGTCAATTTGAGAAGCAGTAAGTGATTCTGAAATCTCCTAGTGAGAACCAAATTGCTGTTGGAGGAAGTCAACGAGTAGCCGAACCTTGGTAGAAAGGTGACGATTGACGGGATAAATCACGTAAATTGAGAGTTCAGTCGGGTGGTAGTCTGGCAGCACAACCTGAAGTTTGCCCTGCTGGAGTTCTGGCTCTACGATAAATCGAGGCAGAAGTGTAATGCCTAGCCCTCGAACTGCGGCATCTCTCAGCACTTCACCATTGTTAGAGCATAATGTGCCTTTGACGGAGAAAGTATGTTCTCCATCGGGTCCGATGAGTGTCCATTGATTTTCGAAAGCAAGCTGTCCGTAATGCAAACAGGAGTGATGCCGCAGTTCATTAGGATGGGTTGGAATGTTGTGAGCTTCAAGGTAGGTGGGCGAGGCACAGAGTACCCGTTGAGCTGGAGCAAGGGTGTGAACGATTAGGCTGGCACTCGCTTGGGGTTTGGCAATTCGCACGGTGATATCAAAGCCTTCTTCGATTGGGTCAACAAAGCGATCGCTCAACGTCAACTCCACCTGAAGATCGGGATACTGCACCAAAAAGTTAGCCAGAGCAGGAGACAGATGCATTATGCCAAACGACATCGGTGCATTGATGCGCAGTCTTCCTTTGGGTTCCTTTTGAAGCTGAGTGAGCGATCGCTCTGCCTCTTCTAGACTGGCCAAAATCTCTACACACCGTTCATAAAAGGCTAGACCCGTTTCGGTTGGAGTCACGACTCGCGTACTGCGGTGCAGCAACTGCACCCCCAGATCATTTTCTAGAGCAATTACCAGTTTATTGACCGCCGATCGTGACAGTCCCATGTCTCGTGCAGCCGCCGCAAACCCGCCTGAAACCACGACCTGAGTAAAAGCGCGAATCCCATCAAACTTGTCCATAGCGTAGAGATTGTAGATTTTTTAGATACAATATGTCTTTAATTTAGTATATTGTCTTTTCAGAAGATTCAATCCATAATAAAAGTATTCCAAAAGCAATTCAACCGCTGAATCAGGAGGAATCCAGATGATTACCATTCGACCGGCTCAAGAACGTGGCGCTGCAAACTTTGGTTGGCTCGATAGTCGTCACACTTTCTCCTTTGGCAACTACTACGACCCCAGCTACATGGGTTTTGCTGATTTGCGCGTGATTAATGAAGACAAAGTAACTCCTGGAAAGGGTTTTGGCACTCACGGACACCGTGATATGGAAATCATTTCCTATGTGCTTGAAGGTGCATTAGAACATAAAGACAGCATTGGCACTGGCTCAGTGATTCGTCCTGGAGACGTGCAACGGATGTCTGCTGGCAGTGGAATTCAGCACAGTGAGTTTAATGCTTCCAACACTGACCCGGTGCATTTCCTGCAAATCTGGCTTCTGCCCGAGAAAAAAGGAATTGAACCAGGCTATGAGCAAAAAACCTTCTCTGATGCAGAAAAGCGCGGCACACTGCGGCTAGTTGGTTCTCGTGATGGTCGAGATGGCTCAATTACGATTCACCAAAACGTCGATCTATATGCCAGTGTTTTGAGCGAAGGAGATACTGCAAACCACACGCTGGCAGACGGACGGGTTGCCTGGGTGCAAGTGGCACGGGGTGCCGTTCAGCTCAACGGTCAAACCCTCACCGCAGGGGATGGAGCGGCTATCTCGGAGGAATCTGAGATCACGCTTCAAGGAGCCGCTGAAGATGCAGAAGTGCTGTTGTTCGATATGGCAGCATAGTGGCGATCGCTAACTAGATGTCCCCTTAGGGATTAAGAGCTGCGACTTCTTTAAGAAGTCGCAGCTCTCAGCATTTCACCATGACTACATTACTAATGGGTAATTCAAGGTTTGATACAGTGAACAATAGGTGATGATCGGGAGGACTGGCAAATGGTTCAACAACCCCCAACACAATCCGACTCGATGCAAAAACATTTGCCGCCGCTGCAGAGTGGCGATCGCCTACAAAAGAGTCCTTTGCTAATTAGGAATTGAATCAGAGAATTTTGGCTAGCAGGGCGTAGCACTCGGCAGATAAACCTTGGGATAAACCGAGGATTTTACCGAATGCTACGCCCTTAGGGGCGGTATCTGCTACTTTTCAAACATTCTCCTGTTAGAAGCGGAACACGGTTCTCAGAACACCAATGATCGCATCATCATTATCAGCGTCGTGGTTAGGCGCAGTTAGCCAAATTACGCCAGGGGTAATTTCAATGTTGTCTGACAGCCGATACTTGTAATACGCCTCTAAGTGTAGTGAAGTGTCGGGGTCAGTTTCTCCACCGTTGACTGAGTCGTCGATCTCCGTGAGTCGAGGTTCCATCCCCACCAGGATGCCTCCCAGATTGCCTTCACCACCCAGGTCAGGGAAGGCGACGCTAGCTGCCCACGTCCATACATTTCCATCCCCTCTACCGATGTAGCGGTGGTTAGAATAGCCAACCCATCCACCGACAGCAAGACCAGGAGTCAGGGTGAACGTACCAGAAACGCCGTAGGAATTGACAGAAACAGGGCGATCGAACGTTTCGTTTGCCAGGTTACTGCCTGTGGCAGGGCCAAAAAACTCATCGGAAGGGGTGTAGCTGTTGATGTAGCTCAAGCCAATCCGTAAGCGTTGATCAAATCCATAAAAGATTGCCTGAGCGAGTGCGCCGTACTTACCGTTAAACAAACCACTGCCGGGGTCAGGGTTGCCTGCATCGGGCACGAGATAGCCCAAGTTAATTTCAATATCGTCGGTCAAGAAGTGCCTGATACCGAAACCTGCCCCTGAGGAATAGTTGTAAATCGGGTTACGCAAGGCAAACAGGGAAACAGCACTGCCGTCGAGGTAGGGGGTGAGTTGGGCAGATGCGTCTAAGTCAACAAATCCGTTGCCTGTGGCGGCAAGGTAAATGTTGGTGCGATCGCCCAGCGGGAAGCGATAACGCAATAGCCCTAGTTGGAACTCATTGTCACTGTCGCCGTCAAATTCGACTCGTCCTTCATTGGTTTGCAGCACACCCTCATTAGTGCCACCTAGAGGAGTGATGTTATTTGCCTGGAAACGAGTAGTCAACAGGTCTTCACCCGTAAAGCTAGTTTCCAAGTTTAGCCGCACCCGATAACCAAAGGTAGGATTGCGATCGATTGGTTCATCATTAGCGTTGTTGCCATCTATGACGCTAACTAGTCCAAAAATCACCTCACCATTTAATACTGTAGTGGTAGAAAATTGGTTGGCTTCCAGTTCAGCTGTTCGTGCTTCCAGCACATCGACTCGACCGCGAAGGGTTGCTAATTCAGCCGCAAACTCTTCTTGCAAGCGTTGCAACGTTGCCAAATCTTCTCGCGTGACAGCTTCTGCCAAGCCAGCCGCAATCAACTCATTGACTCGGTCGAGGGCAGCATTAAGTCCAGCCGCAAATTCATATCGAGTCAGGGCACGATTGCCCCGAAACGTGCCATCGGGATAGCCTGCAATGACGCCGTATCGCTCAACTAAAGACTGCAACGCTTGAAACGCCCAATCGGTGGGTTGCACATCAGAAAGTTGAGAGACGGAAGTTAGCTGCCCCATCCCCTGAGAGTTTTCAGGTGGATTAGCAAGTACTTCAACTTGAGTATCACTTGGAGCCACCGTTGACTGGGCAACTGACTGAGCGACTGGCTGATCAACTGGCTGATCAACCGACGGAGCTACAATCGACTCATTTGATACTGGTTCAGTTAATGCTGGGAGCGATGCAGCTGTAGAGTGTTCAGCAAAAGCCTCAGAACTAGCTTGAGAGCTATTTTGCAAATTTGCTTGAGGATTAGTTTGTAAATCGGGTTGAGAATCAGTCTCTAAACTAAATAGACTTTGAGAAATTGAATTGCTGTTTGGATTAACGGCGGTACTGTTAACAGATGCTATTGGCTCAGCAGCTTGTTCAATAGCTGAATTATGATTCTCACTAACACTTTCAAAATCAGCTATTTCAAACTCGGTTTTAGGTGCGATCGCTGCATTCGTTGCTCCATTCTCATCTACCACTACCGAATCGGCCTTCACAGGAGAAGACCCGATCAAACTGCCTGCTGCTACGAGAGAACTAACGAGTAGGAAGGATTGAGAGAGCCGTAGAAGGTTATACATTTTTTCCACCACACTAAAAGCTGCCCCTCAACGCAACTGTTGAAGAGTCAGAAGGTAATTTGCCTACAAGAGACGTTGATCAAACTCACTCAAGTTGAAGATCTCAACTGATGAACCTGGAATTTAAGGTTTGGACCCCTACCTTCCAGATGACTTCCCTTGAGCCAAGATTTGAGGGTGCTTGGTTCAAGACAAGTTTGAGCATCAGCACTGTCTTTTATGCCCAGATCTATCCTTCACCAGCAATCAACCAGTGAGGTAAGCAACGAGATCGGAAGCGATAAAACGGATACAGTCTATCTCAACCTCAATTGAGATGGAAACGGTGCAGGAATAAAGCCTCTAGTTAGAGACTAAGCCCTGCATTCTCTTGTTCACAGTTTAGGTGTGAACGTCATAGCTGGATTAAAGGAAGGATCTTTAACTTTGAGTATTTCGTATCGCTTTTAACTCACTGTTGGACCTAGAATACTGCCTCCCCTTATGGTTAACTTCTACCTTAAGAGTTAGACAATCTCACGCCAGCGATACAGTTCATTAAGGAACATTGTGATCAAGTGTGAAGTTTCCCAGAGCGATCGCTACGGATCTTCTGGGCAATAGGGTTTACACTGACAGCATGATCCCAAATTCATTCATCTAGCATCTACTGTTTGTGTTTGTCCGTGTGTCTATTTGGAGGTTGGAGCCTCTTCATAAAACAGGAGTTCTACATCATAAGCTAGGAATACATCTCACTTTCACTATTGCCATTAGGGTTGACTCTATTCAACTAAGTCTAACTAGCTCACTTAATTAGCTAGCTGAAAACTGTGATTGCTATCGGGACTTATCATCAAAGGATTTTTATGGGTTTCCACCTGATGATTCAACCACCGACGGAGGCATTACAGGATGGCACGAGCCACCCAATAGAGACAAGGACGATACCAAAAGGGCAATGAGAAGGTCTGAGCCAAAGTACAACTCGCCGGTAGAAATCACGCTTAAAGTGATTGGGGGTAAATGGAAGTGTGTCATCCTATGGTGGTTGAGGCAGGAAACAAAGCATTTTAGCGAGTTGAAACAGCTAATGCCCGGCATCACTCACAAGGTGATGACGCAACAGTTGCGAGAACTGGAGGCGATGGCTTGATTCGTCGCAAAGCCTATCGTGAAACTGCGCCTCGCATTGAATATTCGCTCACGCCTTATGGTGAGACAATTCGCCCCATCATGGAACTGATGTGTAACTGGGGCAAAGCACACCGGCCCGAATATCGATCTAGCTTCATGCCGTTTGGCAGTTTGTGCGTCCTGGTGGTTTCACCACTGGCAGAAGCCGATCGCCTTCTAGAATCTTTGGAGGACCACGGATTTTGGGCAATTGTAGTTACTCCCAAAGTGGCGATCGTCAAACTTGATCAGCTTCAGCCAAATGTTGTGATCATCGATACTAGTTTTGTCGAAACAGACGGACCTGCTTTGATGAATCAAATTAAAGCAGTCGAGAACGCTCAGAGTAGAGAAATCTTGACGATCGCTCTAACTGCCTCCAAGCTTGAAGATGACTTTTTGCAAAACGTTCAGCTTTGCCTCACAAAGCCCGTTCAGCCCGCAGAAGTAGTCGCAGCGATCGCCAACTTAACTCATTAATTCACAAATTAATTCACGAGAGTGTAACTAAAGCAGATCTTGAATGCCTCAAACCAATAAAACCCGAACCTTTGGCAGAGACGCTGCCCAGCACAAATTAGTTATAAAGATATCCAAAGGACTAGAGCTACTCTGACTTTGGGGTAGGTTGTTTGACAAGTTTGTACAGGCGTGTGCTTCTGGTAGGGTTATAAGCAACATGAGTGTTGATACATCGTCTGAACAGGGATTGACCAGAAACGTGAGTGACCTAACGTCAGGAAGTCGCCCAAGCGAGAGCATCGAAACCACACAGTTGATGCACGCAACGACTGACGAGCCGGCTTCTCAACCTTTGACAAACGCAGTCTGGACTGAAACCGCGATCGCTCAGTCTACCTCTGAATCTACTCGATCAGAATTTAAAGCTACGGATGCTGCCTGGTTGTTGCTGCCGCTTTGGTTTGCCATCGTTTGGGTTGTACTGTTTTTTGCCTTCTCGGAAGGCTTTCGATTTACCCAGAGCAGACTTAAGAAGCTTCAACCTGCTAGCCAAATTCCCTGTAAAAACTGTCGCTTTTACACTAGCAGCGCCTACCTTAAGTGTGCAGTGAATCCGCTAGACGCAGCTACGGAACGGGCGATCGCCTGCTCTGACTTTGACTCTAAGCAAACAGAAGATTCAAGCCATTCCCCCCCTCGGAACAACGATGTAAAACTCCGGTAGGCTGCGAGCAGCGGGCAAGCGGCTAACAAATGGCAACAATGCTTCTAATGAGTGAGGACAATGAGTCTTCAAACGACGACAATCTAGTTTAAATAGTCTTTTAAGACTTGATACCTGGTTGTTGTCCTATGGTTGCTCTGTTGAATGAGGTAGCTGTCACCGCTGACAGAATTCTGGTTGTAGATGATCTTCCAGATAATTCATTTCTACTCAAGGTTCTTTTAGAGGAGGAAGGGTATCGGGTCGAAGTCGCAGATAGCGGCTATGCAGCTCTAGCTAAAATTGCAGAAGAACCGCCAGATTTAGTGTTACTCGATGTCATGATGCCAGACATGAGCGGTTTTGAGGTAACTCGACAAATCCGTCAAAATCGCCAGCTTCCGTTTATTCCCATCTTACTGATTACAGCGTATGACCAACCCAAGGCAGCAGAAGGGTTTGAGGTGGGTGCCGATGGCTTTTTACGTAAACCAATCGAGTATGAAGAATTACTAGATCGGGTACATTCAATCCTTCCTCCTCGCCAAACTCCAAACTGAGGTCAAACTCAAAGAAGCGGCATCGCTCCCTATTTGAGGCAGGAATGAAGCGATACCGCAATGACTATTAGCTATGCCAAACTATTGCCCATACCAGCTTTGCTTCCATTGATTCATCTGATCAATTTCAGGCTGCTGACTGTCAATAATCTCCTGAGCTAGCTGCTGAATTTCGGGGCGATCGCTCTTTTCTAGCGCCTCTTCAGCCATTGTCACTGCCCCTTCGTGATGAGGAACCATTGCGTCAATAAAACGCAAGTCAAACTCTTCATCAGCAGATCCTAAATCGATATTCATCGCCATGCTTGCCTTCATCTCTTCAGTCATTGGCATCATGTGATCTGCTTCAGCGTGATACATCATTGGTTCATCTGCTGCATCCGGATACCAGGCTTGTCGCCATTCCTGCATTTGTTGAATTTCTTGCTCTTGAGCGGCGATAATCGCCTGGGATAATTGCTTAATTTCATCCCGACTGGATTGCTCCAACGCGGTTTGTGCCATTTCGACAGCCCCCTGATGATGCAAAATCATCGCGTCAATAAACCGCAGGTCAAAGCTTTCATCGGCAGGGCCTAAATCCATATTCATGGCATGTGCACCGTGGTTCATCCCTTCCATTGCGGTACTGGATTCTTGGCTGACCTCAGGTTGGGTCGAAGATTCGGAAGGAGAACAGGCAGCAAGTCCAAATGACAGAACGGTTAACGAACCGCTAAGGGTTAGTGCTAGTAGAGTGCTTCTGAGTTTCATAGTTTTCTGCTTCATACTCCTAACTCTTTACAGACAAGAACACATCTTTTGGCTCTAAGACTATCCATCAGATCTAGTTCAGGTCTGATTCTTGTTTTAGAGCCTCCAGTTGACTGGAAAGTCAAGCAATTTTTAAGTTCCAGTCAAAAAAAGAAAGATCAATCCAATTGGAAGTTGAGCTCGTAGATAAAGACAGTGGTTTCTCTGAGTAGCCGACCCGTTAACTTTCTAACTGTGAGGAAATTTCTCATGAAGCAATTGTGGATGATTGGTCTTTTGGGTGCAGGTTTAGCGATCGCCCCCCAAGTTGCACAAGCAGCAACCTTCTCCTATTCCGTTCCGCTAGAAGCTGAGCAAGAAGTCGCGCCTAACATTAGCACCAGTTCAGCTCAGGGTACTGCAACAGGAACACTAGTTGGAGACGTAACAAGTTGGGTATTTAACTACACGGTCGAATACGCTGGATTGGAAGGGCCGCTTGCAGACGGACATATTCACCTTGGCGAGCGCGGCACCAATGGTCCTGTGGTTCACTTTCTGGACAGCATCGACAGTTTTAGAGGCACCACATCAGGTACCATCGTCGGAGACTATACTTCCAACGATGTACTTGCCGCAGGTGTAGTGACTCCCGACGTAGTTTTCAACAGTTTCTTAGCGGGTGGCTACTATTTCAACGTTCATTCCGCAGCCTTCCCTGGCGGTGAAATTCGCGGTCAAATCGAATCCTTTGAAGCAGCTGAATCTGTTCCAGAACCCGCTATGATTTTGGGAATACTAACCGTTGGCACACTTGGACTCATTTCTCGCTCAAAGAAGCACCGGGATGAATTGAAAGTTAACTAATACCGTTTCTACAAAAACAAGCTACAGATGGAAGGGCACCCCGCGACGCGGGGTGCCCTTCCATCTGTAGCCTTAATTAAAGGGACCTTACCCCTCTTTCATCACTCTAGGCGGAGGAAAATCGATGAGGCACAGGATGAGGAAGCCATCCTGAGAACTGGTTAATGCACTGGATTAATCTCACAAAGCCAGAGTGTAAAC
>NZ_JACJPC010000018.1:0-97117 GCF_014695875.1 Leptolyngbya sp. FACHB-541 | reverse complement strand
TGCAACTGTTGTAGAATCTGCTGCCATAGTCCTCGCTTGCGCCAAGCGTAGAAGCGACCGGAGACCGTTTCCCAAGCACCATAACGATCAGGCAAGTCGCGCCAAGGAGCACCCGTGCGGAGAATCCATAAAATGCCATTGATTGTCTTGCGGTGGTCATTAGCGGGTCGTCCACCTTTTGGACTCGGTTTTGGCAACATCGGCTGCAATTGTTGCCATTGTTGATTGGTTAGGTCTTTGCGTGAAATTGGATTGCGTGTAACCAAGATTGGTTTGTTGTCTTTGAAATACTCCTACTCCCATTTTAGCTGGGTTTTAAAACACGCCCTAGGAATTTTGAATAGAATCGTCAAAACTTAACAGTTAGGCTTTGATTTGGTTATCTTCGTTTTGTTTCTAGTAAAAATAGATGAAATTTGAAGATTATGATTTTTCTTTATTGAATGAGAGCGATATTCGAGAGGAAATCATCGCTCCTTTGCTGCGGTATCTTGGTTACAGATCAGGTACATCAGCTAATATCATTCGTGAGCAATCTCTTCGATATCCAAGAGTTTTTTTAGGACGGAAAGATACAAAGAAAGATCCTGAACTTCGAGGTCGTGCAGATTACATTTGCGAAGTTGATAGTAGTGTCCGCTGGATTATCGAAGCCAAGCCACCTGTGGACATTACTCTCAATGATATTGAGCAGTCATACACATATGCTAATCATCCAGGGGTTAGAGCAGTTTACTTTTGTCTCATTAATGGGTTGCAAGTAAAAATCTATCAAACAAATCAGGGACCAGATGCTCTTCCTCTCTTAGAGGTGAACTACGAAAAGTTGGACGAGAACTTTTCTAGAATTCAAAATGTCATTGGACCAGATGCTATTAGAAGAGACCATCCTCGTATTGAGCCTGATATTGGAGAGCCTATAGGGAAAGGGCTACGTTCCATAGTGCGAGTTACAAGCGGAAGTGTTGTTTTTACGAGCAGTAATGTAAGTTTGCCAATCCTAGAGGAGTTAACTCTTACAATTTCCGGTGGTTCAGTAGAGCGAAATGAAAATCAGCATCTCATTGCATATCTCCAGTCACAGATGCCTTTCCGCTCCATGAATGAATTAAATACCAAGCTTGGTTTGGATCGTTTTGAACTAGTTAGCACAGAAATGAATCTTTCGAGCAATTCATTAAAGCCTACTCTTTTTACTGAGGTCACTAATACTGTTTTACCAGCAGGTGATACAGTCTTTGATCCTTACAATTGGAAACCCTTGAGACTACTCCGAAATATTTCATATCGAACCGAGACACAGGCTGAAGGTATCTTAACTGAACGAAGGTTTCATGGTGCTTTTCGATTAAAATACCAACTTTTAGATTTCAACCAAACAATTGATGCACAAGGAAAATTTGAGCTTCATCTTGCGTAAATGGTAACAGGATAACAAGTCCAATGCACGCCGACCGCGAAGGCTATCTGTTGAGTGTATGAGGTTGCCTACGGCGGGTGATTGAAAACGTTAGATCACTAGCTGACCGACCTAAGAGTTGAAGCTGATCTACGATTAGCAAAATTGAAGATTGTCGAAGTGTTGCTCACTACGGGCATAAACGGTTAGTGTGACATCCCCTAACTAAGCCCCAGCACCTCGACAAACACTTTGAGGACATGGAAATAAAAGTTACTTTCCTGTTCTCGAAATAGTGAGAAGGGTTGATCGGGTGCGCCGAAAAAGGGACGAAGTGACCAGCCAAGCTGACTGCCGACGAAGCCATAGAGAATTAGCCAACCTCGCATAATAGAAGGCTGATGAGAACTGGCTCCAGCGTCACAACTGGCGATCGCCATCATTCCTTTGTAGAAGAAGTTGATGCCCAGGAACCCGGTGAAGGCAAAGATGAGAACATTCACCAGTTTGAAAAACACATAGTCATTGATCGAAAGGTGAAAGAATAGCGCAATCGGGGCAAAGGCACAGAGCATTACACTAATTACCGAAGTTGAGGCTAACAGGAGTGCCAGATATTGCCCAAAGGTGCGAGTTGAGCCAGAAATCACATCAAAGAAATAGAGCGTTGGCAGACAAATGAGTAATGTGATCAGATACAGAGCAGGCAGCTTGATTGCAGAGGCGATCGCCTGCTCCCAACTGCTCGACAAGCCGATGATGATACCATAAAACGCCAAAAACACAGTGCTGCAAACCAGCATGGAAAATACTTTCTGGTTGATTTTGATGCCTTTGTACACTTCGTCCAAGAAGGTTTGGCGATCGCGCAAAAAGTGCATCAGCAGGGCAAAGTAATTCATGGTTCTTCCGGGGTGAGCGATCGCGCATCAAGCGATCGAATTTAGATTCACTGCTCTTTCGGAAAACCCTCTATTTTTTTGGACGATTCAAGGAATTCTTCATGGAAGCTTTACAAGCGAACCTCGGTTAACAAGGGGCTGTTAACCTCTGAGGTTTTACTTGGAATGGGTATAAGATTGAGGCAATGAATCGTTTGTCAGGTATTCATCACTTCAACGTCTTCCCAAATTGCACATCTTCTGTAGGTTGGGTGAAGCAGCGCGGAACCCAACACAATCTTTGTTCGGTGGTCTTTGTTCCCTGAACTTAATCTATATCTGAGGCGTTGTTGGGTTCCGCATTCGCTTCACCCAACCTACGAATACTAGGAATACTCGCTTAAGGGTAGGTGATGCTTACCTTGTGTCTGGCGATCGCTAACCCTAGAAAGAATATTTGCTAACCTCTCAGACAGTCCCTTCTCATGCTTCAGAGTTGTACTCCTCCACCGCTAAACCTATCCATTCCATCAGCATCCATTACGTCGGCAGACCAGATGACGGTACACCCACTCAACGAGGAAGAAGCTTGTGAAGATCGGCTGCGGCAGCTCATTTTTGCTGTTCAGCAGCATCCTCGCAGTAGCTTGACCTGGCGACGAGCCATGAACCAACTGCTGCTAGAGATTCAGCAACTTCCCGGTTTAGCAAAATCTAATCATCCAGACTATCCCGAAGCACTCAACGACACGTTTTTGCGCTTGGCTAACGAGATTCACGAATTTGAGCCGCAACAGGCTTCCCTGCAAAAAAGTCTGATTGCCTGGATCAATGGCAAACTGCGGCTGAAGTATCGGATTAAAGATTTAGTTACTCCTCAGCGTCCTCCCCGTACAAAAACTCAAAACCCTAAAATCGAGTTTCAGCGGCAAGCTCAAAAGACTCCTATATCAATAGATAAGCCTTTAAGTGAGGATGCCAGCACCACGTTTGCCGATCAGCTAGTTGCTCCCGGTGCCTGTACGATTTTGGAATTAGAGGAAGAGGTTCGTCAGGCACAGGCAGCGCAACAGCGAAATCGGATTGGGCTGCAACTAGCTGAATATATTGAGACCGATCCAGAGGAAAAGCTGCGGCAGTGCCATCCCCAAGCCTATCCAGACTGCAACTGTCAGATGCTCAGCCAGCGGCTATTGCTCAAGCATCCACCCGACCGGATGGTGCAGCTTGCTCGTGAATTTGAGATCAACTACCACACGTTGAACTGGCACTGGAAAAATCGAGGTTTGCCGCTATTGCAAACTATCGCCCAAAATTTAGGCTATCAGCCCGATAAAGATATAGAGATTTAACCCAAAATTTTGTAGATGCACGAAGACAGTCCTATGAGTCCTTCTATTGCCCCCCCTCGGCTGACGATTCCCATCAGTGCCAAGGCTCATGATGTGGCGCGAAAGTTTGCGAGTGAACAGATTGATGCTCACAAGGGCAAACGAGTTTACTTAAATACATTGGCGGTTTGGGCGGTTCATCGTTATCTCAAGTGGCTATACATTGAGTCTGACCTGAAGCACAGCAATAGCTGGAATGCGGTACTAAGGGCGCTGTTTGACGTGGCAGATCTGGTGCTACCTGATTTAGGACGGTTGGAATGTCGCCCCGTGTTGCCCGGTGAAAAAACGATCGCCCTCCCCTTGCAATCCAGCCCCGATCGCATTGGCTATGTGCCAGTCCAGTTTGGCAAACAGCTCAACGAGGTGGAGCTTTTAGGTTTCGCTTCGGTTGCAGAGGTGACTGAGCAACAAGAGGTGCTGACGTTGGGAACGCTGCGATCGCTTGATACCCTACTCGAACACCTGAGTGAATTGGAAGCCGCAGCCAAAGCGCCTCAGTCGCTTCAGTCCCCCCAGGTCATTTCACCCGTGCATCTGAGCGACTGGTTAAAGCGAAATTTTGAAGCAGGTTGGCAAGCTGTTGAAGAACTGTTTGGGGAGCGATCGCCCAGTTTTGCCTTTCGTCGTGCTGCGATTCAGCGAGTGAAGCGGATTGAGTTAGAAAAACCGAAGGAGAAAACTACTGCAACAACAGAGATTCAGGAACCGCCTACAGCCCTGGCGCTAGTGGTGACGATTTCTCCGGAAACTGAAAATCAGTTTGGTATCCACCTACAGGTTTACTCCAGTGGGGAACCTGCTGAGTTGCCGCCCCATCTTCAATTAAAGGTATTGACTGCGGCTGGAGAAGTCTTCCGAGAAGTGACCGCTGGAGCCACTGATACCTTCCTTCAGTACGAATTCACTGCCCAATTAGCAGAAGAATTTCAAGTCGAACTGGCTTGGCAAGATATTCATGTCACAGAATCCTTTGTAGTTTGATCCACCCCTCTATGCATCTCCACAAGAAACAGGGGAGCAGGTAAGTAACGATGGCTAAGTTGGTGACGCTTGATCTAGATGGCGACCTGCATCAGGGCATAGCTGTCACATTAGAAATTCGCACCGATGGAATGGTGGAGGGACAGCCTCCAGCCAGCATTCAGTCACGGGTGAAGGGGAAACTGCCTGCGGCGACTCATTTGCTGGAGCAATATCACCAGTGGCAGTCACTTTACCGCAGCCTGAGTTTGCTGTTTCGGCTGGGCGATCGCCCAAACCCCATTACCTCCGGCTCCAGGACAAACATTCTGACAGACTGCCAAAAAGCAGCAGAACATTTATCCGACCAATTCAACACCTGGCTGTCAGCGGAATCATTTCGCCCCATCCGAGAGCAGCTTTTAGAAAAGCTATCAGTACACGAAGCGGTGCGGCTGATTCTCCAGGCAGAAGATACCCAACTGCGACGATTGCCCTGGCATCTGTGGGATTTGCTTCAGCGCTATCCAAAAGCCGAAGTTGCCCTAAGTGCGCCTGCCTATGAACGAGTAGAATCGACCAGCCCAACCCGAAGCCACGCCAGAATTTTGGCTGTGTTGGGCGATCGCACCGGCATTGACGTAGAGAGCGATCGCCAGCTTCTAGCCAACCTGCCCGACGGTGCTGAAACCGTTTTTCTGATTGAGCCAGAACGCCAGGAGCTACAAAAATATCTGTGGGATGCTCAGGGTTGGGACATCCTGTTCTTTGCTGGACATAGCACCAGCGACCCAGAAGGCGAAACCGGACAAATTGAGTTGAATCGGGGCGATCGCCTTTCCCCCGATGAGTTGACTTATGCACTACGGAAGGCGATCGCTCGTGGCTTAAAGCTGGCTATTTTCAACTCCTGTGACGGACTCGGGCTCGCCCGACGGTTAGAGCGGTTGCACCTGCCCCAAATGATCGTGATGCGCGAACCCGTTCCCGATCGCGTCGCCCAAGAATTCCTCAAACACTTCCTCACCAGCTTTTCTGGCGGACAGCCCCTCTACACTGCGGTGCGAGAAGCCAGAGAACAGCTTCAATCTCTCGAAACTCACTGCCCCTGCGCCACCTGGCTCCCTATCCTGCACCAGAACCCCACTGCCCCCCTCCTCACCTGGCACTCCCTCACTCCTTCCATTCCAACCCCCAATCCCCAACCCCCAACCCCCAACCCCCAGCCCCTAGCCCCCAGCCCCTACAAAGGACTCTCCGCCTTCCAGGAAACCGACGCGCCCCACTTCTTTGGACGAGAAGCCCTAGCCGAAAAACTCACCCAAGTCGTTCATCAGCGTCCCTTAGTTGCCATCATCGGGGCATCAGGCAGCGGCAAATCTTCCCTCGTTTTTGCCGGACTCATCCCACGACTGCGGCAGTTGGACTGGCTGGTCATCAGCTTTCGTCCTGGCAACCGTCCCTATTTTCGGCTGGCAGAACAGTTAGTCCCGTTGCTGGAACCGACGCTGAGCGAAACCGAGCAGCTAGTGGAGATCAACAAACTGGCGATCGCCCTTCAGCAAAATCACTTGACTTTAACGGATGTAAGCGATCGCATCCTGCAAAAATTTCCCCGATTCAAGCGATTACTCCTGGTCGCTGACCAATTTGAGGAACTCTACACGCTCTACGAAGAAGGGAATTCTGCTGAGGAAACCATCCGTCAACAGCAGCGCTTTTTAGACGAACTGCTAACAACCGTGGAGCGCAGCCAAAACTTTACTTTGGTGTTGACCCTGCGGGCTGACTTTTGTGAACATGCGCTGGACTACCGTCCCTTTGCCGAAGCACTGGGGCGATTTCCACCGGAATTGCTGAGTCCGATGACTCGACAAGACCTCCAAGCAGCAATTGAGAAACCTGCGATCGCCCAGGGAATCCACTTGGGAGAAGGGCTGACCGAGCGAATTTTGGATGCCGTAGATGCCTCTCCTGGTCAGTTGCCGCTATTAGAATTTGCTCTGACCTTACTGTGGGAAAAGCAGAGCGACGGCTACCTGACCCACGCTGCTTATGATGCGATCGGCGGAGTCGAGCAAGCCCTGGCTAGCTACGCCGAACAGATCTACAGCGCTCTAACCCCAGCTGCTCAGCGTCAGGCACAGCGAATTTTTATTCAGCTTGTCCATCCGGGTGAGGGCACTGCCGACACTCGACGGTTGGCGACCCGCCGTGAAATCGACGAAAATCATTGGCATCTGGTGAATTACCTGGCAGATACCCGCCTAATCGTCAGCCGACAAGACGAAGCCACAGGTGAAGAAATCGTTGAACTGGCTCACGAAGCCCTAATTCAAGAATGGCAGCGATTGCGCCAGTGGCTCGAAGAAGACCGCAGTTTTCGCACCTGGCAAGAGCGGCTTCGCAGCACTATTCGTCAATGGGAAACTAGTCAGCGCGATCAGGGCGCTTTGCTGCGCGGCGCAACCCTACTAGAGGCAGAACACTGGCTACACAACCGTCAGCCTGACTTGAGTGCGATCGAGCAACAGTTTATTCAGGTCAGCCTGGAGTTGCAAACTCAGGAACAGAACTTGCGCGATCGCCAGCGTCGTCGTCGCATCTGGGGGCTTTCTAGCGGTCTAGCTACAGCCCTATTTTTAGTCGGGATGACTACCTGGCAGTGGCACCGCGCCGAAGTCGTGCAGGCGAATGCTCAACTGAATACGCTAAGCACTTCCTCAATGGAATTGTTTAACTCCGGCAAAGAGTTAGAAGCACTGCTGGCATCCCTGAGAGCAGGTCGGCAGCTAAGCTGGTTTTTTAGCGAAAATCCTGAAACCCGCGCTAAAGTTGTCACTTCGCTTCAGCAAATCATCTACGGCATTCGAGAATATAACCGCCTAGACGGACACGATCGCACCGTCATCGACATCGCCTTCAGTTCCGATGGGCAACTGCTCGCTTCTGCTAGCGACGACAAAACCATCCGCCTGTGGCGGCGAGACGGTACCTGGCTCAAAACACTGGAAGGGCACAGCAGCAACGTTCGCAGCGTCAGCTTTAGCCCCGATGGGCAACTGCTCGCTTCTGCTAGTGACGATAAAACCATTCGCCTGTGGCAGCGAGACGGCACTGCTGTCGGCGTTTTGGAAGGGCATCAGGACAAGGTAAACGCAGTCAGCTTTAGCCCTGACGGTCAGCTTTTGGCTTCAGCCAGTGCAGACGGTACTGTCAAACTATGGCACCAGAATGCTGGCAGTGAACCAATCACATTGTCAGGACACACGGGTTGGGTTTTGTCTGTTAGCTTTAGCCCCGACGGTCAAACTCTGGCATCAGCAGGCGTAGATGGCATTCGGATCTGGAAGCTAGATGGTAGCCCGGTAGCATTCCTACCCATTCCCAACGATTTGGTCAGCCTTAGCTTTAACCCGGATGGGCAAATTCTCGCTGCTGCAAGCAAAGATGGCACCGTGCAGCTTTGGAGGCGGCAAAGGGAAACGTTTGAGCCAGTTTTTTCTACACCCCTGCAGGCTCACCTAAATCGAGTTTGGCGAGTCAGCTTTAACCCCGATGGTCAAACTTTTGCGACTGCCAGCGCCGACAACACCGTTAAACTCTGGCAGCTAGACGGAACGCCGATCAAAACACTGCAAGGGCATAGTGCCCCAGTTTATAGCGTTGGCTTCAGCCCGGATGGAGACATTCTCGCTTCCACCAGTGCCGATCAAACCATTCGGCTGTGGCATCCTGACAGTTTGCAGCCGCTTACTTTTCGGGGACATCAAGACCGAGCCAGCGATCTAGACTACAGCCTGGATGGACAGATGTTTGCCACAGCGGGGGCTGACAACGTAGCAAAACTCTGGCGGGCAGATGGTACCCAACTTGCTGTTCTGAAAGGACATCAGGAGCGAGTTCACAGCGTTAGCTTTAGCCCCGATGGTCGGGCGATCGCCACCGCCAGCGCCGACCGTACCGTCAAAATCTGGACGCTAGAAGGCAACCTGCTACAAACTCTAGATGGGCAGGCAATTCTGCGCGACGTGAACTTCAGCCCTGACGGTCAAATCCTCACAGCGGCAGCAGAAGATCACACGATCAAAGTGTGGCAGCGCAGCAGCAGTGGCGAATTTCTGGCAAATCCCGTTCAAAGCTTGAGTGGACACAGTGACCACGTTGTCGTCGTATCTTTTAGCCCTGATGGTCAAACCTTGGCTTCGAGCAGCGATGACGAAACGGCAAAGCTATGGCGACGATTAAGAAACGGTAGGTTTGCACCCGACCCGATTGCAACTTTGACCGGACATGCCAGTGCTGTTAAAGATGTCAGCTTTAGCCTGGATGGTCAAACCCTAGCAACGGGTAGCCTGGATGGAGACGTGCGGCTGTGGCGACCAAACGGCACTCCTCTGCTGGAGCTTAGAGGACACCAGTCAAATATTGGCAATGTTGCCTTTAGCCCCGATGGTCAAACTCTGGCTTCAAGCAGCATAGACGGCAAAGTGATGTTGTGGAGCCTCAACGGTTCGCTCTTATCTACGTTGAAACTTGGCGTGCAGGGAGAATCTACCATCGCAGGACTGAGCTTTAGCCCCGATGGGCAAACCCTTGCCGCTAGCACAGGTGAAGGCACCGTAGTATTGTGGAACCTGAACCTGGATGACCTACTAGCTCGCAGTTGCTCCTGGGTGTGGGATTATTTGCATACCAACCGCAGATTGAGTGAAAGCGATCGCCATCTCTGCGATATTCCCACTCGGTGAACCGTGAGCACAAATTATGAGTCAGCTTTTGTGGATTGCGATCGCCTGGATTGGTGGAACAGCCCTAATCCTCGGTAGCCTGATGACCCTCGGTAGCCTGCTGCTGTTTTTAGTACCCGCTGGAGCAAAACCCGCTGCTAAAGGAAATTCAACTAGTTCGACTTCCCCTCGACCCTGGCAAAATCAGCTAAAACTGTTGTTGCTCTCGCTCTCGCTGACGCTTGCAGGTTTGGGACTACTCAGCCTATTTCCCTTTCCTCAAGGAAGTCTCTGAGGATACAGTCTCTCGGTAATCGTAGCAACTACATCTTGCACAGGGTCATCAAGTAACCCTTAATAACAACCTTTGCACTTTCTTTGCAGAACTTATGGGCGAGCGCTTCACCAGTTTTAGTTGCGGCTCCGGTAATGCTCGTCACTTTTCCTGCTAATCGTCCACTCGTGAAAGAAACTTTTTATTCATATGCTTACTCCAACTATTGTTGAGAGAAAAGCATTTGACATCCATAAAAGGTAGGGGATGGATAAAGGAACAGAGGGAATAGAAATAATCTATTACTTCTATTCCCTCACTACTATTTGTCCTGTCCTTCTACGTACATAGGTGGCTCAACCGCAAAATTGTCGAGTCGTCCTGACTCGTCTAGCACATAGCCGTGCGTGGTTGGCAAATCTGAACCTTCTTCTTGCTCTTCTTCTGCCTTAATGTTGCGAATGTTCTTTTCCACATCTACATTAGAAGGAATTTCCGCGTCAGGCGCATTTACATCAGTAGCCTGGGCAGTCTGAACCGCCCACTGGTCGCCCGGAGCGCCACGTCCTGGCTCTGCCTCTCTCGGATCTCCAGGAGTAGCGGCTTCTCTACGGTTCATTGGATCACTCATAAATAGGTCCTATTATTGCAATAAATTACAGTCAGCGCGATCGCCCCACAGCTATTTCGCATCAAGCGGCTGTCTGCAAGAACTCGCAACCGACTATTTGTCACCATACTTGAGCCGCAGCAAGGTGCGCTCCATCGTCAGTAAGAGCTGGCAAACTTAACTCTATTTCTTCGGTCAGGTTTTAAGTCTGAGTAGTTTCGCTGCCGTGCTATTACTGCTAGCGGAAATTAGATCAAGTAAACCCGTTCAAGTTTGAGTTTGACTTCCATTTACGTTCAGATGCAGCTTTAAAAAATGGTGGTGTCAACCAATCATTCTTTTAGTTCGCGCTAAGTTTGGTCGTGAAATTAGTATTCTGGTTTCAGCAAGAAATGTATAAACTAAAGCACCAGGAAGCGGCAAAAATGGTATGGGCAAACGCTTCTACTCAGTTTTCTAGCTTCTTGCAACTCTTCGATAAAAGAGGCGATCGCCCTCCACCCAATCTTTTAGGGCGGAAAATCTGATCTAGTTAGCTAAACTCAACTTAAAAACTAAGTTAACTGTATAAAAAAGTTCCTGAATTTTCTACATACAGATAGAAACATAGGAATTGCTTTAACTTTACATACAGCTTTTGCCTCTTTACCCGTATTTTATCAACTTTGAATGAGATCCTGATAGCATTGAGTACAACAAACAGGATGCCTATCTTTATTTTGGGACTAAGCGAAGTATTTCAGTTTTCAGAGGATGCACTGCCGCTTTTGAGTTCTACCAGACGGACTTAGTATCCAGCTCAAAGCTGCACAGGGTTTAAGCATTTGCCTCTCAAACTGTTGTGATGTGACCCAACAAAGACTGAATCTTTTATTACTTGTCACTTGTCGCTAGCGATTTGGTGACCCATGTTCTTCTTCGGCTCAATCAGAATTCTCAGCAGCCTAGTTGCAAGCAGTCTACTTCTAATGAAGCAAAATTGAACTTGTCAGCACCAACGGGGCAAACTCTGAGTTCCGCAGTTGCCAAAGTTATCTCTGATGTAAATTCAACAAAATTCTTTTGCCAATAATTGGAGCTTGCACAGAGACATTCAGGGGTTGCTAGACGACTGAAGGCAGGGGTTTAAGCAGCATTTAACTTAGCCTTCACTCGGTCAGCGATCGCCAAAGCCAAAGCGTTTTTTGGAGATTCCCCACAAGATTCAAACAGGTTTTAAGTGTGGTTTTCGCAGCAAAACTCAAAATTCTCTAATCGTTACTCCTTGAACTGAAGCAGAGTGGAATCAATGAACACCCTTTCTATGTCTAGCTACAGACCTTTTCAGAAGTTGCATCCCCTGAGCTTACTGGCACAGCTTTCAAGCCGGCAAGCAAGTGGTTGCTTACAAGTGGCAACTAACTCTGCCTCATGGTCAATCTATTTAGAGCATGGCAAACTCACTTATGCCTCTAACTCGATCGATCCATTTGATCGGCTCGATCGCCACTTGCGTCGCCTCAGCGCTCAGGTTCCGGCTTTAGTTAGCGCGATTCGCGTCCAGGTGCGCCTGCTGTTTGAAACGGCAATGGAGCATCAGCCGACTCAGAGCCGTGATTACCAAGCAGTTTGCTGGTTAGTTGAGCAACAGTATCTCACTACGGCTCAAGCTGCCATGTTGATCGAAGACTTGGCTAAAGAAGTTGTGGAATCCTTTCTGGCGATTAAAGAAGGCAATTATGAATTAGTCGATCGCCAACGGTTTAATGAGTTTCCGATCTTCTGCCATCTCGACCTACGCTCACTGGTTGAGCATTGCCAGCAACAGTTGCGCAAACGGCAGTCAGGCTCAACCTTTGCCTCTCCAGTCGTGCGTCCCGATTTTCTCAATCGGAATGGTGGCGATCGCCCCAAAACCCCACAAAAGCCGTCTGTTGTCGTTCAACCCAATGCAGCTTACCCTCCAGCATCCATTCCCACTCAACCTGCCCAGCCTGCTCCAAAAACCACTTACACAATTGCCTGCATTGACGACAGCCCAACAGTTTTAAATGCAATCAACTCATTCTTGGATGACAAAAGTTTCTCGGTTTTGATGATCAACAATCCAGTCAAAGCCCTCATGCAAATCGTGCGGAGCAAACCCGACCTGATCTTGCTGGATGTAGAAATGCCTAACCTCGATGGGTATGAGTTGTGTTCACTGTTGCGTCGCCACTCATCCTTTAAAGACACGCCAATCATCATGGTGACGGGCAACACTGGCTTTATCGACCGGGCAAAAGCCAGACTTGTAAGAGCTTCTGGCTACTTAACCAAGCCTTTCACTCAGTCAGATCTGCTGAAGATGGTATTTAAGCATTTGACCTGATTAAGGGTTAGAAGTTGCGAATTAGGGATCAGGTAGGGGCAGGGAGCTAGTCGCAGGTTGGGTGAAGTTGTAGGTTGGGTGAAGCATAGCGGAACCCAACTTAAGGGATAGTGGCAGGAAGTTTGAAAAGTTTCCCTGTTTCTGTTGCTATCCTTCAAGATTTCCTAAATTCGCCTTAAAAAGGGGACTTTGACTTTCAGTAGAGATAGCTCTGATTCCTCCTGCCCAAGAGGGGCGAGGAGAGGATTGAGTGCAACCACTTTAACTGTTCAATCACCCTTTAACAGCGTCTTCAATTCCGCGTTTGATCCAATTTATTGGAGTTGCTTCAAATAGCTAAACCTCTGAGCTGTATGGGTTACGCTGCGCTAACCTATCCTACGGCTCTTTCCAACCCTAGCCCCCAGCCCCCAGCCCCTAGCCCCCCTAAATAAAGTCCAAGTCGATCCGGATCACAACCACAATCGCTGTTAATTGGTTTGAGGACAATCAAGGATGAGCATTACTTTGATGGGCACGATTTTGATCGTCGAAGATACCGTATCTGAGATGGAGTTGATGAGCCACTATTTGCGGGAGAGCGGCTACGTCATCATCAATGCAGGCAGCGCAAAAGAGGCGCTCAACAAAGCGATCGAAGAAAAACCAGATATCATCATCACCGATGTGGTGATGCCTGGAATGAGTGGCTTTGAGCTATGTCGCAGCCTCAAAAAACATCCCGTTACAGCCCAAGTACCCATCATTATTTGTACCTCAAAGAATCAGGAAATCGACCGACTTTGGGGAATGAAGCAGGGAGCCGACGCCTATGTCACCAAACCGTTTACCCGAGAGCAACTTATTCGTGCCGTCAAGTCCATCGCAGGCTGATATGCCCAATTCGGCGCTGATAACGCCCAATTCGCTGCCTAATTTACAGCCAGGCCGTCAACAAAAGCCTGTAGGAGATGCTTACCTCAGGTTCCGCCTGGGGCAACAAACTCCGGCGGTGTTTTCGATGAAACACGTTCAGGAAGCGCTCATCCTACCTGTGCATCGCCTTACACCCATGCCTAATATGCCTGCCTGCATGTTGGGGTTAATGAATCGCCGCAGTCGCGTCATGTGGGTCATTGACTTGGCGCAGCTTTTAGGACTGCCTGTGCTAGATACGAGTGTGCGGCAATATAGCCTGGTGATTATTCGGGTGGGTTCGATCCCGCTGGGTTTGGGGGTGCAAAAAATTGAAGGAATTGCCTGGTTAACCGCTGAATCTATCCAACCTCCACCGGGACAGGCTCCATCTAGCTTGCTCCCCTATTTGCGTGGATGTGTTTTGCAGCAGCAGGAAATCTCGCTGGTGCTAAACGCTGAAGCCATCGTGCAATCGTCAATTTTGCATTCTTAACTTTTGCCCCCGATTGGTTTTGCCTTTGTCTTGTTTGAGTTGACTAGCTCGCTTGCCAGTGAGTGGACAGATAGCAAGTGAGTTGGCTTTTGCCTGACCCCCAGGACACCAACCGTATTTAGTCTGATCCATTGATATTCACTTCTGTCCACTTACCTACCCAAGATCTACGCTATGGCTAATCGGACGCATTCCAATGGTAATGGTGATTTGAACCCCTCCCAAATCACTACTCCCCTGTCAGCTATCTTTTCGGATGATTCAGCAAGTCAGGCAAACCAGGCTGGTCAAGATCCACTGGAAGCGATCGCTCCCACTGATGATCAAACCAATTTATTCGCAGATTTTCCTGAGGCAACTCTGGTTGAGGATGAGGCGAATGAGTCCATTCTTCCAGAAGATTCCTTATCCCAAAGTGTTCCTGAAAAGCCACGCGGTGCATCGCTAAACCAGCAGCTTTTAACCACTGTATTACCTAGTATGTTGGTGCCGCTGGGTGTGGTGGGTTTGATGGGCTACAGCATTGCAAACCAGCGAGCAGCAAAGGTCGTCGAGCGAGATTTACAGGATCGGGTATTGGCAGCGGGTGAATCGGCAAACGATTTGCTGCAAGAGGCGCTCAAAATTCCCACGGTTGTGGCGACTGACCCGCCTGTAATTGATTTTGCTAACACGGCGGCTCAGGAAGCGGAATTGATTGGGCTAACTCAGGAGCCAGTTGAGCAGGCAGAGCAGCGGTTTGGCGCAACAAAACTGGTGCTTGACAGCGGCATGAATGATTATGTCAGCCGTGCCGCGCAGGTGGGGCAGTTTGTCGAATTTTCGGTGACTGAGCGCTACGGCTTTAACATTGCTTATGATCGCAAGCCCTCTGATTTTGTTCAGAGCGATGAGGGCTGGTGGCAGCAAGCAAAGGATGGCGATAGCCCGGTGATTGAGTTGGGTTTTGATAGTTCAACGAATACAGCGAGTGTGGCGTTGACGCAAGCGATCGCTGACCCCAACACGGGTGAGTTTCTGGGAACCGTGCGCGGTGTTTTGCCTGCCAGCTATTTCAATCGGGCACTCCAAGCGTTAGGCAATGCGGCGCTATCTGGTTCTGAGCAGGTACAGATTCTTGCGACCACTGTCGATGGCAATGCGATCGCCCTTAGCACCCTCACCGCCCAAGGCAGCAGCGAAGGTGCGGAGGTTCTGGGAGGAGACGCGGTTAAGCAGCAGGTGGCAAATCTGGTGGCCCGCTCTCAGGCAACTAGCACTCAATCTCCTGGCGGCACTTTAGTTGTAGAGGCAGTGGCAAATCAGAATGGCGATCGCACCCTACTGACTAACGCGGTGGCAGACGGCAGACTCTACAGCTTGGCTACTATTCCTGGCACCAACTGGATCGCCGTCGCCTCGGTTGACCAGAGCGCGACCGATAGCTCTGGGCGTGGCTGGGTGCTGCTGTTTGCCTCGCTGTTTGTAATTATGGGGGGTGTGGCAGCGGCGATCGCCACTCATCTGGCGCGACGGCTGTCCGGTACGATGAATCAGCTTACCCAGGTGGCTGAGCAGGTTGCCGCTGGAAATCTCAACGTCTACGCCGAGGCAAAAGGCCCCGCTGAAGCCCGTCGCCTGGCTCACAGCTTTAACCACCTGATTACGCAGGTCAAAAGTTTGCTGCAAAAGCAAGCTGAGGCGGTTAAACAGGCCCAATTCTTTACTGATATGGCCAGTGCTGCCAGCCGAGGCGACAACCAGCGCGTGTTTGACCAGGCTGTGCAGGCTGCGAAAAAGCAACTGACGGTCGATCGGGTGGTGATTTATGCCTTCGAGCAAGACTACAGCGGTATCATTGCTGCCGAGGCAGTTGATCCGGGTTGGCCGCGTGCGCTCAAAGACAAGATTACCGACCCCTGCATTCCCAAGCAGATTTTAGAGGAATATCGGCGCGGTCGTTTTGTGCCCACGAGTGACCTTCAGGCAACCGACTATTCCCCTGCCCACAAGCAGCTTTTGCAGCGGCTAGAGGTGAAAGCAAACCTGGTTGTGCCAGTCGTAGCAGGTGAACGGCTGCTGGGTCTGCTGGTGGCGCACCAGTGTTCTGGCACGCGAGTCTGGAAGCAGTCTGAAATTGGTTACCTACGAGAACTGGCGGCTCAGGTTGGGCTGGCGCTAACAGGAATGACTCTGGCAGCCCAAAAAGCAGCCGAGGCTGAGCGGGCACAGATCCTCAAGGATGTCACCCTGAGAATTCGGCAGTCGCTCAACACCAACGACGTTCTGCAAATGTCGGTGGATGAGGTGCGCCGAGCCATCAAAACCGACCGCGTGGTGATTTACCAGTTCAACCCCGATTGGAAGAGTGGCACCGTCATCGCAGAATCAATTGTCTCTGGCTGGATCAAAGCAATGGGGCAAATTATCAATGACCCCTTGGGCGAAGGTGACATCGATCGCTTTAACAGTGGACGCATTTGGACAAGAGACAACATTGAAGAAGCAGGATTGACCGACTGCCACTGCGAGATCTTGCGAAAGCTCCAGGTCAGGGCAAATATTGTTGCGCCGATCATGCGAAACGGTAAGCTGTTTGCTCTGCTGTGCGGGCACCAGTGTTCTAACCCGCGCATTTGGCAAGATTCAGAAGTCGATCTGTTTTCTCAGTTTTCCGCCCAGATTGGGTTTGCGCTTGACCAGGCGTTTCTGCTTGAACAGCAAACGGTCGCCGTTCGTCAAGCAATGCAAATTAACGAAATTACCTCACGCATTCGAGAAACACTTCAGCTTGAGCAGATTTACAGCACTGCCGTCAGCGGCGTCCGGGAAGCGATGAGATGCGATCGCACCCTCGTTTATCTGTTTGACGACAAGTGGAAAGGTAAAGTCGTTGCAGAATCCGTCGGGCGCGGCTTCCCGGTAGCCCTGGGTGCAGAAATTGATGATCCTTGCTTTGCCGAAAGCTACATCAGTAAGTACGTCAAAGGACGAGTTCACGCCACTCCCAACATTTACGAAGCCGGACTCACCGACTGCTATCTAAAGCAGCTAGAGCCGTTTGGCGTAAAAGCAAACCTGGTTGCGCCGATTCTAACCGACAAAAAGCTAGTGGGTCTGTTGATTAGCCACCAATGTTCTGGTCCACGCGATTGGAAAGAGAACGATATCACCTTCATGCGGCAGGTTGCTATTCAGATTGGCTTTGCGCTTGATCAGGCACAACTGCTGAGACAGCAAGCGACCGTCGCTGCTCGCGCCAAACAGCTCAACGAAATCACCTCCCAAATGCGAGAGTTTCTGGAGCCGGAAAACATCTACAGAGTATTACTACAGAACACTCGCGAAGCTCTAGAAGTCGATCGTGCGATCGTCTACCTGTTTGACGAAAACTGGAAAGGCAAAGTCATTGCAGAATCAGTCGCCCGTGGCTTCCCTGTTGCCCTCAATGCCAATATCAACGACCCCTGCTTTGCCCAGTCCTACATTGAGAAATACAAGCGGGGACGGGTACAAGCACTCAACAACATTTACGAAGCAAACCTCGACAAATGCTATCTCGGACAGCTAGAACCCTTTGAGGTAAAAGCCAATGTCGTCGCCCCAATTCTGATCCACGACCATCTATGGGGATTGCTGGTGGTTCACCAATGCTCTGGACCAAGGGAATGGCAGCAGATTGACATTGACTTTGTTTATCAAGTTGCCGTCCAGCTTGGGTTCGCTCTGGAGCAAGCCAAACTGTTTGAGCAAAAGGAACAGGCTCGAATCGCGGCTGAAGCTCTTTCAGAAGAACGGCGTCAGCAAAAAGAAGAAATTCAGCGGCAGTTGGTTGATTTGCTCACTGACGTAGAAGGCGCATCCAGAGGAGACCTGACCGTGCGGGCAGACGTAACCGCCGGAGAAATCGGTACGGTTGCAGACTTCTTCAACTCCATCGTGGAGAGCCTGCGGCAAATCGTAACCAAGGTGAAACACTCTGCTTTGCAGGTTAACGCTGCCCTGGGCGACAACGAAGGCGCAATTCGCCAACTAGCCGATGAAGCTCTGCGGCAAGCCGATGAAACGACGCGCACGCTCGACTCAGTTGAGGAAATGACGATTTCGATTCAGGCGGTGGCAAGCAACGCGAAGCAGGCAGAAACGGTCGCTCGAATGGCCTCGATGAGTGCTGAGCAGGGTGGCATAGCAATGGACTTGACCGTGCAAAACATCCTCAGTTTGCGTGAAACAGTCGGCGAAACTGCCAAAAAGGTGAAGCGTCTGGGTGAATCATCTCAACAAATCTCCAAAGTGGTGTCGCTGATTAACCAGATTGCACTGCAAACCAACCTGCTCGCCATCAACGCCGGAATTGAAGCCGCTCGTGCTGGCGAAGAAGGACAGGGCTTTGCAGTGGTTGCAGAAGAGGTGGGCGAACTGGCTGCCCGCTCTGCCGCTGCCACCCAGGAGATTGAGCAAATCGTGGAAAACATTCAGCGTGAAACCAGCCAGGTGGTTGAAGCAATGGAGCTAGGTACCACTCAGGTGGTCGAAGGCACGCGCCTGGTCGAAGATGCCAAGCAAAGTCTGGGACAAATCCTAGAAGTGTCTCACCAGATTGACCAACTGGTGCAGTCTATCTCCCACGCCACGGTATCTCAGGTGCAAACTTCTCAATCGGTCAAAGAATTGATGCAAGAAATTGCACTGGTGTCCAAGCGCACCTCTGTCTCGTCTCGCCAGGTTTCTGGCTCTCTGCGGCAAACGGTGGAAGTTGCCAAAGAGTTACAAGCGTCCGTTGGTACCTTCAAAGTCGGCTCTGAGGCTTAGTAATGTCAAAAGACAAGGAACTCGAAATTCAGCTCCAGTTTCTCGACGAAGCGTTGGAGTATCTGGGTACGCTGGAAGATGCCTTACTGGGGCTAGCAAACGGTCGCATTGATACAGGCAAGATCAATGCTGCGCTGCGGGCGGCTCACTCGATTAAAGGCGGCGCGGGAATGATGGGGTTTCATGCCCTGAGCCATCTGGCCCATCGGCTAGAAGACTCGTTTAAGGTACTGAAAACGCAGAAGGCTTCGCTGGAAATTGACGGCGAACTGGAGGGCTTGCTGCTCTCTGCGGTGGACTGTTTGCGGCATGTAATTGGCTGCGATCGCCACAATGTTTCCCTCGATTCTCGCTGGCTGGACTATCACGCCAACCCCATCTTCGACCAACTGTATGAACGATTGGGTGATCCCCAGGCAGAGGATGCAACCTCTGTGCTGTCACCCGAAGAAGGTCAGGACATTATTCCGCTGTTCTTCCAGACCGAGGTAGAAGGTTGTTTGCAGCGGCTGGAGTCGGTGCTGGCAGACCCAGAAATGCCATGCCTATACGAAGAGATCGCGATTTTGGCGCAAGAGCTGGGCGGGCTGGGCGAAATGCTTCAGCTTGCGTCCTTCACCAAACTGTGTGAATCGGTGGCAGGTTATCTAGAAGCGGCTCCTGATCAAACGGAGGCGATCGCCCGACAAGCGTTGCAGGCATGGCGGCGATCGCAGGCCCTCGTCTTAACGGGTAACCTGGATAGCCTACCGGAAGCGATTCAGATAACGGGCATCGAAGTTGGCACTGCCCCGGCTCAGCCCATCATCGCCGAGGAGATGGAAGCCCTCTGGGTCGATCAACTGTCGGCTGAGTTTCCGAATGAGGCTGAATCTGAATCTCTCACAGAAACTTTCTCAGATTTTGCAGCGGATGCAGTACTAGAAGCTGAGATGGATTCTTTAACAGAATCTACTTTTGCAGATCCGATAGAAACTGCTGGATTCAGCGACCCGTTTGAGCAAAATTCACTGAGTCAGACCGAGTTCGACCGCGCAGATTTTGCTCAGTTTGCCCAGGCTAATTTTGCTCAAACTGATTTTGACCAGTTTGCTCCAGAGTCAACAGCAGATCTCGACCGGTTTGAACAGGAAGATTTCTACCCAGTTGAGGTCGAGCAAGTCGAGGTTAAGCAAGTTGAGGTTGAGGTTGAGCAAGTTGAGCAGGCTGATTTTGCTCAGGCTGATTTCGACCAGGCTGATTTTGCTCAAACCGATTTTGACCAAGCTAGTTTTGCTCAAACTGATTTTGACCAAGCTGGTTTTGCTCAAACTGATTCTGTCCAAGTTGATTTTGACCAGGCTGGTTTTGCTCAGACTGATTTTGACCAGGCTGATTCTGAACAAGCTGATTCTGAACAAGCTGATTTTGCTCAAACTGATTTTGACCAAGCTGATTTTGCTCAAACTGATTTTGACCAAGCTGGTTTTGCTCAAACCGATTTCGACCAGGCTGATTTTGACCAAGCTGATTTTGACCAGAGTTTTGCTCAGGCTGATTTTGACCAAGCTGGTTTTGAGCAGGCTGATTTTGCTGCCTTTAATCAAGCGATCGCAGACCAGGCTGCCTTTGACCAGAGTTTTGAGCAGGCTGATTTTGACCAATCCTCTTTTGAAGAAGCATTTAACAATGCAGGAAATGGCCTAACGGCGGCAGATGAAAGCGTTCAACTGCCGTTTATGCAGACAGAGTCCATTCCGTCGCAGTTGGATCAGGCTCAATCTATTCAACCTACCCAGCCCACTCAGCCTACCCAGCCCATTCAGCCTAATCGTCCCACCCAGTCCTCACCAGAGGTTCAACCCGTACAGCCGAGAGTTGAACAAGCGCAATTTAGTCAACCTCAATCTGATTCAACTCAGTTCACAACGCAGCCTACTCGAACGCAGCCTACTCGACTGGAGCCTGTTCGGACGCAGCCTGTTCAGCCCCAAATCACTCAACCGCAACCAATCCAGTCCCAGTCTCCGAGTTCCCGTCCCCCCCTGCGTCAGCCCCGCTCTGCTGAATCTGTTGTCGAGCCTAAGACTCAAGTCGTTCGACCTCGTCCGACCGCATCAGAGCCAGAAGCACGGCCGATGAATTTTCGAGCGCTGGAGGCAAAGGCAGACACCACGCCACCCCCCATTCGAGAAAGCCAGGAAAACACGGTGCGGGTGCCGCTCAAGCAGTTAAATCAACTGAATGACCTGTTTGGCGAACTGACCATCGAACGGAATGGTCTGGATATGCATATGAAGCGGATGCGGGCTTTGGTGCGAACGCTCAGCCATCGAGTACAGGTTTTGGAGCAGTCAAATGCTCAACTGCGGACGGCTTACGATAAGGTTGCAACGCAGGCGATCGCCTCTGAAGCCGCGCCGTCACTGGTCGGAGCCAACAGTTGGGCTAAACAGAATGGCTACAGTGATCTGGATAACTACTTGTCAAATAGCGGTTTGTCAAATAGCGGTGACGGTAGTTTTAGGGAAGAGGGCGATCGCCATGAAAGCACCGATTCCTCAGACATTAATAGCAACTTTGACGTACTGGAAATGGATCGCTACAGCGACCTGCACCTGCTGTCTCAGGAAGTGATGGAAACCATCGTCCAGATTCAGGAAGTCACCAGCGACATTGAGCTAGGGCTAGAAGACACCGAACAGACCACCCGCGAACTCAACAAAACTTCCCGTCAACTTCAGACTAGCCTGACGCAAGTGCGGATGCGGCCGCTTTCAGATGTAGTCGATCGCTTCCCCAGAGCCTTGCGCGAACTCTCACTCCAGTACGGCAAACAGGTTGAGCTAAAACTGCAGGGTAGCAGCACTCTGATCGATCGCAACATTCTTGAAGCGCTCAACGATCCGCTCATGCACCTGTTGCGAAATGCCTTTGATCACGGCATCGAAGATCCTGAAACTCGCAAACGACACGGCAAATCAGAGCAGGGCATCATCGAAATTACTGCCGCTCACCGCAGCAACCGCACCATCATCACGATTAGCGACGATGGTGGTGGCATTCCGCTCGATAAGATTCGGGCTCGTGCCCGTCAAATGGGGCTAGACCCAATGCTGCTAGCGGCAGCCAGCGACGAAGAACTGCTCTCTCTCATCTTTGAACCGGGCTTTAGCACCACCGATCGCGTTACAGCGCTCTCTGGTCGCGGCGTTGGCATGGATGTAGTACGCGACAACCTGAAGCAGGTGCGCGGCGAAATCACCGTCAATACGCAGGCAAACGTTGGTACCACCTTTACACTCTCCGTTCCATTCACGCTCTCAGTGGCACGAGTGCTGTTAGCCGAGAGCAACGGTATGCTGCTGGCATTCCCCACAGATGCGGTGGAGGAAATGCTGGCACTTCAGTCTGAGCAAGTGATTTCCGCCGCAGGCAGTGAAGCCTTTGAGTGGCAAGGCAGCATGGTGCAACTGATTCGCCTGTTCCGCTGGCTAGAGTTTCGCTGTCCCCGTCAAATCAGTCGGCTGGAAGCGCCCCCAACCATCAACTCGCCCACCATTCTCATGGTCAGCCAGGGAAGCCAAATTATTGGCATCCAAGTAGACCGCTGTTGGGGTGAACAGGAAGTTGCGATTCGGCAGGTTGAGGGGAATCTGCCCATGCCCAGTGGCTTCACCAACTGTACGATTTTGGGCGATGGTCGTGTCGTTCCCCTGGTTAACATTCCAGAACTGTTGCACTGGATTACCAGCTACGAGCGCTCTAGCATTGTGCCGGTGGCAGAACCCACTTTTCAGCAGCCTGTACCTCCCTCTTCCCCCAATCTGTTTACGTCGCAGCCTTCCTATCCCTCGGCGTATCCTCAATCCTATACGCCGTCTCATTTCCCTTCTCAACTTCCGGCTGCACCGACTCAACCTGCTTACCCGCCTTCTCAACTTCCGGCGGCTCCTGTCCAGCCCGTTCAGTCGCCTGCTCCGATCTCGGCTCCGGCTCAGCCGTCTTATCCTGCGGCGCAACGCCCGGCTTACCCTGTTTCTGCGCTTTCGTCTAACTATGCAGCCCTGACAGAACCTGCGCTGCCGATTCCGACTGCGCCCTCTATGCCACCCTCTAAGCCAACCATCCTGATTGTGGATGACTCGATTAACGTTCGCCGCTTCCTGGCGCTGACTTTAGAGAAAGCCGGATATCGGGTTGAGCAAGCCAAAGATGGTCAGGATGCTCTGGAAAAACTGGCGGCTGGACTCCAGGTGCAGGCAGTGATTTGTGACATTGAAATGCCTCGGTTAGATGGCTATGGATTTTTGGCGAAGGTGAAGGCGAATCCGGCGTGCGATCGCATCCCCATTGCCATGCTCACCTCCCGCAGTGGCGACAAACATCGCCAGCTTGCGATGAGTTTAGGCGCAACGGCATACTTCTCCAAGCCTTATAACGAACAAGCCCTACTGCGGACCTTAGAACAACTGATCAACACCCCAACGGCTCAACGCTAATGCAACAAAGAAGCCAACATTGACCTGACAGATACCTTTCAGAGCAGTTAGCTAAACGGGCAAGGAGGCGATGAAATGACGGTGAATTAATCACGGTGAAACTCAACATGGTGGGCGCTGTCCACTCTACAAATCGTTCATCCCTCATTCCTCATCCTTCATTCCTCATTTCGCCTTCTCTATGGCACTCCCTTCGTCGTTCGCTTACCGCCGCGCCAGCCGCAAGGTTGAGCCTAGCCAACAGCTCATTGCCTTTCGGATTCATCATGAGTGGTTTGCGCTGCCTATTCTGGTGGCTCAAAAAGTCATTCTGTTGGATAAGTTACACGATTCGCTGTTTAACACAGGGGCTAGTGTTGCTTTCTATCAAGAAGAAGAACTGGTGGTGTTAGATATAGGGCGGCGAATTTTTGGGGAGGCGATCGCCAAAGCAGCTAATCCCGACGAACCACTTGCTCCTAACCACACCACTACTCAAATTCAGTTTGTTAATCAGCAACGCTATTTAGTCATTGTGGATAGCTTTCATGGAGAGCCTATAGGACTTCTCTTAAACTCACAGCCTAGCCTACGCCGAGTGCCTCAGTCAGCCTTTTCGCCCTTGCCTCCCAATCACTTTGCCGAGGGTGGAATTCGCTGTGTCCATGCTCTCGTCACGTCGATTCAAGGTCACCCCCCCCTGTTTCTGTTGAACTTGCACCAGTTGCTTGAACCCGTCACTCATCATTTTTCTGGCTATTAAATGAGCCCAAAGGTAGGATGGGCAAAGCAACGTTTGCTCATCCCACAAGTAGTTACTCCCTTCCCGTCCAAAGACTATGTACCAAAAGATTAGGGATGTATCCCGCGTTGCGGGATACATCCCTAATCTTTTGGTAAGAAAGGAGTAGGATGCTAAAAATTTAGGCTGCTAAAACCAGGTCAACCTCATTGGTGCCGCCGGTTTCACCCTTGCCAGATTTAATTTGGTTGTTATTTACCTCAATCGCAAATGGAGTCCCGTCTAGCTCCAGGTTATAGTCCGTCTTGCTAGAGGTATATCCTACACTGGCGATCATTTCGCGCCCTTTGCCCGTATAGACGAACGCTAGCATCTGGTCTTTGTTTTGCTCGTTGTCATGTGCCCAAATCACCATATATTGTTTGTTTTGGTAATCAAACACTTTGGGAGGACGGGTTGGTACATAGCGTCCAGCTTTGCCAAAGCTAGCATCTAGAAATTGCTGGACTGAATTTTGCTCTACATTGACATAACTCACTTCCTGGGGAGACTGTGCTTCAACGTCACCCTCTTTTTCATCTCGTGTTTCTTCCTTACCCCGATTTCTCAGATAGTCGGTAGCAACTTTAGTGCCGATCGCACCCACTGCTACAACTCCTGCGCCAATCAACAAATTTCGAAGATTTTGGTTACTCATTCTTTATTTCCTCATATACACCAACGGCTCAGCAAACTTGTCTGAGCTATTCTAAACCTTACTTATTGAGAATAGTCTTCACTTACACAAGTTTCCTTCAAAGTTATGTTAATTACTTTCTACGATGTGTAGGTTAAGACTACATATAGATCTGACTTACAGAAATAGGGGCTTGGCATCGCCAAGCCCCTACACAAGAGGATAATGTGATTAGTTAGTCTGCGCTTTAGGCTACAACAGAGATGTCAGTGTAGTTGAGAGCAGGTTTGCCAGACAGCGTTGCGAGTTTAATCTGTCCGACAGCTCCTGTACCATCCAGATCCCAGTACAGAGCACCTGTGGTGTTGTTGTAGATGAAGCGATCGCTAGCATCTCCAGCAGACGAACCTAGCGTAAACTGAGACGCAGCAAGCACCGTGTTGGCGACTAGACCACCCCGGAAGCCCGCAGCAGAGACAACGATGGTATCTTTGCCCGCTACGAAGTCAGTGATGGTGTCAATTCCTTGGAAGGGATTGTCGTAGACAAATTTGTCAGCACCACCGCCTCCTGTGAGCCAGTCTTTGCCATCTCCACCTTTGATGGTGTCGTGGTATTTGCCGCCAGTCAGGGTATCATCACCTGCATCACCGTAAAGAGTGAGCGGAGTTTTGGTATTCTTGCCGTCAAAAGTATCGTTGCCTTCTCCCCCATAGAATCTTACCGATCTTACATCAGTGCCTGTGAGGTCATCGACAACGAAGCTGTCATCGCCGCCCAATCCACTCACTTTGAAGGCTTCAGCATTATCAACGGTGAGTGTGAAAGGGACTAAGTTAATTCGGTCAAAGATGGCTTTGCCGCCTTCTGCTTTCAGGGTGAACTCATCTCCCTGCTGGCGTGCGCCGTTGACTTCGATTACATCGTAGCCAACTCCACCGTCCATCAGGTCGCTACCGTCACCATTGTTCCAGACAAGACGGTCGTTGCCTTGCTGACCATACATTCTATCATTGCCGCGATCGCCCACTACTACGTCGTGACCTTTGCCCCCATAGAGGTAGTCATGAACACCGCTACCAATCAGCAAATCATTACCTGCATCCCCATAGGCGATGACTTTGGTTTCGGAATCACTTGCATCTAACTTATCATAGCCGTCACCTCCAGAAAATTTCACCAGTTTGACATCAGTACCTGTGAGGCTATCGACATCCAAGCTGTCATTACCACCTAAACCATTGATATGGAAGGCTTCCGCTTCGTCAACAGTGAGTGTGAACGGAACTAAATTAACTCGGTCAAAGATGGCTTTGCCACCTTGTGCTTTTAGGGTGAACTCATCTCCCTGATCACGTGCGCCATTCACCTGAATCACGTCATAACCAATGCCACCGTTCATCAGGTCGCTGCCGTCGCCATTGTTCCAAACGAGAACATCGTTGCCTGCTTGACCATACATTTTGTCGTCACCGCGATTGCCTACGACAACATCATTTCCGTACTCTCCGTAGAGGGCATCTTTGCCGTCTCCACCGTAAATCTTGTCGTTTCCTTTGCCACCTCTGACGATATCATTGCCTCCTTTGGCATAAACAGTATCGTTGCCACCGTACGCCAAAATTACATCAGCTAGATCAGTTCCAATAATAGTTTCGCCGTTGTTGGTGCCTTTAATAGTCATGTCGGTTTCTCCTTTTCACATTTAGTCGGGTTAGGAAAGCAAGTCAGTCTGTGGGCAACAGTTGCCCTGAGATTGCAGGTCTTTCGTTGGGGGAAAGAGCGTTTAGATATCTGCTAACGATGAGAGTGAGAGAAACAAATAGGATTTGAAGGTATTTCTCGACTAAACCGTTTGCAGATTAGAGAATCAAACCTTAGTTAGCGAATTCGTTTCAGAAACTTTTCTGAGTAATTTGCCATGTTGTTTGAAGGTTCTCTCTGTGGAAGGCTTGTTCATCGGGTTTGTTTAACCCATGAATACAAGTTAGGGCACCTTTTTGATTTGATCAGCATGAGAAAGTCAGAAAAGGTCAGATGCTTTTTGAACGACTAGGTCAGAAAAATGTAAAAGGTAATATTTACAGCAATGAATCGGTGATAAGGTGTGGTCAACTTGTAGCACCCTTTTATAGATCGTCACTCTCTTTTTTGAGAAATACTTTGAGGAATACATGGTGCAAGACTATGAAAGCGAACCAACTTTCTTTAGCTCAATCACAAGCTGTTGTTTTGTGGCTGCCTGTGGCTGCACTAGCTACTGTATATGGCTCAATTACCTTAAGCTGGGTTGTGTATCGTGTGCATTTAGCAGAGCTTGTGACGCAATTGGGGTTTGCGCCTACCTTTGCGCCGCAACTGCTGTTAATTGAAACTTTGCTAGCGATCGCTCTAGAACCCCTAGCGGGACGGCTCTCTGATCAAACTCAACAACGTCAACGTAATCGCTTTCCACTGATTTGGGTTGGCGCTGCGTTGACCGCAGCTTTATTTGCGATCATTCCCTTACTTGTGACCCACATAGGAGCAACTCAACCCAATGGTTCTATCCGCTGGTTGGTGCCCGTGCTGTTAATTTTATGGGCGATCGCCATTGGCATCCTTCGCAGTCCAGCCTTGGCGCTGCTGAGACACTATGCTGCTACGGTGCGCCTGTCTCAAGCAGCAAGTTTACTCACCTTGGCAGCAGGGCTGGCCGGAGCCGTAACACCACTGGGAAGCGCAGCCCTGCGTGAGTTGGGTTATGGGACAACCTTTATTGCTGTAGCAATTCTGCTGTTGGTGACGGTAGGGTGTTTGAAGTTTTTCAACCCCCCTTCAATGGCAATCTCGGGCTTGAGAAATACCGCCGCGATCCGTCCTTCACTGCTCTCTTTGGGACTCATTTTTGGCATCGGTGCAACGGTGACGTTGGTGTTTCGACTGGCGATCGAAATTTTTCCTAAAGTGCTCAAAGCACAACTGCCCGATAGCGATCCACCCTTCTTCATTGGCTTGGTTTTCCTGGCGATCGCCGCTTTTGCCATTCCAGCGGGTTTAATTGCTGCTCGGATAGGCAATTCTAGAGCCATGTTGGTTGGATTGGGAGCGATCGCGGCCTTACTGGTGTTGCTCAGCCTCACTGTCAGTTCTCCTATGGCAATCATCCTGGCGATCGGCTTAGGAATTGCTTACAGTCTGGTATCCAACGGAACATTCCCACTAGTGTTGTCGGTTGTTTCTCCGAGGCACGCAGGGTTAGCGATCGGCTTGTTTTTTGGTGGAGCCGCAGCCACTGCCAGTGCATTTAGTATATTCTTTGGCAAGCCAGAAGCACTGTCTGTTACGACTGGAATTTGGCTTGGGCTAATTTCTCTTTTAGTCGCAGCAATTTGTGTTACGGTGCTCAAGCCAGAACATGGCGCTGCAACCGGCTGATATGTCTGTTCTATGTTCGTACTGCCCAAGTAAACTTGTTATCACTTGAGACAAAAGGAGAGGAGTATGTTTATCTGCTTAATTGCAGATTATGGTACGGGCGATCCGGCCTTTACCGAAGTGACACAGCGATTACTCCAATCGCTACCACAAGCTCAAATTCATCCTCTTTCAGTGCCTCCGTTTAACACGCTGTCTACCGGGTTTTGGATTGCCCAACTGGGGCTCAATCCTGGACCGGCTGAGCGTCTGATCTATCACAACTGTGCGCCACGTCAAGATGACCCAGATGCGCGGCAAGACAACGAAGGAGAAGGGTTAACCTATGCATTGTTGCCCAATGGCGTAAAAGTAGTTGGAGTGAATGCAGGCTATACCCTCTCCTTCATCAAGAATCACGCCAAGGTGTTGCAGACAGTAAACGTGTCACGTGGTGGGTCGCAATTTCGCTCGCGAGATGTGTTTCCTCCAGCGGCAGCGGCGATCGCCCAGGAAGACTTTAGCGTGTTGGGCGAGCCGCTCAACCCTGCTCAGTTGCCAGATGCTCCGCTCGATCGCATCGCTTGGGTAGACGGCTACGGCAACATCAAAACCACCATTCCCGATTACAGCATTAACTTGGAACCCCAAACAAAAGTTGTAATTCGGATTGGGGATGTTGTGAGTGATGCAATTTACTCAGATGGCAGCTTTAAAGTACCAGAAGGAACGTTAGCCTTTTCGCCAGGAAGCTCTGGATGGTCAAGCTCCGACGGTAAACCGACCCGCTGGATGGAGCTATTTTTGCGCGGCGGCAGTGCCTGGAGACGCTTCGGTAAACCTCGGCTAAACGAACGTGTTACCAGGCTTACGGGCTGAAGGGGTGCTTATGAGTTAAATCGATAAATGTTTCCTCGGAACGCTGTGTAAAACCTGTCATCCCCCTTAAGGTAAGCAAAGCTACACCCGTCCACAGTTTGAGGACTAGGCAACTCGTCACTATGCTCAATGTCACCCGTTCCCCACTCCAGCGCTGTGGCGTAGCTGCTTTGTCCGTTGGGCTGGCTTTGGTGCTCACAATCTGGCTGGGAGCGTTGATTCAGCCTAAAATTCTGATTTTGTTTTTTGCGGCAGTGACGGTGAGTGCCTGGTTTGGCGGGCTGACGGGTGGACTGACTGCAACGATATTATCTTGTCTGGCGATCGCCTTTTTCTTTATTCCACCCCTCTATTCATTCGTCGTTGACAACCAGGCTGACCGCTTTCAGCTAATCACGTTTGGGCTGGTTGGACTTCTGATCAGCAGCTTAAATGCCGATTTACGAAATTCTAAGCAAAGAGCTAAAACCGCTCTGGCCCAATTGCAAACGAGTGAGGATCAGTATCGGCAAATCCTGGATACCTCCTATGAAGGGATCTGGTTACTGGATGCCAACTTACGCACCGAGTACGCTAATCAACGGTTAGCTGAAATGCTGGGCTACAGCCTGGAAGAGATGCAAAACCGCTCTTTGTTTGATTTTATGGATCAGGCAGGACGGGTTGAGGCTGAATATCGCATCGCACGCCGCAAGCAGGGAATCAAAGAGCAATTTGACTTTCGCGTTCTTCGCAAAGATGGCTCAGATCTATGGGTGCTAGTTTCGGCTAGCCCAATTTTGAATCAGCGCGGTGAGTTTGCTGGAACGTTAACCATGCTGACTGATATTAGCGATCGCAAACAGTCTGAAGATGCCCTTCGAGCCAGCGAATCTCGCTTTCGGCGGCTGTTTGAATCCAACATTATTGGCATTAACTTTGGCGACCTGCAGGGCAACATCCTCGATGCCAACGATGCCTTCTTAAACTTGATTGGCTACACGCGAGCAGACTTGCAGGCGGGACAGCTCCAGCTTGAGGCCATTACTCCACCTGAATATCACCATCTGGACGAACAGGCTGGACGTCAAAGCCTTTCCTCTGATGCCTGCGCTCCTTACGAAAAAGAATACATTCGTAAAGACGGGAGCCGCGTGTCTGTCCTGGTTGCAGGCGCTCGACTAGAAGATTCCAAGACAGGAATTGGGTTTATCGTAGACCTGACAGAGCGCAAGCGAATTGAGCAAACCCTGCGCTACCTTGCCGAAACCAGCATTGACCTGTCCACCTCTCTCGACTACCAAACTACGCTACAGCGGGTTGCCCAGATTGCCGTTCCAGAGATGGCAGACTGGTGCACGGTAGACCTGCTCAACCTTGACGGCACAATTTCTCGCCTGCCTATTGCTCATGCAGACCCAACAAAGGCAGTATGGGCACAGCAACTTCAGCACTATCCCCCCGACCCACAAGGGAAAAATCCGATCGCCCAGGTCTTAAAAACAGGTGAGTCTGTTCTGTTAGCCAAAATCCCTGATGCGCTGATAAAACAGTTAAGCCATAACGCTGAGCATCTGCAAATAATCGAATCGTTGTCCCTTAAGTCTGTAATGATTGTGCCGCTGATTGCCCGTCAGCAAATTTTAGGAACCCTCTCACTCGCTATAGCCGCATCAGAGCGATGCTATAGTATGGACGACCTGTCTCTGGCAGAAGATTTAGCCCGTCGAGCAGCACTAGCGATCGACAATGCCAGACTATATCGCGCTACCCAGGAAACTCAGCAGGCTACCGAACAAACGGCTAATCGCACCGCTCGACTGCAAAAAATTACGGCGGCGCTTTCAGAAGCACTAACCCCTCACCAAGTCGCTGATGTTGTAATGAATCAGGGAATTGCTGCCCTGGGAGCCACTGCTGGATCGGTGGCGCTATTGGTAGATCAGGGATTGTCGATTCGGGTGGTGAATGCGATCGGCTATCCGTCAGAGGTCGTGCAGCCCTGGCAAAGCTTTTCCGTAACAGCCCCCACGCCCCTGGCAAAAACGGTGCGAACGGGAGAAGCCATTTTTCTGGAAAACGCAGAGGCATTGCTGGCAGACTATCCTCACCTTGCTGATGCGATCGCCACAACTGGCAATCAAGCATTCACCTGTATTCCGCTGAATGTTGAGGGACGCACACTGGGTGCAATGGGCTTAAGCTTTAGAGCGGCTAAGTCTTTTAACGAAGAAGATCGAGCCTTTATGCTGACTCTGGGACAGCAGTGTGCCCAAGCGATCGCCCGCGCTCAGCTTTATGCTGCCGAGCAAGCCGCTCGGAGTGCCGCCGAATCAGCTAACCGAGTCAAAGACGAATTTCTCGCTGTGCTTTCCCACGAATTACGCACGCCGCTCAACCCGATTTTAGGCTGGACTCAGCTACTCAAAAACCGCAAACTTGACGCTCAAACCGTTGCCCGTGCCCTGGATACAATTGAGCGCAATGCCAAACTGCAAACCCAACTGATCGAAGATTTGCTGGATGTATCGCGGATTTTGCAAGGAAAGCTCAAGCTCAATTTCTGTCCGGTCAACCTGATCTCTGTGGTTGAAGCAGCAATCGAAACGGTGCGCCTGTCTGCTGAAGCTAAATCTATCCAGCTTAGCTTTCACCTGATGGATACAAGCTTTGAGCAAGAGGCTAAGGCGATCGCCCTCCCTGCCCAAATTCAGTCACAAGCAGTCGAAACGGATGCAGCCACCCCAACGAATCCGGCAACTCAGCCCAACCCCACCGTCCTGACCGAACCACCGCAAAGTTCACACTTTCAAGTCTCAGGAAATCCGGCCCGACTCCAGCAAATCGTTTGGAATCTGCTGTCTAATGCGGTCAAATTCACCCCTAACAGCGGCAGAGTAGAGATCTGCTTGGAACGGGTGCAATCGGAAGAAGCGATCGCCTACCCATACGCTCAAATCACCGTCAGCGACAGTGGCATTGGCATTAACCCTGAGTTTGTCCCCTACATCTTTGACTACTTCCGTCAGGCTGATAGCGCTACCACACGCAAATTTGGCGGGCTGGGATTAGGGTTAGCGATCGTGCGTCATCTGGTCGAGCTACACGGCGGCACCGTTCATGCCGAAAGCTCAGGAGAAGGACAGGGTGCTACCTTCAAGGTCAAACTACCGTTGTGGCAGGACGAAGCAACTTCAGGTGCAGCACCAACCCCGCCAGCCAATCTAGGACTCTATTCCACCCCGTACTCGGAGGGAGAGCCTGATTTTCCAACTTTCACCGCTGCTCTGGCAGGTATCCGAGTGCTGATTGTAGATGATGAGCCAGACACGCGAGAAGTGCTGGTTTTCCTGCTCAGGCAGGCAGGGGCAACGGCGATCGCCGCTGCTTCTGCCGGGTCCGCTCTGGAGATTCTAGACCAGTGCCCCCCCAAAGCTCAACCTCACATTCTGTTAAGTGACATTGGAATGCCCGAAATGGACGGATACATGTTGATCGAGCAAATCAGAGCGCGATCGCCTGAACAAGGGGGAGATATTCCGGCGATCGCGCTCACTGCCTACGCCGCAGAATATGATCAGCAACGGGCAATATCTGCAGGGTTTCAACTGCACCTGGCAAAGCCGATTGAGCCTCAGCGGTTGGTTGAGGCGATTATTCAATTGCTGGCTTAAGGGAGATTAGGGGTTGAGGATTAAGGTTGGGAGTAAGAAATAATGGCTATCTTGACTGAGACTGAGCGTTTAGTTATTCGGAATTGGATACCCCAGGATGACGCAGAGCAGGCTTTTGAGATTTATGGCGATCCTGAAGTGATGCGTTTTATTGGCGGCGGCAAAGAGGAGAACGTTGAAACTCAGCGGCGATCGCTACAACAAAGAACCGACCGCACTGCTGCTTTAAACAATGGAACTGGATTTTGGGCGATCGCCGACAAAGAAACTGGCGAAATCTTTGGAACTGTTATTCTCAAACAACTGCCCGACAACGACGGAAACCTCACCTCAGAAATTGAAGTCGGCTGGCACCTTAAAAAAGCCGCCTGGGGCAAAGGATACGCTACTGAAGCAGGGCAGGCTGTCCTGAACTACGGATTTAACGTGCTGAAACTGCCCGTCATCTACGCTGTCGTCAACCCCGAAAACACCGCCTCTATCCAGGTCACCCAACGACTAGGGATGTCTCCCCTCGGACGCACTCAACAGTATTACGGAAAAGAGCTAGAACTCTTCAAGCTAGAAGCCCCTAATCCATGAACATCTAGTTTCATTCCAATTCCTTTCACGGAGTGTTTGGGCAAGAAAGACGCTTATCACAGCAAGCATCGACTATATTAGGAGACTGGTTCTTTTTAGGAATCACCCATGCATCAAGTCAACTTAAAAGAAGCTGAAACTCAATTGGCAAAGCTAATTGAAGAAGCGGCAAATGGAGAAGAAGTGATCATAACCCGCAGCGACGGTACCTCTTTTAAAATTATGCCAATCAGCACTGTAAGGGCAATTCCAAAATTTGGTAGTGCTAGAGGATTGGTAAAGATGGCAGAGGATTTTGATCAGCCACTGGAGGACTTTGAGGAATATGCTCCGTGAAGCTCTTGCTCGATACACATGCGTTTCTGTGGTTTATCGAAGGCAATTCTACTCTCAGTGAGCTGGCAAGAAATCTGATTGAGGAACAGGCAAATCAGAGATTTTTGAGTGTTGCAAGTCTTTGGGAAATAGCGATTAAGAGTAGCATTGGCAAACTAGAACTCAAGATGACACTGACTGAGCTAGTTGAACGAGAAGTGTATGGTAACGCCATTGAGCTGCTTGAAATACAGCCAGAACACTTGGATGAGCTAACGAAACTGCCTTTTCATCACAGAGATCCATTTGATCGACTCATACTCGCGCAAAGCTTGACAGAGAATATTCCCGTGGTAACAAAAGACGATGAATTCAAGAGTTACTCTACAACCCTACTTTGGTAAACGTGCAACAAGCTGATACAACGAGCGATTGGTTTTATCCTTACCCAACTCTTTATCCAGGTATCTTATTGAAGCGCTACAAGCGCTTTTTTGCTGACATTGAGCTAGATTCGGGCGAAACCATCACCGCTCATTGCCCCAACACTGGTCCAATGACGGGCGTTTGCAAAATTGGCAGTCGGGTTCAGGTGTCTCGCAGCGATAGCCCAACCCGCAAGCTCCCTTACACCTGGGAACTGATTCAGGTTAAAGACACACTAACCTGGGCAGGCGTCAATACTGCCTTGCCCAATCGCGTCATCAAATCGGCACTAGAAGCAAAGCTCTTTCCCCTGAGCGACTACAGCCAGATCTTGCCAGAAGTGCGCTACGGAGCAGACCAAAAGAGCCGAGTCGATTTTCTACTAATGGGTGACGAATCCGCTCCACCCATCTACGTAGAAGTGAAAAACACCACCTGGACACAGGGAAAACTGGCGCTGTTTCCTGATACCGTCACCACACGCGGGCAAAAACACCTGATTGAGCTAACAGCACTCTTGCCCAAAGCCAAAGCGGTAATGCTCTATTTCATCAATCGCGGTGACTGCACCCATTTCGCCCCGGGTGACAGCGCTGATCCGCTCTATGGGAAGCTGCTGAGGGAGGCGATCGCCCTCGGCTTACAGGTTCTTCCCTGCCGCTTTGACATTAGCCCAGCCGGAATTCGCTATCTGGGGTTGGCAGAGACGTTTTTTGAGGATTAGGAGTTTGGGATTGGGAGTTAGGACTCGGTGAAATCTTTTGCTGAATGCCTTTGATTCGGATTGCGCTACCATTTTTTTAGACTTTGTAAAGCTGGGCACAAATGCTGACTCAAGTTGGCAGCTACAGCAGAAAAGGTCTGCCAATCGCTTTGATGAATGAGAACTGAGGAGAGGTGTCTAATGGAACCTAGCCAAATTGACTGCACAGTTGCTTGCGTGAATGGGTGTGTGTTGGGCGATCAGTGCCCCAACCTGGAATACAAAGAACAGGCCGCAAAGTTTGTTCAAGAAACATCGTTGGATGACATGATTGCGATCGCCGAAGAAGCCATTCGCAAAAAAGCAATGCAATCGCCGCAATGGGTCTTTCCTGAAGACGGCATTGCGCCCGACGAAAAACCTTGAGTTGTGTAGGGGCTGGGGGCTGGGGGCTAGGGAAGAAGATGTTCCCCCCTCATCCTTCATTTTTCAAAGCGTCCACATAGGCGGCATATACGCCCTGTACGTTGTACCAGTTGAGAAAAATGCGGGCGGCTTCGAGTGCCAGTTGGGGTTTACCGCTGTCGATCAGCCATTGCAGAAAAGGTGCCATGGTGCGTTCGTTTAGCCTGCCGCCCAGAGAAAGCAGTCCCCAAAGAACCCGGTGCAGCCAGGTCATCTGAATCATCAGTCGCACATCCCAGGTTGGATGTTTCTGGTAAAACAGCACACCCATACGTCCCCGTTGGATTTCACGGTCAATCATGAGCGGAATCTGGTCAAGTGAGAAAGGGGGATGCCAGTGATAGCCTGGGGCTTCAGGACATTTGACCAGCTTCAATCCAAGCTGCTTCAGCCGCACGCCCAACTCCAGATCTTCCCAGCCATAAAGCTGAAAGCGAGTGTCAAACAGCCCGGACTGGTCGAGCCACTTGCGAGCAATCGCCACATTTCCCGTGGCAAAATACGCTGCTGAAAAGTCCGTTAGCTTATACGATTCGGAAGTGGGCTGATCAAAGTTGCTGGTGTTGATCACAGCCCCGTAGGTAAAGAGGCGATCGCTTCCCAGTTTCTTCTCTCCCTCAATCAGCGCATCGGCATGAGCCTGTAAAAAGCTCTCCGTCACGACCAGATCACTATCAATAAATATAATCGTGTCGCCAATCGCCTTTTCCACACCCAGATTCCGCGCTGCTGCTGGGCCTTGATGGTCCTGCTGAAACAGGCGCACATGGGGGAAATGGGTAGTGGGCGATCGCAGCCAGTCCACCGTGCCATCGGTCGAACCATCATCGACTAGCACCACTTCATAACCTTCAAGGATCGTATTTGCTGCCAACTGTTGGTTTTCCAGCGCTTTCAGGCACTTCTCCAAAATTGGCTTACGGTTGTACGTCGGAATCACAACGCTGAAAAACACACCATTCTCCCCACCCAACACAACAGTTATCGCCGAATGCAGTGCACCACAGCTTTTCTAGCGTACCAACTGTAAAGGGAATTCTTGGAGGGCGATCGCCAGCCATTTCTCAGAAATAATCCAGCCAGGGCTTGAAGAAACTGTAGGGATGTTTGCCTCTAGTCCGAGTTCAACACGTAGGGGCGTAGCATTCGGCAAGCAGTCTTTGGAGTTGATCAAAGATTCTTGCCCGAATGCTACGCCCTCACGGAGACATTCGCTACGTCTCAAACATCCCTAAGCAGAATGACAGTGACGAGATTCTGAGTTCCTTAGATAAGCCAGGGTCTTATATCAGTGACATTTCCTTATAGCGTTGTATTTCTGAAGCTATGTCAAACCTTGGTCAAAACATGGAGCAAACAGAACAACCGTCTCAACGTTCAGGCTGGCGACTGTGGATCAATCGCCGCTCCCTCATCGTTGGTGGTTTCGGTTACATTGCTGGATTTGCCACACTTCCCCTTGCGGTGATTTTATGGGTCAACACTCCCGAAGTTAGGCAAGAAAAATTCCTGGAAGGAGTCCTGCGTGACTGCCCAGGCTGTGATTTGTCCAATGAAGATTTATCCTTCGCAGAATTAGAGGAAGCCGATTTATCAAAGGCTAACCTTGAGGGTGCAATTCTAGGAGCTGCGAAGCTGAGTTCTGCTGATTTGTCTGGAGCAAATCTCAGGTTTGCAGTTTTACGGCAAGCTGAATTGTACAACACAGTTTTTGATGGTGCAGACCTGACCTCTGCGGAGTTTCGCTGTGGCGCGGGCACCTGCACTGGGCTTTCAGGCACCAGCTTTAGAAATGCTAATCTTACCCGCGCCGATTTCAGAGTCGTGGGATTTACTCCAGTCGGTGAAGAGGGGCTAGAAGGAGTTGATTTTACCGGAGCAGACCTCACAGAAGCGTCCTTTGAAAGTGCAAGTTTAAGAGGCGCTTTGATGGAGCAAGCCAAATTTTGTCGAACGGTCATGCCCGATGGCTCCCTCTCCAATCGAGATTGCGAAGCGGAGTAGCGATCGCGTTCTGATGCTTAAGTACTGCCTGGATTTAAGCTTGAGCTAGATCGAATTTCTAACTAACCATTCTTTGCAACCACTGCTCAATGAGAGCTTAACCTTCTCATAAACCAGCCACCATCTGCATCGTTTTATACTCCCATCGATTGGAATTAACTGTCACATCGACATCTTGGTGAGGAGTGCTGGGTTTATGGTGAAGTTCTCAATTCATGCTCTTATTTCTGCATCTTTAGTCTCAACGGTGCTGTTGGGCAGTGCTGGAGTTGCTCAAGCGCAGATTCGTAGCTTTGTGCCGCTCAATCGCTACGTAGTCGGTGGCGCAGTGGCGGAAATTATTGACGCTAGCCCCGATGGAAACACGCTGGTTTTCACCAACTCAGGCGACCAGCAAGTTGGCTTTGTTGATATCACCGATCCCACAAATCCGCAGCCGCTTGGAATCATTGAGGTGGCTGGGGAGCCGACTTCGGTTGCGGTTACGCCTGACGGTAAGTATGCGATCGCCGCTGTCCTTTCCCTCATTGACGAAGATGCCGGGCAAACGATCGCCGATCAGCAACCCGGCAACCTCGTCTTCATTGACCTGATGACTCGCGAAATCGTCGGACAGGTGCAGCTTCTGGGCATTGGACCTGACAGCATTGACATTTCCCCCGACGGCAGCAAAGTAATTGTGGCGCTTGAGGACGAGGAAGACACTGACAACCTGCCTGGCTCTCGTCCTGGCTCGATTAACTTTGTCACGATTAACTATGACAACCCGAGCGAGTCTACCGTTTCGGCAGTAGAAATCGATCTAAGCGGTGTGGAAGGCGTGAACTATATCGAAGACCCGCAGCCAGAGTATGTCAAATTCAGTCCCGATGGCAGCACGGCCGCTGTAACGATTCAAGAGAATAATGCGATCGCCCTAATCGACGTTGCTTCCGAAGAAATCACTCGTATCTTCTCTGCTGGCAACTCCATCCATTTAGCTGACCTGACTGAGGATGGTGAGATTATTGTCACTGAAGAGTTTGAAGGACGCAGAGAGCCAGATGCGATTGCCTTCACCCCTGATGGTCAATACCTTCTTACCGTCAACGAAGGGGACACCGAGTTAGAAAGCTTTGGCGACAACATTTGGTCAGGTGGACGCGGCTGGACAATCTTTGACCTGGAAGGCAATGTCGTTTACGACAGTGGCAGCAGCGTTGAGGAACTCGCAGTTACCAGAGGGCAATATCCTGACGAGCGCTCCGAAGATCGTGGACTTGAAATGGAAGGTGGCACCATGGCCGACTTTGATGGACAGCCCATTGCTTTCGTCGCCTCTGAGCGGGGTAGCTTTGTCGTCGCTTACGACATTAGCAACGTCGAGGAACCTGAACTGCTAAGCTTCCTGCCTACTGGACTGGCCCCCGAGGGAGTTTTGGCAATTCCACAGCGCAATCTGCTGCTAACCTCCAATGAAGACGATGGTACAATCGACTTCTTTCAAGCTTCAACTGACCCAGCTGCATCAGCCTATAGCCCAACTGAGCCGCTGATCACCAGCACAGGGTTAGGTTTACCTTTTAGCGCCATTAGTGGACTACATCAGGTACGCTATAACCCGAATGCCCTGTACGCCGTACCCGACAACGCGGTGTCATCTTCTCGCATTTATCGAATTGAAATGGAGAATTCAGTCGCTACAGTTGTCAGTGCGCTGCCAATTACCAAGGATGGCGAACCTGTCAGCTATGACCTGGAAGGCGTAACCCTTCATCCTCCTGGTGGTTTCTGGGTGGTCAGCGAAGGAGATGATCGTGAAGGTCAAGAAGCCCCCAACTTACTCAGCTATGTCAACGGCATGGGCGAAGTGCAGCAAGAAATTCCGCTACCCGAAACAGCAGCAGGCACAATCACCCGCTTTGGCTTCGAAGGAGTCGCAACCAACGCCGAAGGCACCAAAGTCTATGTCGTAATTCAGCGCGAGTTTGAGGGCGACCCAGAAAACACCGTGCGAATTGCCGAATATGACCTGGAAAACCAAACCTGGAATTACTATTTCTACCCGCTCGACACAGACAACGTAGAAGAAAGCTGGGTTGGCTTGAGCGAAATTGCCCGCGACACCGACGGCAGTTTCTTGATCGTTGAGCGAGACAATCAGGGCGGTGAGAATGGCTCAGCCAATGCTCGAATCAAGCGCATCTACCGCGTTTCTCTAGCCGACGCAGAACCTGGCGCAACGCTAGAGAAAACCCTGGTGCTGGATTTGCTCTCCGATTACGACTGGATCGAGGAAAAAATCGAAAGTCTAGCCGTAACCGAGCAGGGTTATTGGCTTGCCAGCGACAACGACGGCGGCATTAACTACACTCGAATGCTATTTGTGCCCAGACCATAGGAAGTGAACGGGTTAGAACAAGCTTAGCTCAGGTCTACGACTTCTTCAGGAAGTTGCAGACCTGACAGCATCTGCTTAGGTCAGTACCGTTTGATGAGAATGGTACGGTTCAGGAAGGACAGCAAACCCAATCGAGTTGAGTTGACCTCGATAGGCAGTCGTTGCAACTTGGACAAGAAAGAGGAATAAGGTTTTAATGAATTCAATCAGGTAAAAGGGCGCAAGTATCATATCGTTAGAAATGCGCTGGGCTTAGTGCTGGGATTGTATGTGACTGCAGCTATCAGCAAAACAATTACCCAGTCACTGAACTAACAGTATTTGTGTAGTCCAAATTGGCTTTGGATGAACTTACATCCTTAACTGTTTCTGCACAGGGTTAAGTTGTGTCGTTTTAGGTGTGAGCACTTGATGACTGGGAATTCTAAGAATGGAAGAGTAATAGCTTTAACCTATGCGACAGAAGAGCCAAGCAGTACTGCCTAGCACAAACTTCTTTGAGGGATACACTCGTATCATCTTCGCCACGTTCTCGTTAGTCACTGTCGTATCATCCAGCTTATTTTACTTGCAATTCCGTTCGCGCTACCAAAATGAATTAGAGCAGCTGCAAGCAAGATTTCTACAGGAGGCATCCAGTCTAAACTATCTTGTGAAAGGAGCCTCTGACCATGTCCATAGCCTTAAAACTGAAGCCGAGTTTTATCTAGCAACTCATTCTTCTGAGGAGACACCTTCCCTACTCCTCTCTCAGTTACAGAATCTACCAGAAGAAGATTACTACGTCTTAGATCAGATTCAGCCTCCTTTTACTAAGGACATGGTTGGTAACGTGACTGGAATAGGCTCAGTGGAGCAGATTTCACCCGATGTCAAGCGAGAGATTGAGATGGCGTTATCACTCAACCCTCTTTTTCAAGCGTCCAGAGAAAATATACCTAATCTCGCTTGGGTATATTACATATCAGAAAACAGATTCGTTAATATTTATCCCTGGGTTTCAAGCAGTGAGTACTTGATTAAGGAGAGTGATTACGATCAAGATTTTTATCAACTTGGACTACCAGAGAACAATCCTCAACGCCAAATTTTTTGGACTCACGCCTATACCGATACAGCAGGCAAAGGGTTGATGGTTACCATTTCCGCCCCAATCTATGACAAAGATAATTTCTTAGGTACCATTGCTTTAGATTTTACACTAGATGTACTGAATGAAACGATCAAAAACTCTGCGATTGAGCGCGATCGCCAAATAAATACATTTATTATTAATCAATACGATCAACTATTAGCTCATCCCGACTTAGTTAACTCGACCGATGCTAAAGTAAAGTCTATTCAAGCTGCATTGCCAGAAGATTTACAAAACCAATTTAAGCAACTTCTACAAACTCCTGCCGACCAAATCAACTCCGTCAATTCCTATATATTACTTCACCATCAACTAGAAAATGCACCGTGGAAGCTAGTTCTGTGGGTTCCTAAAACAGCAATTACTTTAAAGGCTTTATCTGGAACGAATTGGCTATTTCTAGCTCTCCTACCTGGACTAGGTTTAATCCTTATCGTTGCTAATCATCTCACTCGCAAAAGATTTATCTTACCCGCTCGAAAATTAGTAGAACACATTGAAACCGAGAGCCAAGGAATTATCTCTGATGAATTAGAGGTGCCTAAAATTTGGCAGCCCTGGTTTGAAAGAATTTCTTACATTTTTGGTGAAAACCGCACTCTACTTCAAAGGTTGGAAGCCTACACTCAACAATTAGAAGCTAAGAATGCTGACTTGCAGAGAACAGAAAACTTGTTAGCTGAGCATAACCGCAACTTAGAGATTCAGGTTGAAGAGCGAACTAACCAGCTCAAGCAAGTTATTTCACAACTTCGCCAGCAAACTCAAGACTTAGAAAACACACTAGAGGAATTAAGACAAACGCAAACTCAGCTTATTCAAAGTGAAAAAATGTCTAGTATGGGCCAACTTGTTGCAGGAGTTGCCCATGAAATTAACAACCCAGTTAACTTTATTTATGGCAATATCGAACCTGCTAGTAATTATGTTGAAGATCTATTTAATCTAATTGATTTGTATCAAGAATATTATCCCAATTTGTCACCAATTATCCAAGCAAAGCTTGAGGAAATCGAACTTGAGTTTTTAAAGGAAGATCTACCTAAATTGTTGTCATCCATGCAGATGGGAGCCGAACGTATTCGCCAAATTGTTCTTTCCCTACGTAACTTTTCTCGCTTAGATGAAGCTGAATTTAAAGCAGTTGATATTCATGAGGGAATTGAAAACACTTTGATCATTTTGGAGCATCGCCTCAAAGCTAAATCTGACTGTCCAGCTATTAAAGTAATTAAGGAGTATGGAGAGTTACCGCTAGTTGAATGCTATGCAGGACAGCTAAATCAAGTGTTTATGAATGTCCTGACCAATGCCATTGACGCTTTAGAGGAGCAAAACCAACAATGCGCTTCCCGTGAGAGCAAAAGTTCTCAAGGTTATATTCATATACGCACTAAACTCACTGATAATAATCAAGTTACTATTAAAATTGCTGATAACGGTTCAGGAATGTCAGAAAAAGTAAAGCATCACATTTTTGATCCCTTCTTCACTACCAAATCTGCTGATAAGGGAACAGGTATGGGTATGTCAATTAGCTATCAAATTGTGACAAAAAATCACGACGGCTCGCTCGGCTTTATTTCATCTCCTGGTCAAGGTACAGAATTTGTAATTGAAATTCCTCTACAGCAGCGCGTCAAGTTTTCCAGATGATGTTGACTGCTGCCCAAACCACTCCCCCCTCAATTCTTTAATTCTGAGGAGAATATTTCAGGATTCAATTAGACAAAGTGCAGGGAGCTTAACCTAAATGAATAGCTCATCGAGTGACTCGTCTCAAGCCAATATTATTCGCGCTCACGTTTTTGTCTCTGGTCGCGTTCAAGGAGTTGGCTATCGGGCTGCGACTGCCGACACTGCCCAACTGTTAAAGCTGAAGGGTTGGGTTCGCAATTTGCGCGATCGCCGAGTTGAGGCCATGTTTGAAGGCGATCGCGCAACCGTTGCAGAAATGCTGCGCTGGTGCCACGAAGGCCCTCCTGCTGCGGTTGTTGACCAAGTTGAGGTGAATTACGAAACGCCGGAGGGACTTAAGGAATTTCAGGTACTTGTGTAGCTAACTGCACATTTTGCGGCTAGACCTGCCGTAATATCATGGTCGTCTCTGGCGGCAATCGATAGTTGAGTGCGATCGCCTACCAGAAATTCCTCCAAAACCTAAAATCCAAAGTTGCCGTATGAGTAGTGGATCTACTGAACTTGAGCCAAACTCCCCTCCTGTCCCGCAGCCGCCTGAGGAAACAGGGGCGATCGCCCGCTTCTTCAAATTTGCCGAACTAGGAACCAACCTGCGAACTGAAGTAATCGCTGGGATCACTACCTTCGTAACGATGGCTTACATTCTGGTGGTGAATCCTGGGATTCTCTCTAACGCCATCTTTTTACAGGAATCGGGTGATTTGTTTGGAGAACTGGTGATTGCAACAGCCATTTCGTCGGCGATCGCCACCCTGGTCATGGGGCTCCTAGCAAACTATCCCTTCGCCCTGGCACCCGGAATGGGGCTAAACGCCTTCTTCGCCTTCTCAGTCGTGATCGGTTTGGGCGTCAGTTGGCAGTTGGCCCTGGCAGCCGTCCTGGTAGAAGGGCTAATTTTTATCGCTCTGACCGTTTCCAATGTTCGTAGTCAAATCATTACGACTATTCCTGAATGCCTGAAACGCGCCACCGCTGTAGGCATTGGTCTATTTATTGCTTATATCGGGCTATCTGGTGATCCGGCTGTTGGCGGAGCCGGACTTATCGTCGCTAACGAAGCCACCAAAACCTCACTAGGAAATTTGGGGCAACCCCAGACCCTAATGGCGATCTTCGGAATTCTAATCACCTCAGCTTTCATTGCCCGTCGAATTAAAGGTGCTTTACTGTGGGGCATTCTCGCAACTGCGGTGCTGGGTTGGATTCTTCAAATCTCCCCTCCTCCCAGTGGCATCATCGCGTTGCCCCAACTCCCTGTCGATTTAGTTGGACAGGCATTTGTTGGACTGGGACAGATTAACGGCGCAAACCTGACAAACTTCCTGGCTGTTACCTTTGTCTTCTTGTTTGTAGACCTGTTTGACACCGTTGGCACCCTTTCTGGCGTAGGTATCCAGGCAGGCATGATCAACGAACAGGGCGAACTACCCAAAGCAGGACAGGCATTCATGGCAGATGCCGTAGGCACCACTGTAGGCGCACTTCTCGGCACCTCCACCGTCACCACCTTTATTGAATCGGCATCTGGTGTCTCTGAAGGTGGAAGGTCTGGATTTACTGCTGTTGTAACTGCCGGATTTTTTGTTCTTTCAATCTTTTTCATTCCCCTGTTCTCTGCTATTCCAGGCTTTGCAACCGCCGCCGCTCTAGTTATTGTCGGCGTATTGATGGTGGGTAACGTATCAGGAATTCGGTGGTCAGATCCGGCAGAGTCAATCCCCTCATTTCTGACCATTCTGGTCATGCCACTCAGCTATTCGATCGCCGAAGGCTTAGCCGTTGGCTTCATCACCTACCCCCTGATCAAAGCCTTTCAGGGCAAAGCTCATGAAATCAATCCTGCTATCTGGATTTTGGCAGCCGTCTTTGTGCTGCGCTTTATCCTACTAGGTCTTGGGATAGCGTAAGAGAAAAGCGTTCACCCTAGTTCCTAGCTCCAGCTTGGAAACCAGAACAATCCCTAACCCCTAATTCCTAACCTCTAGCCCCCTCTCATGCAATCCACCTCAGTCCACCAGCTTCCTGCCCAGCAGATCACTTCTGAAAGCTTTCAGCCTTACGGGCAGGTCATTTTTGCTAGCGAGGATGGCAGGACCTATGACCAAGAAGATGCTCGTCTGAGTCTTGACCAGGGTCTGCCACGCTTTTACATCATGCGGCTCCAGCAAAAGGGGCGCAGGTTTTCTCAAATTACTAGACACGTTCGCTGTACCCAGTGTCTTGGCTCTCTAGAGGGCAAAGATTGGTTGATTGCAGTTGCCCCACCCGGTGAATCAGCAGAACCCTCACTCAATGACCTTGCTGCTTTCCGCATTCCTGGCAATTGTTTTATCAAGCTAGAAGTCGGAACTTGGCACGCTGGACCGTATTTTGACCATGAGTGGGTAGATTTTTACAATCTAGAGCTAAGTGACACAAACGTAACCGATCACCAAACCTGTAGCTTATTCAACCGCTTTGGGCTGGTGTTTGAGATTACTTAAACGGTTTCCATATAAAAAGCAGGAAGGCAAGGTCTAACCTTGCCTTCCTGCTTTTGCCTTGATTTAAGTGATTAGCATTACAAATAATCTGGGAAACTGAACGATTCAAAGAAATATTTCGGGCATGTTTCTTGATCTAACAAGCATGACAAGACTTATTGCTGCGGCGATTGCGCCTCACACCCACACTTGAGTCCATCAACTCTCCAAGGCTTGCTCTGAAATTGGGCTTATAAGACTGAACGACGCTGATGCCATTAATTTCTACATCAACTGCACCACTTGTCCCTAGAGCAATAGCGATCATTTGAGTGAGCAGCCGCCGATTAGGAATTTTCCCTAGCAGTACAACTACTGCTCCTCGCTGAATAATTCGCAGGTTTTCGATTTCGCCTGCTCCAAAACTCTGGCTGAATCGTAAAGACACTCTTTTCGCTAAACCGCTATGGTCATATTCTCCATTCAGTCCTACCCGTTCAGGAGGAATATTTCTAAACGTTGCAAAACGGGGAGCCAGGTTAGGTTGGCTCTTTTCAACGCCACAGCTTCCTTGAGATTCGTGATGCTGCTCTACCCCTGAAAAATTTCGTAGCACATCCATTCGCCTTTAGCACTCTATAAGACTTGATGAACTAAATGTAATCTTTTCCTAAAGATATAGACAATCTATCTCAAGATCGGTGTCTTTAAACTAAATAGGGATTGGCAAGACTGCAACAACTTTGACCAGATCCGGGTGCAATAGAGTAGGCTTGAACGTAAATCAATTTGGACGAAAAGGTTGTTGAGGAGTGGAAGTTAAGCTAAATCGCTTGGAATCAATTGTGCAGCAGATCGGGGAAGCTGTTTTAGCCACGACTGAGACGGTAGATCGTCTATCCGATCGCGTAGACGCTCTGGCAACTCAGGTTCAGCAGCAGGGCTATCAAATTTTTGCGTTGAGTGATGCGGTGCAAACCCTGGCTGAGAATCAAGATACGGCTTTAGAAAAATTAGACCAATTAACCCAAGCCTTACAGCAGCTTGTGGCTGCAATTCAAGAAACAGACGAAGCTGATTCTGGACTGTAAGGTGTTTGGTGGATGCCCCAAGTGGGTGAGTGCTTTGGGACTCACCTTCAGACTAATATTGGGGGACAGATTTAGGTAGGGTCGATTTTAGTCGCCTAATGGCTTCTTGATCAGCAGGTGGATCTACTTGGTATAAAATGTAAGACCCTGCACTGACCCTACATTCAGTAGCTCAGGGGACTTTATTTAGCGGCGGTACATTAGGCTACTTCAAACCCATTGATGAAGCAAACCCATTGATGAAGTGATAAGTTGAAGGATTGTTGTTCCATGACAGTGGTTGAGGATCTCCGGCAAGAGTGGCGATCGCGCCTCAAAACAGACTCTCCAGATCAATCGTCCGTAGCTCAGGAGAGTATCCTCAACTGGCTATTGGGGGAAAACCCCGATCGGTTTAACGAGCTTTCCCCGGAACAGCTTGCGATCGCCCAGCAAGCGATTGACTACCGCTATCGGATTTTGCAGCAGCGATATTTAGGAGCGCATCCAGAGCAAGCCTACCGTAAATTAATTCAGCGGTTGGGCAGTCTGTTCCTGATTCGCAGCAAAATTCGCACCTGGGTTGCGTTGTCTCGCGATCGGCACCGCAGCGTGATGGATGTGCTGCAAGAAGTGATTCAAGAGCTAATTCAGAACGACCGCTATATGCGTCAGCAAATGTTATGGATTGGTCAATGCGCCACCAATCCTCGTTTGCGAAATGCTCTGATGTTAGCCAGCATCGAAGAATATTGCTTACGCCCTATTCGCAATCAGCCCTTGCTAGTTTATCGATTTGTTAACTATTTGCGGCGATCGCAGCGGGGCGGCATGACGCAGGTTCCGGCTGGTGATTTGGTGCGGCTAGTGTCTGAGGAAATTACGCCCGATGACGCCGACAACCCGGTGAGCTTACTCGATTCAGAGGCGATTTCCCAACACCAGGACAATCAAGCCTGGGAAGAACAACAGATGCTTCGGTCTGCCGTCAGTCAGGAGTTTGCGACTTATCTAGAGGAGCAAGTTGATCCCGTTGCAGCACGGTGGCTACATCTGCATCTACAGGGGCGATCGCAAGAAGCGATCGCCAAAGACCTGAATTTGCCGATCAAGCAGGTTTATCGCCTGCGCGAAAAGATTAGCTATCATGCAATTCGAGTTTTTGCTCTGAAAAAGCACCCTGACCTGGTGACCACCTGGCTAGGAACGTCCCTACAAGAACATAGCTTGGGGCTAACTCCTGACCAGTGGCAGCAATTTTGGCATAGCCTCACCCTCGATCAACAGCAGTTGTTAAATGCGCTGAAAGCCGGTAAAACCGTTGAAGCGATCGCCCAAGACCTCGATCAGAAAACCAATCAAATCATGGGCGAATGGATTAAACTTTACTTAGCTGCTCAGGCGTTGCGGAGCGCCTCCTAATCTCCGTTGCCAGGGTGCATTTCAGGATTAGCTCACTCTCACCATCCAAAGCATTGCGGAACCTGTTCCTATGGCGTTTCCCCTGAGCGATCGCATTGAGCCAAAGCGCGTCAATCCTGTTTACCAGTCCGTTCTAGACCAGTTCAAAGAAGATTGGGTAGAGCAGTTAAACATCGAACAGATGTTCATCCTCATTGATGGCGTTCTACCATTTGAAGCTTGTCTCTATTACCAGGTTCTTCCTCTATTTTTAGAAGGAAGTCACCTCAACCTGGGCATGGTCAGCCCTGAAGACACTGCCGCTTCTGACTATGTTCGGCGAATTATCTCTTACCTAAACTATACTCTAGTGCCCCGCCGCATCTCTTCTGAGGCGCTCCAGGCTGTTTTATCTGCTCATCTAAGTCACGCAGGGAGTCACCGTTCCCCGACTCAACCAGGACGCTCTCCCGTCGTTGGACGAAGAGACCCTAGTCGCTCTCGATCTAAACCGTCGGTCAATCAAAACCTGCAAGCAACGCTTGTGGTAGACAGTCCAGAGAGCCTAAACTTAACCGACATTCACGAGCGAGGAAATTCCCACGCGACCCCTTCGCCCCCGCCAGAAATTCCCTTTGTGCCCCCCCAGGATGCTGAAGCGCAACCCTCGGCTCAGCCCGATCCACAAAACACGCTCCTGGCACTACCAGAACCAGAACAGCCTGAGCAGGAACATTCTCCAGCTTCAGTTCCTCTGCTCAACTCCTTGCCTACGCTAGATGTACAGGCTAAATACCTGTCTAGCCCCGTAGAAGTCTTAGCAACCCTGCAATCCAAAGAACTGCTGCAAGAATTGCTCGGGCGCATTTTGTTTGGCGGAATTGGGCGGCTCTATTTTGAACGACAGCAGCAGCATGGGCGAATTCTCTGGAGCCAGGACGGGGTTTTGCAATCGGTGATTGACAAGCTAGACGTAACGACTTTCCAGGGTGTGATCAACGAGTTGAAGCAAATGACTCAGCTTCCTTTAATTACTGTTGACAAGCCAAAGCAAGCTGAGATTGAACGGTTTTATCAACAAACACGATTGCTGTTGCGGTTTCGGGTGATGTCTACGGCTCATGGCGAAGAGGCAACATTGCAGGTGTTGCGGGGAGCCGCGCTCAAGTTTTACCAACAGCAGCAGCTGACAAATCTAGGACGAGATGCTTTGGGTATTGCCAAACAGCTTCAGCTTAAGGTGAATGAAATTCGCGATCGCGCCCGTACTAGCTCTAGTTTCTCAGCAGATCGACTAGAAGCATTGCCGGCCCTCAATCAACTACTGCACTGCATCGAAGCAGAGCTAGAGCAACTGCAAGTTGAGAAAGGATCGGACGAGCCTAAAGATGAGAACGACTTAAAATTTTAGGTAAGAGACTATAGTGCAATATTTCTATTACCGCTGTAACTATTACAGAGAAGGAGTCAGGATTTTATCCTGACTCCTTCTTTATGTAGCGTTTTCAGATAGGTAGCTTATGCCAGAGCTGCAAGAGATAAGGACCAACGATCAACCGCTTTCCCAATTACGGATAGTTCTTGAACCAGACGATCGAATCGATCTGGAGTCAAGGATTGAGGCCCATCTGACAGAGCCTTTGCAGGGTTCGGGTGAACTTCAATCATTAAGGAATCAGTGCCAGCCGCGATCGCAGCCATTGCCATTGAGGGCACATACTCCGCTCTGCCAGTGCCGTGGCTTGGATCAATCATGATCGGCAAGTGAGTCAGCGATCGCAGTACAGGGATTACCGATAAATCTAGAGTGTTGCGAGCATATTGGCGATCGAACGTGCGAATTCCCCGCTCACACAAGATCACATTGGGGTTTCCTGCCGCCAAAATGTATTCTGCTGCCATCAGCCACTCTTCGATCGTGGCAGACATTCCCCGCTTCAGCAGTACGGGTTTATCTTGTGCGCCAACTTTCTTGAGTAGCGAGAAGTTTTGCATATTTCGGGCACCCACTTGCACCACATCAGCGATTTCTGCCACTTTATCTAAATCGGCAGTATCCATTACCTCAGTGATGATGCCCAGACCACTTGCATCACGGGCAGCTGCTAGCAAACCCAATGCGCTTTCACCGTGTCCCTGAAAAGCGTAGGGTGAAGTACGAGGCTTGTAAGCACCACCCCGCAAAAACTGTGCCCCTGCCGCCTTGACTCTCCGAGCCGTCTCAACGATCATCGTTTCGTTCTCAACCGAGCAAGGTCCAGCCACAATAGCGATCGGGGAGTGTTCGCCAAAAGCCACAGGTCCATTAGGCGTAGACACAATAACGGTGCTAGCTTCGCCATGACGATATTCACGGCTGACTCGCTTAAACGGCTTTTCTACCCTCAAAACTTGCTCAATCCAGTCACTCATTTCCTGGAGTTGCAGTGGGTCTAAGTCAACTGTGTCGCCGACCAGCCCAATTACAGTTTTGTGCTTGCCAACAATCTTTTCGGGCGACAGTCCCCAGGTCTGTAGCTCTTCAGCTAGCCGGGATATCTCGGCTTCAGGAGTGCCGATCTTCATGACCACAATCATGTCAAAAGTCCTTAACGTGAGTTATCGGTTAACAGCTTGCAAAAATCCTTTGGCTAGATGATTAGCTCAGCCTTCGATATTTTACGTCTGAGCTAGCTCTAGGCTACGTATGGCTTAATTCTATTGATGAATCTCAATGAATTGGAACAAATTTACGTTAAATCAGAACGTACTGCAGAAGCATTCGTGGCGAGATTGCTCTGGTGCAAACGGGATCAAAGTGCATCCGCACAATCAGAATACCGATTAGGGTTTCTTTCCAGCTGAGCGCCACGCTTCAGTCATTCTTCCTAGATTGGTTGTAAATTCTGACCAGCCGAGGGCGCTACCCGCAGCAGCTTCATCCCACGATGCAGAGAGTACACCGTAGCTTAGCCCAACCACACCTAATCCAAAGAAGCCCATGCTGACCAGCACAACGGCTGCATTGGGCAACGCAACTAGGTCGTGAGTGATGACGAAGTAGCTGACAAAAAATGTTGAGATCCCCAACGCAGATGGAATGCCGCAAAATAGTGCCATTCGCCGTACCATTCGCCGACTGACTGCATCTGGAATGGACATACTAGCTGCAGTGTTTTGACCCGAGCGATCGCTCTTCACTGCTTTAGCAGCCACCTTTTTAGCCTCCGACTTAGCGTCTGACTTTTTAGAGTCAGATTTTCTTTCTGGTTTGACCGGTGCTGTCGGAGTTTTCTTTTCAGGCTTTTTGCGGCTCTTGGTCGGCTCGAAGGGTAAGCGCTCGCGGTTTACGGCATTCGCAGCATCTTTAGAATCTGATTGAGCATCAGGTTGGGGTTCAGGAGACATGCACTCTTCCTATCAGGTTTTAGTCCGCGCTATCCACGAATTCCGAGGCGGGTAATCAAAGCCCGATAGCGTCCCTGGTCTTGCTTCAGAATGTAGGCAAGTAAGCGCTTACGCTGACCGATCATCTTTAGCAAGCCCCGACGAGAGGCATGGTCTTTCTTGTTGATTTTGAGGTGGGCGCTGAGTTTGTTAATGCGCTCAGTTAGCATTGCCACCTGAACGTCTGCCGATCCGGTGTCGGTTTCGTGAATTTGGTACTCGTTGATGATTTCGTGTTTGCGCTCTTGCAGCAGTGCCATGATTAGGTTAAGCCGTCTCTTTAATACAGATACAATCAACCATGTTATCACAGCCTTTCGCTACAATCGTTAGCGCCCAAAACTAGAGAACGCCTGATTTTTAACTTCAGTCGCCTCAGCGGACTTTGGCTCCTCGATATTGAAGCTCTACCGTAGGTTGATGAGGCGATCGCTCTACTGGCTGACCCAGTTCACAAACAGCCCCACGATATTTCCCTAAAACAACTTTCTCGGCTGGATTCTGCTCTGCATCCGTCTTTATCGTTGAAATAGTTTCTACAGCTGAAGTCGAAATAGTGGATGCTACAGCATTACTGCCATCCCTAGCTCTACTGGCAGGAGCCACATCTTCACGACGGAAAAACAAGAAGTCTAGGATAGCCGCCCATTTGACGTTAGCCAAAAGCAGCACGACTAACGGAAGCTGCACTTCCCAGGGCGACAAAATCAGCGTGAAAGCCAGACCAACCAATCCAACTGCAAATGCAACGGTCGCAGTTTCTGTGGAGGTATCTTTGGCAGCCTTGAATACACAGCCTGATCCCAAAGTAACTGTCAGTGGAACAAGGAATAGCAAGGACATTTGCTCAACCCTCTATGTTGCACCGTAGTATAACGAGTCACTTTATTAAAGTACAACGGTTTGTTTGGGATTGCTCACATTTGGCTTGAGGTCGAGCTGTTACTGCACCCTTGGCGATCGCCAGTCTTCCGAAAAAATCGGCATCAAAGCATTAAATAAAATCTACAGCCTTAAGATTGTGTATGGGATTAAGACCTTATTGTAAAGGTTCACACCTATTGACTTTTAGCTTATGGCCTCTTCAAACGACTCTACTAGCGCTAGCAAAGACCAGCAGCATCCGCTTTATAAGAGCGATCGCGACATTATCAATAGCCTTTTAGCTGGCGAACCCAATGACTATAACCTGGTAGAACTTGCCCGGCTCCGCATTCGCTATCGGGGCTTTCCAGGAGCACGCGACATTCAGGCAGATCTGGAAAAGGTGCTAGAACAGTGGCAGCTTAGCGAAACTGCGCTCTACGAAAAAACTCGCCAGATTCATCAAATCGCCAAAGTTTACAAAGGGCGAGGCAGCCAGCGGGAAGACTGGAGTTAAGCCATTTCTATCTGGTTTTATCAAAACACCTCGGACAAACTCAGCATGATCAGTAAACTGTCGTGGCAATCTTCGAAATCTAACCCGCCCAAACCCGCTGTTTCAGCTTCGTCTAATGAAGAAGAATCGTCCTATGTCGATTACTTTTACGACGAACCAGGTAGCGCACCAGGGACGCTCAACATTGAAGATGATGCCCCGATTCCCAATATCATCCTGATTGACTACAACGAAACCAAGGCAACCCGCGTTCACCTTCCCACACCAGAAGCTTCTGCCCCCTATCTAGATACCGAGTCAGTATCGTGGGTAGATGTGCAAGGGTTAGGCAGCGAAGAGGTGTTGAGGCGGTTGGGGGATGTGTTTAGCCTTCATCCGATGGTGTTGGAAGATGTTGTCAATGTGCCACAGCGCCCAAAGGTAGAAGAGTATGACCAACAGTTGGTCATTGTTGCCCGAATGGTGATGCCCTGCGACGATGGCAAAGGTTTTGTTAGTGAGCAGGTCAGTTTTATTTTAGGGCCGCACTACTTGTTGACGGTGCAAGAGGAGCCTGAGCTAGATACGTTCAACCCTGTGCGTGATCGCATTCGTACCTGCAAAGGCACCATTCGCAAACACGGAGCCGATTATCTGGCTTACACCCTGCTCGACACGATCATTGATGGATTCTTTCCCGTTTTAGAGCGCTATGGCGAACAAATTGAGGATTTAGAGGACGAGGTTGTAATGAGACCGACTCGTCAAACACTCGAAAAAATCTACGCCTTAAAGCGCGAATTGCTTACCCTACGTCGGTCGATTTGGCCTCAACGAGACGCAATCAACTCCCTGATTCGTGATGGCAGTACCCTGATTAGCCCAGAGGTGCTGATTTATCTAAGGGATTGCTATGACCACGCGGTTCAGGTGCTAGACATGGTAGAAACTTACCGAGAACTGGCAGCGAGTTTGATGGACGTGTACCTTTCATCAGTCGGCAACCGCATGAACGAGGTGATGAAGCTGCTGACGGTTATATCCAGTATTTTCATTCCGCTCACTTTTATTGCTGGGGTATACGGGATGAACTTTAATACAGAAAAATCACCCTGGAATATGCCAGAACTGAACTGGTACTGGGGCTATCCAGTGGCAATGCTACTGATGGGGACGATCGCTGCTGGTCTCGTCTACTTTTTTTGGAAGCGGGGCTGGTTTGAAAACTTCTCGGGGATCAAAGAAGATTAGGCATCCCCCCAGTTTTGCCTAATCTCCTTCTAAAAACACTGTCATCTGCCATTCGCCGCCAATCTTCTCAAACAACGCCCGGTAGCCCGAGGGAGTGTAGGAGTAGCGACTGGAAACATAGCCCCGCAGTCCGTTAGGCGTAATAATGGGTCGCCAGCCCTCAAAGGTTTCTAGTGATGCACGCTCTTGATCAGATATCCCCCGCTGCCAAGCCTCTGAATCATGCCTGACAATTTCGTTCGATAAAACGTCAATCACGGGGCTAGAGGAACTTGCTGCCTGACGCACATTGACATTCTCACCCACAATAAAGATCTCTGCACCCGTCTCAATATAGGTTGAGGCAAACACATTTGGGCAAACCCAGGTTTGAGAATCTGCATCCGCTTCGAGACTGCGAGCTGACGTATAGATTACGCAACCTGGAGCGATCGCCCTTTCTATCTGTTGCCAAAACGGAGCATCGGGATTATCCACGTTTAGATCGTCTGCAGTTAAAGTCGTTGCTGCAAAGGTCGGTAGCCCTCCCGCAGGAATAATCGAGCGAATAAAGGCAGAGTCGCGATCGCGAATTGCCTGCTTGAGCCGCTCACGAAATCGATGGAAATCGCTGCCGGGTTGAGCTTCATCTACCAACTCGAAAGTTTGTCGAGGATAGGACCCGACGCGGGACGCTACAGTCACAGAGGAATTACTCACTGCTTCCGCTTGTGCTTGAAGGGAGGGTTGGGTTGGGATGTGGGAGGAGCTAGCTACACTGAGCTGCGGTTTGCTGGCGCTGCTCCAAGAGACGGTGGAGGTGCCACTGACGGTGGCAGAGACGGCGATCGCTCCCGCAATCAGGAAAAACTGAAAAGGTTTCATGATGTGTTCTTCCCAGGCAAAACATCGGATAGTTCCAAAGTATGATCCCTTTGAGTCGATCGCCCTCATCTATATAGCTCGTATATAGCTCGTCCAACCAGGTGATTCTGCTTGAATAGGAGAAGCATTTTGAACGAAACCAAAATTTCACGTCTAAAAGCGTTCTCCACTTAGCAACACCGATAGGATGCTGTAGGTGGTAGGATTTCTACGACATTGACTATTCCTTCCTTAAATCCCCATCGCTTCATGGATCTAAAATCCCTTATTCGAGACATTCCAGACTTTCCTAAGCCCGGCATTTTGTTTCGAGATATTACAACTCTGCTTCGTGATCCCGAAGGGCTGCGCTACACCATCGATCATTTGGCAGAAAAATGTGCCGATTTATCAGCCGATTACATTGTAGGTATGGAGTCGCGCGGGTTCATCTTTGGCACTCCATTGGCTTACAAGCTGGGGATTGGGTTCATTCCAGTTCGCAAACCCGGCAAGCTACCTGCTGCCGTACACTCCGTGAAATATGAGCTGGAATATGGGATGGATTGCTTGGAAATACACCAAGATGCTTTTCACCCCGGCAGCCGCATCCTGATTGTGGATGACCTGATCGCGACAGGTGGCACAGCGGCTGCAACGGCAAAGTTAATCGAGCAGTCTGGCTGCGAATTAGTGGGTTTTGGTTTTATCATCGAGCTAACGGCTTTGGGTGGACGCGATCGCCTACCAAACGTGCCAATCGTCACCTTGGTCGAGTACTAAATCCAGCTATCCGGTCAAATTCCTGATTGGGTAGCTTGCTTGAATCGTCTCCTCGTCAGCTTGAGCGCATGACCCACACTAAATTTCCTCCCGCCCAGCAGCGTCTTAGAGCCTTTCGCGATCGCTCCATCCGCTTCATCACAGGCGAAACTACGTCTTACATTGTGAAGCGGCTTCTGCAAGCTCTATTGACGCTGTTGCTGGCCTCAGCTCTGAGCTTTTTTATCATCCAACTGGCTCCAGGAAACTTTCTGGACACGCTGCGACAAAATCCTCAGATTTCGGAGGAAACAATCAATTCTCTAGAGGCGCAGTTTGGGTTAGATAGACCCGCGATCGAGCAGTATTTTCTGTGGCTTAAGCAAATTGTGACTAAGGGAGACTTTGGCATTAGCTTTGCCTATCAGCGCCCAGTTTCTTCACTCCTGTGGGAGCGGATTCCGCCAACGCTGCTGCTGTCGATCGCCTCGATTATTATCACTTGGGCGATCGCCATCCCTCTCGGGATTGTAGGAGCGGTGCATCAGAATAAGAGGAGCGATCGCATCCTGCGGGTGATTAGCTACATCGGACAAGGCTTCCCAACCATCATCACCGGCTTGCTGCTGCTGTTTTTTGCACAGCTCACCTCTCCTCTATTTCCAGTTGGCGGCATGACTAGTATCGATCACGCTGACCTTTCCCCTATTGGCAAGCTCCTTGATATTGGTTGGCATCTGATCTTGCCAACCCTCGCATTGAGCATTACTGGATTCGCTGGACTACAGCGCATCACACGAGGAGAACTGTTAGACGTACTGCGGCAAGACTACATTCAGACTGCTCGTGCCAAAGGGTTGCCCGAAAACCGCGTGATCTATGTTCATGCACTTCGCAACGCAATTAACCCATTGATTACACTACTGGGCTTCGAGTTTGCCAGTCTGCTAGGTGGCGCATTCATCACCGAAAATTACTTTAATTGGCCTGGCTTGGGACGGTTAATCTTGCAGGCAGTTACTGCTCAAGATCTCTATCTGGTCATGGCTAGTCTAATGATGGGTGCAGTGATGCTAATCTTGGGCAACTTGCTGGCAGATTTGCTGCTCAAAGTTGTTGATCCCCGCATCAAGCTCAAGGACATTAACTAGCACGCTGCAAAAAAAACTATGTCACAGGTCTTTTACCTGGTTCGTTCCAGGGTAGATGGTCAATACCTGGTTGCCCATCCTAAACCAACAAATCCGCCTGCTCAAGAGCAGTCTAGTCAATCTGACAGCGGATACTTGCTGATGTTTCAAGAACATTTTGACGCGCTCAGCTATCTCAACACTCACGGTGCAGCAGTAGCAGATCGCTTTGCTGTAGAGTCGATCCCAAATACTCAGTTGAACGGTCTGCTCAAACGTTGGGGATTCATTGGCATCGGCGTTGTCAAAGATCCCTTACTGCCCCAAATCGAATTTCTGTCGCGCACTGCCTGATTTCTCTGAAAATGTATCGGCAGAAATGTAACTCAAGTAACAGAATAAAAGGAATTATTAACCCTTGCAGATCAAGCAGACTGGCGGCATTTTGGTAGGATCAATCTGGACTGCCTAAATACCAGTGCTTAAATGCTGAATATGCTAACGCTAGAAGCTACCAGATCTCATCAACAGGATGTCAGGTTAGGGCGGGTCTTGGTTGTTGAGGATGAAGAGTTAATTCGTGAAACTGTTGCTTTGGCTTTGAGTGAGGAAGGGTATGAGGTGCTGACTGCGGAAGATGGCCGCAGCGCCTTGGATCTCGCCTGTAAGTCTGAAGAGGGGGGCTACTCTGAGTTTTCATCTTTAGATCTAATCATTTTAGATTTGATGCTGCCTTACGTGAATGGGTTAGACCTTTGCCGTCTGATTCGTCATGAAGGCAATAGTGTCCCTATCCTCATGTTGAGCGCCAAGGGTAGTGAGACCGACCGTGTGGTTGGCTTAGAAGTTGGTGCAGATGACTATCTGACCAAACCGTTTGGAATGCGTGAACTGATTGCTCGCTGTCGAGCGTTGCTTCGCCGCCATCGTCATGCTCATCCCCAGCCCGAGGAAACCACTCTAAAGTTTCAAGACATTATTCTGTATCCACAGGAGTGCCGAGTCACAGTACGTGGCGAAGAAATTAGTCTTTCCCCTAAAGAATTTCGGATTTTGGAGCTGTTCATGAGTCATCCCCGGCGGGTCTGGTCACGTGAACAGCTCATTGAGCGAGTCTGGGGTCCAGACTTTATGGGAGATAGCAAGACGGTGGATGTCCACATTCGCTGGTTGCGTGAGAAGTTGGAAGTTGACCCCAGCCATCCAGAATATTTGATGACTGTGCGCGGGTTTGGCTACCGATTTGGTTAGATTCACGATATGTAGAGTGTCTACTTAAGAAATCGCAGTAAGCTAATTGTGGGTTTAACCACAATCGTTTGCAATTATTTGCAATTGAGTTAGCTGTGCGAGTCCTGTGTTTCTTATTAGGATTGATAGTTGGGTTAGCTCTCTGGAGGTGGCAGCGATCGCGCTACAATGTCCGGCTCAAGAAGCTTTTAGGAGATGTAGAGACTGATATTGCTACCTCTGCCTTTTCCTCTACTTCTCAGCTAGCCCTAGCAATCACCCACAGCCAGAGAGACCGTTGCCAATTAGAGCAGCAGGTTGAAATTTATAAACAGATCTTGCAAATAGCTCCCATTGGCTACCTGCAAGTAGACGATGAAAACCGATTGCTGTGGTGCAATGTCAAAGCCCGTGAACTACTGGCAATGGCTCCAGACCAGCAATCAAAGCCACGTTTGCTTTTGGAGCTAGTTCGCTCCTATGAATTAGACCACCTGATCGAGCAAACCCGCGAAGCTAAAAATCCTTGTACAAGCGACTGGACTTTCTACCCAGTTAGCCCCGATCCATCCAAGTTGTCACAGCAGCAAGCTTATGCGCTGCGGGGTTACGGATTACCTTTGCCTGCCGATCAGGTTGGCATCTTCCTAGAAAATCGGCAAGAAGCCGTTACTCTGGTGCAGCAGCGCGATCGCTGGGCATCGGATGTAGCCCACGAGTTGAAGACACCGCTCACCTCAATTCGCCTCGTCGCTGAGACACTTCAAACTCGATTGGAGCCACCCCTCAAAGGTTGGGTGGATCGGCTAATTAATGAAACTATTCGCCTCAGTAATCTAGTTCAAGATTTACTGGACTTAGGCCAAATTGATCGGAACACTCCAGGGGCTTCCCTTAAAACCAGAACAACTGATTTAGTTGAACTCATTTTTTCTGCCTGGGCTAACCTTGAACCTCTGGCTCGAAAGAAGCATTTGCGGCTAGACTATTCTGGACCAGATCGGTTGCTCATGCAGCTTGACGAGCCGCGTATGTATCGTGTTTTGTTTAACTTACTTGATAACAGCATCAAATACAGCCCGCCTCGTCAACAAATTCGGGTGCAGGTAGGAATTGAAGCACTGAGCCAGGGCTTATCCGAACCGGACGGGTGTGTAGCCAATCAACAAATTCGTTTAGAAGTAATTGATGCTGGCCCTGGTTTTCCAGAAAATGCTCTGTCTTATGTATTTGAGCGATTCTACCGCGCTGATCCGTCGCGATCGCACAGCGTCCCACTCCGTATTTCAAATGTAACATCGGTAACCGACCCAACCCAAGACTCCGGTCATGATCAGGTTGATCTAGGAGAGCGAAACAGCAGCGGACTGGGTTTAGCCATTGTTCGCCAGATTGTAGAAGCTCACGCTGGGTCAGTGAGTGCAAGCAACCACCCAGATACAGGAGGAGCTTGGCTACAGGTTTGCCTCCCCTGGCATCAACCCGAACCAACCTCAAAAAATAAAGCTTCTTAAGCAACAAAGCTTCTGGATCTATTCCACTTCCTGTAATATTTGTACATATCGCGCTGGCTTCGGCTTGCTGTTAACCTACTAATGAGTTCTCTGTTCATTCGGCACACTACCTATGGATGAAAGACTGCAAAAAATTCTCGCGCAGTGGGGAGTCACCTCACGACGGGGGGCTGAGCAGATGATCCTAGAAGGGCGTGTTCGGCTTAACGGGAGCGTAGTTCAGCTTGGGCAGAAAGCAGATCCCAATCGCGATTGGATCGAGGTAGATGGTAAATTACTCCAGCCCGAATCGCGTCCAGAATTGATTTACCTGCTGCTACATAAGCCTGCTGGAGTAGTGACGACCTGCAACGATCCTCAAAACCGTGAAACTGTTCTTGATCTGCTGCCTCACCAGTTGAGACAAGATTACAAGGTGTATCCAGTGGGGCGGCTAGATGCAGATTCTACAGGCGCACTGCTACTGACTAATGATGGCACTGTAACGTTTTGCCTGACCCATCCTCGGCACTCGGTGCCTAAAACCTATCATGTTTGGGTTCAAGGTCATCCCCCAGAGTCTGCTCTAGAAGCGTGGCGAAAGGGCGTAATGTTGTCAGACAGACTTACTTTGCCTGCTGAAGTTAGAGTCTTAGAATCAGACAAAGACACTCAAACACTCCTGGAAATTGTGTTACGAGAAGGACGAAATCGACAAATTCGGCGGGTAGCAGCTCAACTGGGGTTTCCAGTTCTCCAGCTTCATCGAGTTGCAATCGGCTCCATTCAGCTTCAGCAGTTGCCCAGCGGGCAGTATCGTCCACTGCAAGATACTGAAATCAGTTTTCTGAAAACTCAGGCTAGTCAGTTCCAGCAAGAGTTGCCAAATCCAATAGTGGTAGGTCGCTAGATATCGAAGGGTATGGAAGTTATGAATAAAGATATAGTTTCTCAAGCAGAGCAAAATCAGTCAGATAAGTTATCAGAAATCGGAGCTTACCTCAGACAAGCTCGCGAAGAACGTCTGCTGACTTTGGAGCAAGTCGCTGCAAAAACGCTAATTCAAGCTCGTCTGTTAAATGCAATTGAACATGGCAAGCTGCACCAATTGCCTGAGCCTGTCTATATTCGAGGCTTTATCAAGCGCTATGCTGATGCTCTAGGGTTGAGTGGAGCGGAGGTTGCTAATGCTTTTCCAGCGGGTTCTGGATTGCGGACAACCCAGCCTTCCTGGAAAAATTCCCCTGCGGCTCAACTGCGTCCGATCCATCTTTACCTGATTTATGTTTTGTTGATTGTGGCAGCCGTAAGCGGATTGTCCTACCTGATGAGCCGCTCTGCCTCCTGGGTGAGTGCAGAAACAAATAATGTGATTCAGGCTCCTGCGACTGAGACGACCACCCCTGAAGCCTCTCCAACGGCAAGCCCTGCACCTCAAGCTACAACGCCTGCTGCCTCTGATAAACCTGTGCGAGTCGCAGTTACTTTGACTGAGCAGTCTTGGTTACGGGTTGAGGTAGACGGGCAAACAGACTTTCAGGGAATTTTGCCAGAAGGGACGGAGCGCACTTGGACAGCAGATAGCCAGCTTACAGTGCGGGCTGGCAACGCGGGCGGCGTTCAAGTTTCGTACAACGACAGTAAACCCGAAAGCATGGGGGCTGCAGGCAATGTTGAGGAGGTAACCTTCTCTGCTAGCCAAGATTCAGCAAGTTTGCCAGCAACAGCACCGTTGCAGTAACACCGATGCTGCTATTGCAATTAGAACTTGCAATTAGAACTGACGCAAAGCACTATGACGTTGCCTTCTCGCTGGGGGCACGTCCATAGGTTTCGGTGAGAATCCGCAGGCGATCGCTCCATCCTGACCACAATGCCTCAGACCGATAACGCCATTCCCAGTTGCCAGCAGGCTGTCCAGGGCTATTCATACGGGAATCAGAACCAAGCCCCAAAATGTCTTGCAAAGGGAAGATAGCGCGATCGCCGACAGAACTCATAGCCAGCCGGATCAGATCCCAGTGAATTCCATCTGAGCTCGTGCAGCCTAAATAGCGAAATAGATTTTCGCGCTCGTAGTCCTGCAGTTCCTCATACCATCCAACCGTTGTGTTGTTGTCATGAGTACCTGTGTAAACCACATAGTTTTGCCCGTAATTAAATGGCAAATAGGGATTGTCAGGTCCACCACCAAAGGCAAACTGAAGAATCTTCATCCCTGGGAACTGAAACTTATCCCGTAGTGCTTCTACGTCTGGTGTAATTAGCCCCAAATCTTCTGCCAGGATGGGCAGGATGCCTAACTCTCTCTCTATCGTCTGGAAAAGCTCTTCGCCTGGCGCATCAACCCACTCGCCGTCGATCGCGGTAGTTTCACCCTGCTTAACCGCCCAATAAGCGCTAAAGCCCCGGAAGTGGTCAACCCGCGTCAGGTCAACATAATCTAGCATTGCCTGAAAGCGCTGTAGCCACCACTTAAACCCCCGCTCCTGCATTACTTCCCAGTTATAAATCGGGTTACCCCAAAGCTGTCCAGTAGCGCTGAAGTAGTCGGGAGGCACCCCTGCCATCAAAGCAGGTTCTAGGGTTTCAGGATCAAGATGAAAAATCTGAGGATAGGCCCAAACGTCAGCACTATCATGGGCAACGTAGATGGGCATGTCGCCGATGATGGTAATGCCGCGTTCATTAGCGTATTGTCTCAGGTGGGACCACTGGCGGAAAAACTCAAATTGCCAGTACTTATGGCGGAAGATTTCGGATGTTAGCCGTTGTTGCCATTGTTCTACTGCGTCAGGTTGACGAGTGGCGATCGCCTCATCCCACTGATGCCACCCCTTGCCGTCATGAGCTTCTTTCAGCGCCATGAAGAATGCATAGTCGTCAAGCCAAAACCCTCGTGTAGCGCAGAATGCATCAAATTCCTGACGCTGCTCGGCAGAGGCATTCGCACTGAAGTTTTCTGCAGCTTGAAACAGCAGAGGAGTTTTAACCTGAGACACCAAATTGTAATCTACCCGATCCAGTGGAAACTCCGGCAGATTAGCGAAATCGTCCTCGCTCAGCAAATTTTGCTCTCGCAGCAAATCTAGGCTGATCAGCATTGGATTACCCGCCATTGACGAGTAAGACATATAAGGAGAGTTACCGTGCCCGGTCGGCCCCAAAGGCAGGATTTGCCAGATCTGCTGCTTGCTGTTGTGTAGAAAATCAACGAACTGATAGGCTTCTGATCCCACATCTCCAATACCAAATCGGCTTGGTAGAGAAGTTGGGTGAAGCAAGATACCGCTGGCTCTTTGAGGCATGGGCAAGGATGAAAAGTAAATAGGACAAATGCTGAGATGCTTGCTTAGACAGGGGCAGGTGCCCGTCTAACGCATTGACTTTAGCATGTCGCCCTACCTACAAAACTAACTCGCTAGATATATTCCGCGCCTGTTAAGTGACAGAAATTTTGACTGCTTCCTAACCCAAAAACTTAGGCTTTATTTGAGGAATGATTTAGGACATGAACTGATAACATCTCACGTAGCTGTGTTAAGATACATGGCAATTATGAAATCTGTGTTGAAGAGGTAGGCTCATTTATGGAAGCGGCATTGCTGTTGGCAAAGTTACCCGAAGCTTATGCAATTTTTGATCCCCTGGTGGATGTTTTGCCTGTGATTCCCGTCTTTTTCTTCCTGCTGGCTTTCGTTTGGCAGGCCGCAGTCGGTTTCAGATAATTCCAAAACAAGCAAATTCAAGCTTTAGATAGTTTGAAGCGGCTCTCAACCAGTGAGAGCCGCTTCAAACTTTTAAACAAAATACAAGCTATGAAATTTTATGCAGTTCAAAGAACCTGATGGGTATAAGCGTGTTGCTTAACATTATCCTCGCTTTTGATGATGCGCTCAGAATTCAAAACTCGTTTGCGCTCTAAGGAAAAATTGAAGTCCTGTCGAGTTGTCCCTTGAGGAATGTGCTCAGTTGCAACAGGGCGAGTTTTATAAGTGCGGGCAGCGGCGATCGCCCGGTTAGCAAATTCATCACAAAACTGAGCCTCCGCCGGAAAGCTGGTTAGCATCTGTGGCTCACCCTCAACTAACACTGACCCTAAAGTGGTGGCACAGGCTAACTCATAAGAGGTTGGAATTCCCTTCAATATTGCCTCCAGTGCTGCCGAAGGAATCGGTTCCGCGACTTTGACCTGGTGAATTTCAGCGTCTTCTTTGATGAAGCAAGTGGCTAAACCAATCACCACATAATCATTCGTAGAGAGATCTGAAGGGTTGGGATTGGTGGTCGTAGTTGTCATAGCCTAAATAGCGCCCTCGCAGCATTGCAATTCCTTTGCATTCTACCGTGTCCGACTCTATAAGCTCGTGTCAGCTTCTAAAGCTGTTACAAAATCGGGCGGTATATGACGAGATTTGCAAATTTTTTACAAAGATTCGGAAATTACACGGACTGCGGTTAGTCCTGAATGGAAGAATGAATTGCTTGTAGTTCCGCTCTAACTCTAACTTACGGGTGCTTCTGCTCACTTGATGTTTCCCTGAATCCGTTTGGAGGCAGGGATGAAGGTTTCAGTACTTATACGCTGACATCTATCGCTAAGACACATTATCAAGTGACACATGGATAGATGTGTCAAACGCCAAGGCGAAAGACACTTAAACCATAGACTCCGCTACTCAAAATCCCCTTAGACCGAGAACGCTGGACTTAGTTCCGCTTGATCGTGTCTCTCTTGAGCCTATATACCCCGAGGATAGAATGAACACGCGCCCTTCTAACCGCCTGAGCCGTCTAAACAAAAGTTGCAAGAATGGAAACAGCTTGAGCAGTACAGCAAGTGCCTGCCCTACCTGCTCGGTTCATCGGACGCCAACGCGCTGGCAGCCAAAACAGCGTCGGTCTTGTAACGTGGTTAGTCGTAAGCCGGTTGAGTTGAGCCAGACTGATCGCAATACGCTCTTGCGACAGCAGGCAATGAATCGGGTGCAGCAAGGCGATCGCCTTGGAGCGATTGAGATTTTTAACGAACTCATTGAGCGCCATCCTGACAACGCGACTGATTACAACAACCGAGGACTGGTTTATTTTCAGAATGGTCAGTTAGAGGAAGCGATCGCCGACTACGATACGGCCCTAGACTTAAATCCTTGCTTAGACAGCGTTTACAACAACCGCGCCAACTATTACGTCGCTCAAGGGCTATATCTGGATGCAATTTTGGATTACGAAATGGCGCTTGAGCTAAACCCCAGTAATGTCCGTGCCTGGATCAATCAGGGCATTACCTTCCGTGACCTGCAAATGTATGATCGTGCCGTTGAAAGCTTTGACTTGGGGCTACACCTGGGTCGTCTAGAAGGACACATCTATGCTGAGCGGGGACGCACTTACCATCTTTGGGGTGATTGGAACTGTGCTGCGGCTGACTACCAACGGGCAATTGATTGTCTCCCTGAATCTGCCGCCTCTACCGCCAATCCATCTGTACGTTTGCGCCAGCAGGTAGAAATCTGGCTGGATGAGCTGCTTCGTCCCTTGGAATTCTAGACAAGAATCCCGTCCCCAGGTAGAACCTGGGGATGCCTACAGCGAGGCTCTGCCTTCTGAAATAGATAAGAGGCAGAGGGCTATAACAAGAAAAGCTTTGCCCTGAAAAACGTTGCTCTTGCTAACTAGCGATCGCCTGCTCCAAATCCTCAATCAGGTCTTCAATATTTTCCAAACCGACCGATAGTCGCAGCAAATTTTCAGGGGTTTTGGTATCTGCCCCTTCGATTGAGGCTCGGTGTTCGATCAGGCTTTCAACGCCTCCCAAACTGGTTGCGCGAGTGATGAGACGCAATTTTGCCGCTACTGCAACTGCCTGCTGTTTGTCGCCTTTAACCTGAAACGAGAGCATTCCGCCAAAGTTTCGCATCTGCTGAGCGGCGATCGCATGACCTGAGTGCGTTTCCAATCCAGGATAGTGAACCGCTTCAACTGCAGGGTGCTGACTGAGAAAACGAGCGATCTGCATGGCATGGTGAGAATGCGCCTGCATTCTCCAGGGCAAGGTTTGAATCCCTCTGAGTGTCAGCCAGCAGTCGAATGGAGCTGCCACTGCGCCGCCTACAGTTTGAATATGCCGAACTTTGTCAAAAAACTCAGACTCTGCCTGCGCTACCACTGCCCCACCCAACACATCACTATGTCCGCTCAAATATTTAGTGGTTGCGTGAATTACTAAATCAGCCCCTTGTTGAAGTGGCTGTTGCAAAATTGGAGTCGCCCAGGTGTTGTCACAAGCGCAAACCGCTCCAACCTGATGGGCAAGATCAGCAACTTTGCCAATATCTGTCACTCTTAGCATCGGATTTGATGGTGTTTCAATCCAAACGAGGCGAGTGTTGGGTTGCAAAGCCTGCTGTACCTGCGTGGGATCGGTCATGTCTACGAATGTGACTGACAGGCCCCAAGGGACAAACATCGTTTTTAGCAATGTTGTAGTTCCCGTGTAGGCATCACAGGGTGCAATTACGTGATCACCGGGAGCAAGCGCTTGAAAGATGCTCATGGTTGCCGCAGACCCGGATGCAAACGCCGCTGCCACTGTTCCCCCCTCTAAGGCAGCAAGACATTGCTCTAGAGCTGTTCGGTTAGGATTGCTGGTGCGGGTGTAGATATAGCCTTGGGGATAGCTGCCATCTGCTGCTCGCTCAAATGTCGTTGATAGCTGAATGGGAGGAGCGATCGCCCCCGTCGTAGGATCGACCTGACGACCTGCATGAACTGCTAGCGTCTCAATTTGCATGGCACATTGCTCTGAATAAAGTTGAACTGTTTGGTCAAATGGTAGGGGGTAGGAGGCAGGCAGAGAAGCCCCCCTCCTACCCCTCCATCCCTCATCCCTTATTCCCTTTCCCTGTTTTATGTTCCTTTTCCTATCTAAGCTACTGCCCCTGTTCGTTTACCCGTTGGGATTATCCTGTTTGCTGCTGCTGCTGGCTTTAGTGCTGCTCTGGCGCAAGCCAAGACTTGCCGCGTTGAACATCGTTTTGGCGCTGGTGCTATTGCTAGCTGGGGGCAATACCTGGGTCGCCAACCAACTTGTGCAATCGCTGGAATGGCAGCATATTCCTACCTTTAGGCTACCGACAGCAGATGCGATCGTGGTCTTGGGCGGCGGGATCAAGCCCGAAACACCTCCTCGCCCCTGGGTAGATGTGAGTGAGGCAGGCGATCGCACCCTTTATGGCGCACAACTCTACCGGGAAGGCAAGGCACCCCTTGTGATTCTTAGCGGTGGTCGAATTGACTGGAAGGATGGCGGTCCACCAGAGTCAGCCGATATGGCAAAAATTGTTGAAGCATTGGGTGTGCCAGCGACGGCAATTCTACAGGACCCTAGTTCGCTTAACACTTATGAAAATGCGGTTAATGTCCGCCAAATTTTGCAGGAACGCAATTTGAATCGGGTGCTGCTGGTGACTTCGGCAATGCACATGCCGCGATCGCTAAAAATCTTCCAAAAACAAGGGATCGAAGCGATCCCCGCACCTACTGACTTTTTAGTGACAGAGCGCAATGCTGAAGAAGCAAGCCAAACTACGGAGGGACTGGTCTTAAGCCTGATCCCAGACGCTGAGCCGCTGCAACAAACGACCCGCGCCTTGAAGGAATACCTGGGTTTAGTGGTTTACCGGTTGAAGGGATGGCTTTAGGGGCGTAGCAACCAGTTGACGAAGCTGTTCTCGAAAATCGGGATTCAAATACTGCCGCTGGATGGGCTGCCAATTTGCCCAGGCACGAATCCGATTTTCTTCAAGTTGCTCAGCTAGTGTCGGCAGTTGTTCTTGCCAGTTGAGTTGCAGTTCACTGGTCAAAAAGTCATTGAGGACAGCAGCATCTTGCAATTCCCCCAAAATTTCCTGCACAGCTTGAAATTCTCGTACCCGCAACATGAAAGTAGGTTCGTAGAAATCGGTGAAGAATTCAGTTTGATAGCGTACCCGCTTCATCTGTTTGCGAAGGTCGTGCAGCACTTCTGCTTGCTCATCTAGCTGTTGGTTGATATGTTCCGAATCGAGCAAAGTCGGTAGTTTGATTTCACCAGATTCTACCCAGGTGCTGAATAGCCAACCAGGATGCAGCAACAAATTACTGATTAAAGGTAACAACAGATCTGGCAAAACTTGCAGTAGCGGTAGCGGAGCGATCGCCCTATAGCTAGGTTGTTCTAACCAGCCTTTGAAAGATTGCTTGAATTTGCGGTACTGTTGGCTTTCAAATAATTTTTCAATTCGGCTAAATTGGCGATCGCGCTGCTTTTGTAAACTCTCTACAACCTGATCTAATTTCTTCTGTTCTTTTCCCTTCAACTGCGGGCGATAGCTTTCTTTGAGTGCTATCTCTAAAACATCTAGATCTCTAACCGCCCCTAAGCATTGAGCGATTTTTTTGATTTGGCGATCGCCTACTGCTTCCGGTAGATCTAAGGCAGGTTCAAATACCTGTAGGGCTGTCCTTAAGCGGCGCATTCCCACTCGCATTTGATGCAGCGGTTCTGGATCGCTACCCTTCAACACATCTGATTCATGTTTTATAGATTTCTTAAAGTGTTTTTGAATTGCTAAATGAGCATAATCTTTTAACGTCTCATTTGCTTGAGCTTCCTGTGTTTTCATTGCTAGTCCCTGTTAAGTTCGTAGCTCACATCTAATTCTCTTTGGGCAGCGTGTCTTAGAGCGTAGCTGCGTACACAGAACATGTCCCAAAATATGCAGCTTCAAATAGAAACAGCATTAACTTCAGATTAATGAGCAGTCCTATTTAATTTATGAACGAGATAGTCTGTGAAAGCGCCTATTTAGGGAACTTTCACAAACCATTTAGGATTGCTCCATGGTAGCGCAGTGCCCTGAGGCTCCGTCCTCACACCTAGGGACGTTTCCTTGCGCTAATCTTGAGCTAAGTCGCTACTGTGTTTTATGAAGTTGCTGAAATATTGCTAGATTGCACCCATGCCCGACCAACATTCCCTATTGATTCCTCAAGCGGCTCAGCCAGAGATTGAGATTTTTGCTAGCTACCGCATCACTTACACCTTTTATGAAGAAGTTCGTTTACGGCAGGCGTTTGAAGAATATTGTGAAGAATATCAGCAGCTAGCAAACCAGCATCGCCAGGAATTGATCAAGATGCAAGGCGATTTCAACTTATTGGGTTGGTTTTACCGAGCCTGGAACAGGCGGTCATGACTCAACCAACTCCAGTTCGCTTTCGCGCAAATGCGCTCTGAGTTTGCCTGCAAACTTGACATGAATTGGAAAATTAGCGCTGATAGGCTTACCTTTCCATTCACTTGCAATCCCGATTACTTCGCCTTCTTGCCCATTGATGTCAAAAGGCTCGTTTCGGTGTTCGGGGTGATGGTAGACAGTAACAGATTCTTTTACGCGAACGCGATCGCCAACTTTCATAAACTTTCGGTGTTCTCTCTCAAGTAGTCGCTAATGTTTACGTCTGAGTCAGCGCATTTCGCCTCAGCCTTGGATCAGACTCCTCATCCTTATCTTTGCATATAAGGTGACATGCACTCAAACCCCTTGTCCCATTGGATAGCACTACTCAATAAACTGCTTGCGGGGAATCGCTGTCTGACAGAGACGTACAGCGATTCAGACCATTTATGTAAGGGGGCTGCTTTAAGGGGAGGATTGAGAAGACGGCTGGAGCAGTCGTTCCCAGGTTCGGTTAAAGCTTTCGGGATTGATTTGTCGCCAAGCAGCAACGCCCGCTACCCCCAGTAGAAACATTAAGACGGCAAGCCCAAAAGCGATCGCCAGCGGACTCGCCTTCTGTCGAGAACGGGTTGCAAAATCGGTTGTTTCTGACTCAAATTCTTCTTCGTCCCCATACAGCAATGCTCTGGAAGATTCTGACAGTTCTGACTGACTGACGAGCGGTGCAGGTGGCAGTTTTGGCTCGAGCGGTTGAGGATACTGAGGTGAAACCTGACACTGCAACAGCACCACAGAAATGTTGTCGTGTCCGTTTTTCTCGCTGGCGACCTCGATCCAGGCTTGAACAGCTTCGTCTAGAGTAAGCTCTCCCTTAAACAACTGGCGGGTTAGTGGCTCCCACGACTGCTCAACTCGATTGTGGTCGCTCAGCCCATCCGAGCAAAGCAGCAGCACACCATCCTCCTCCAGAACGAACCGCTGCACGACTGGATGTAGAAACTCACCATCCCGTGTGCCTAAAGCTTGAGTCAGGGCTCCAGCATCGGGTCGCTTTAAAGCGTCTCGGTAGAGGCTGCGCCCCATCCGCACTTCCCGAGTAGCGACATCATCATCCACGGTGAGCGTGTGGCAATAGCGCGGAGTCAGCCAATAGGCACGACTGTCTCCCAGATGTGCTAGGTAAAGTTCATGGGTGTTACTCGCACCAGTTGGAGTCTCGATTTTCTGGGGCAGTTGCAGTGCCATCACCAGGGTTGTGCCCATGCGTTGACGCAATTCTCGTCCCTGAGTATCGTTTTGCGCGGCAATTAGGTTGTTGACTACACGAATGATTGCTTCTATTTGCTGAGTCACAACCTCTGGAGTCATCAGTTCTGGCTGCTCAGCAATCTCAGCCAGCAGTGCCCGAAACTGAAGCTGCAGAGAGCGCAGGGCAAGCTGGCTGGCAACTTCTCCACCTGCGTGCCCACCAATGCCGTCACACACGATCGCCAGATGGGGCAGTAGCTCACTAAACTGGGGCGGTTCCGCTGAATTGAGCGTGATTGGATAGCAAGCATCTTCGTTGTGTGTCCGTTTTGGACCCGTTGAGGTTGCGCCTGCGATGCTGAGCTGGAGGGGTTGCTGAGCTGCCTGTTCTAGCAAAAGCTGGTTGAGTTGAGTGGCGATCGCTCCAAAGGGGGAACTGCTTTGCATCGCCCCCTCCGCTTCCTTAGACGTAGCAGACTGCATTCGCTGACAAATCTTTCGTAAGGGCTGGATCAAGGCTTCCTGTGAGCCGTCAATCCAGGTTAGCCAAACGTCTGCCAATTCTTTAAGCGATCGCGGACTGGCTGTCTCCTCTGTCGTGGATTCTAATCTCCCATCATTTGGCTCAGCAGTCTCTAGCTCACTCGTATTTGACTCGCCCACCTCTGGCTCAGTAGTATCCAGCTGATCAATCTCTGGCTCATCGCTGTAAAGCTCTCGCAGCCGCACTCGCCATCCCTCAATCCGCAGATTATCTGGAGTCAGGAGACTAGCAGCAACTCCCATCTCCTGAAGTGGAGTCCACAGTTGCAGAATTTGCCACAGCCAGTAAACCTGACGCACCGCTGTTCCCCGTGACCAAACCGTGGCGATTGCTGGGTAAAGCTTACCTGTCAGGTCAATAGGAGCATTCTCCAGCAGCATGGCTACGTCGCCTCCCTTGAGGGCGCAAAACCCAAACACTCCCGGTACATAAAGCCGTTGGGGATACAGGTGCAAGTAGGGCAAAGCTGCATCAGGTAAACTCGATGGAACATCGGGCGATCGCCCCGGCTGCGTATCCAGCCAGATTCTAGGAGCCACCACGCCATATCTACCGTTTATCCGGGTTCCAGTCGGGATGTGGTCTACTGCCCCGACTGCCCATAGGTAGTTATAGAGCAGTGGCGTTTGGCAGCGATCGCAGATACGGCTACCGAGCGAATTATTGGAATGAAGGCACTCTGGGTTGGGGCATTCAATCGAAGAATGGGGACGGCTCATGCACTCAAACAAGACGAACAATTACCCTTAAAGATAAGCTGACATTGCAACGATGTAATACCGTTTCTACATGAAGCTGCATATTTTTGAACCTGCCCTGCCTACGCAGGGCAGGTTCAAAAATACGCAGCTTTAAAGTTGGTATAAAAAGTGGCTATAAACAAACGGAAGATAAGCTGACATCGTGGGGATGTAAACAAACACTAAGTTAGATTGAAAGTGTGGGCAAGCTTACTCTAAGCAAGCCTGTAGTGATTCTCTGAAGCTGAAATAGCGGAATTGCTGTTGCTACCAGTGAAGTTATTGAATATCGACAGACCTGTGTATCGAGAGCTGAATATATGTCGCTAAGTCCCACAGTTCTTTGGCTGCTTGCGGGTGTAATTCTCTGCATCATGGAGATGACTTTACCGACAGCATTTGTGGAATTCACGATGGGAGTCAGCGCCATTGTAGTCGGCTTGGTGGCGCTAGTAGTGCCTCACTTCGGGATTCAGGTTGTTCTCTGGCTAGCACTGTCCGTAATTCTCACTGTCTTGTCTCGCCGCTTTATTCCTCAAAGCAAACATCGGTTAATTGCTGATGCGACGGAAGCACAGACAATCACAGAAATTTTGCCAGGGCAAACAGGTCGAGTACTTTATGAGGGAAATTCCTGGCAGGCTCGTTGCGAAGATGATGAAATGGCGATCGCTCCCAACCAAAGAGTCTACGTCGTAGAACGTCGGGGCAACACACTTATCGTCATACCAGAAAGCCTGCTGCGGGCACAGCCTCAGCAGTTTCCCTAATGAAAACCCAAAAATTGGAGGTTGTTTAACGTGGGTGACTTGGTAGGATTCTTAATATTTTTAGTTTTTGGTGGTACTGTTCTGACAAAATCGGTTCGCATCGTTAACCAGGGAAACGAAGCATTAGTTGAACGGTTAGGGCGATACAATGGTAGAAAACTTTCGCCAGGACTTAATTTCACGGTTCCTTTCCTGGATCGCATTGCTTACCAGCAAACCATTCGTGAGCGGGTGATCGACATTCCGCCGCAGCAGTGCATCACTCGTGACAATGTCTCGATTTCAGTTGATGCGGTCGTGTACTGGCGCATCATGGACTTAGAGAAAGCCTACTACAAGGTCGAGAATCTTCAATCGGCAATGGTCAATCTGGTACTAACTCAGATTCGCGCCGAGATGGGTAAGCTAGAGCTAGATGAAACCTTTACCGCTCGCTCTGAAATCAACGAACTGTTGCTACGAGAGCTAGATGTCTCAACTGACCCCTGGGGCGTTAAAGTGACCCGGGTTGAACTGCGAGACATTGTTCCCTCTAAAGCTGTACAGGAGTCGATGGAGCTCCAGATGTCGGCGGAGCGGCGCAAGCGGGCATCCATTCTCACATCTGAAGGCGAAAGAGAATCAGCCGTTAACTCAGCAAGAGGTAGTGCTGAGGCCCGCGTCTTGGAAGCCGAAGCTCGCCAAAAAGCAACCATCTTGGAAGCTGAGGCACAGCAAAAAACAATTGTTTTACGAGCACAAGCAGAACGCCAAGAGCAAGTGTTGCGGGCACAAGCAACGGCTGAGGCTTTACAAGTCATCGCGAGTACGTTGAAATCTGATCCCAATGCTCATGAAGCACTTCAGTTTTTGATGACTCAAAACTACATCGACATGGGTTCTAAGATTGGCACCAGCGGCAGCAGCAAGGTTATGTTTATGGACCCACGCAGCATTCCTGCTACGGTTGAAGGAATGCGCTCCATGATTGGAGATAGAGATAAGGACGAGCCAAAGATGTTTGGATCTTAGTCAGAAGTGTTATCGCTTGCGTGAGCCAGCTGGCATTCAGTACACAGCCCAAAAAACTCCAGAGTGTGGTAATAGATTTTGAAGCGGTAAGACTGGTGCAGCTGGTCTTCTAGATCGTGAACGGGGCATTCATTAATCGGAATAGATGCCCCGCACTGCAAACAGGTCAAATGGTGTTTGTCTTCCTGAATAGAACTGTAAAGCGATTCTCCGGTTGCTAACGTGCGAACCTGAATCACTCCTTCCAGTTTGAGCGCTTCTAAAGAGCGATAGACCGTTGCTAGCCCCATTCCTTCGTTGCGACTACGCAGCTCTACATAAATATCTTGAGCAGAAGCCGCTCGATTCAAAGTTCTAAGCAGGTTAAGAATCCGCTCCTGGCTGCGGGTACGCTGTTGGGCTTTCATGGCAAAGTAAGTGGTGTTTTAGTTCCTATGAAACCAGGATTTGCACTTAATTCTGATTTCAAGTTTAAGGGGCTAGAAAGAGGAGTTGGGGCTGGAGGCTGCGATCGCATTGCCTCATCTCAGTGCGTCATCTATTTATTACTAGAAGCCTTGGCAAATCTATAATCTCAAGATTTAATCCTTGGGGAACTAGCTATTACTAGATTAGATAATTAAACCTGTACTGAGTCTAGCTTTTCAGTAGAGATCTGATGAAGAATTAAAGAACTTGATTCAAAAATAATTAGTTAGAATAGGCAGGGTATAGCCTGAAGAGGCTTAAAAACCGAAGCTTTAGCCCTATCCCCCCCACCCTCATACTAATTCAAGCAGACAAACCCCTAATACTCGACCGCGAAAACCATTGACTACCTAAAGCTAGACTTTGAGGATTCGATCGCAAACTTTAAGCGGAAGTGTAGCTATTCTGCTGCACTTCCGCTTAAAGTTTAGAGCTATTCAGTTCAAAGCTCTTAGTCGAAATTCTAAGCAATGCCCCGATCGCCACTGGGCTTTGATCCAGCTTCAAACTTGGGAGCATAGGTTTGCAGCAAAGCACTAACCTGAGTAAGCACTTCGTCACCTGCATTTTTGCCCAATACTTGCCGTTCTGGGAAGAATTCTGGTTTATCTAGGTTGCGGGCGATCGCCTCACTCACCTGCTGAGCAATCAGCGTTTGAAGTTCGTCTTTTGCCCGTCCTCGTTGGTAGTCAGCACCCTCTTCAGTGGTGGCATAGAGCGGCGGCAGGCGGTTGAGCGCGTAGGCGGCGATATCACCCAGGTCGAGGGTGACATCACTCGTGGCTTCAATTTCGGCGACGCGGGCGATCGCTTCCGTCAGTACCAACTCTTCCATTACGTTAATGAACTGCTTGCGGGGAACTGCAACCACTTCGCCGGTCAGCAAAGCTCCCATCAATCGATCCAACGCCATGTATTCTTCAATCGACAGCTCAGAGGCGGTGTCGCAGATGCGCCCAACTTCTGCTTCCATGGCAGGGGTCAAATAACCATCCTGTAGAGCTTGGTCAACAATTTTTTCGATACTCATAAAGTTTTTTACGCTCCACCGCGCCACTTGGGTGACAAACTTACAATCAATCTTCTTGAGTTTAGTTTGCCCCAGAATTTGGAAATCGCACGAAATCAGTCCGACTTAAGCTAATCTTATTTCCGACCTGCTGTGAAATTACTCAAAGCCGTCGTATCGCCAAGGCGCTGGATCAACAGCCAACCCATGAACGTAGAGACCCCAGTGTAGATGCGGTCCGGTGACTGCACCTGTTGCCCCGACAGCTCCAACCACCTGTCCAGGTTGTACAAAGTCGCCTTCTTGTACGTCGATCCGGCTTAGGTGCAGAAAAATGCTAGCAACGCCCTGTCCATGATCGATCCCAATAGTATTGCCGTGTAGCTGAAAGCCGTCAGATTCGCGCCCCACAAGGGCAATTCTCCCAGCGGCAGGAGCCATTGCTGCGGAACCGGTACCACCGCCGTAATCTACGCCGCGATGGTAGTAGTCTTGGGCAAATACACCGTTGTAGTAACGTCGAATTCCATACCCAGAGGTAATTTCACCCGCATTAGGGCGAATGAAGGGAGTCGTCCAAAACTTTTCGGGAGTGACCAGTTGCTTAAATTCAGCGACTCGATCAAATTCGTAATCGGTGCCATCTACACCACCGCCACGCAGGGTGATGCGCTGGGTAGGAAAGGAGCGATCGCGCAACCAAACTGCCAAATTGCGCTGGTCGCCTTCGCCATTCACCCGAATTTCATAACGTCCTGGTGCATCGAGTGGGGTGGTGGGCAACAGGGCGCGAAATCGATTGCTACCGATCGCGAAGGTTGGGTAGGTCGTCTGATTTATGGTGACAGTCGGGGCTTCGACATCAGCTGAACTGGTTTGCACGATGACTGCGATGGTATCGCCCAATTGCGGACTGTCAGGCTGAATCTGGACTTCGATGGCTTGGGCAGGAGTGATCAAAACCAGGATGAAGGCGATCGCTCCCAGCAAAGCACTGATGCCCAGACGGTGTTTCCACGACCAGCGACGATTCAGTCCGGCAGCGATTATTCGGTTTAATTTCAACTGAGATGTTACAGATGTTGGGTTGGAACGATCAAAGACACTCATAATGACGAGATGGGCGAATTGACTAGCTTGAAAGTTGCACAAACTTTATAGTTTCAACTTTATAGTTCAAGCTTTAGCCTGCTACGACTGAAATCGTCACTATGAACGTTACAGAATTTATGATTTGATCGGCAATTTAGCGTGCTTCAGGCAGTTTCTACAAACTTACGGATTTCGGTGGCGATTGCCTTAGCTTCAGTCTGCAATAGGTCTGGATCGAAGCTAGAGATTACTTTTAGCTCTGCCTGAGGAGCTTGGGCAAAGACTCGATGACTGCGAATTGCTGCTGCGTCATCTTGCTCTCCTTGCAAAATCAGGATAGGCAGTTTTAGCCAGGAAATTTGGTCTTCGGGTAATAGTTCTGCCCGAATTTCAGACGCGCGACGGTTAAACAAGAGTTTGCAGGCAACAGGCGATCGCATCAGTTTTTGGCGAAGCTGGAGCGATCGCTCGACCCATTCTCGCCAACCAAACACTTTGGCAAAGGGCAACAGGAGTTGTAAGAACCGATAAGCCAGTGGCGGTCGTCCAGTGAGCCAGCGTGACCAATGCCAGCGATCGCCCTTCCCTTCTAGCTGTACTCCCTCTGGCGCTAGCAATATTAACCCTTTCACCTGGTCTGGAAAGCGCAGCGCGTAGCTGGATGCAATCCACCCGCCCAGAGAATGCCCAACCAGGTAAACCTGACGTAATTTCAACGATTCCAGGTACTCCGCCAGACATTCCACCTGTAGCTCAACGGAGTAATGCAGCTCAGGGCGCTCTGATTCTCCAAACCCCAGCAAATCAGGCACTAGGCAATGGTAAGTTTGGCTCAAACGTTCCACCAACGGCAACCACTGGCTGCTGTCATTCCAAGAGCCGTGTAGAAAGACCAATACCGTCCCTTGACCCACTTCGCGCCAAAACAGTTGCCCTTGAGACAGTCGAATACGGGAGTTGCGGATTGGTAAGGTCATCCTAAACTACAAGGTAACAGCTAGACGGGTAATAGCCAGGTCAGGAATAGCCAGTTAGAGCCGCCAGTTAGTGATTCTAACAGTCAACCTATGTCATTTCAGAAAATGCTGTTGATCTTGAGATGCTGACACAATCTGATCAGGCTAGGGTAGTCACGCCGCTGAAATAGTCTTGCAATTGCTGGTCATGATCGTGGGAGAGCTTACCTTGAGGAAGGCTTGATGGCTGAAACGCTCTTACGTCAAGAATTTCTAGCTTATCTTTGATTGACATTTTGCCTGTTACTTCCGCCTCGACTACCACACAAATGGAGTGAAATCGAGGATCGCGATCAGGTGCAGAGTAAACGCCGACCAGACGGCGAATTTTGACCAACTCCAGCCCGGTTTCTTCAGCGAGTTCTCGCTTCACTGCCGTGGGAATGTCTTCTCCCCAATCGACAATGCCGCCTGGTAGCCCCCAACAGCCATTATCTCGTCGTCGAATTAATACAATTTGTCCGTCGGGCATCACAGGAATGATGCTAGTGCCCGTAATCGGGTGACGAAAAATAATGCCCAGAGCGGTTTGGATGATTTGCCACAGCCGAAGCATAAGTGATGGTGCTACTAAAAGTGCTACGCCATAGAGAGTAAAGATGGAACAGGTAAAGTATTCACCCTGACACGTTAGCTAGATCTGCCAAAATTTCAGCCGCATGAGCTTCTGGCTTGACTTTGCGGTAGATCTTTTCAATTTTGCCGTCCGGCCCAATGATAAACGTATTCCGACTAATGCCCATGTATTCCTTACCCATGAACTTCTTTAGCCCATAGCTATCGTAGGTTGTGGCAACTTGCCCAGATGCATCTGACAACAGCGGAAACGGCAAGTTGTATTTAGTTGTGAACTTAGTATGCGCTTTGGCATCATCGGTGCTGATCCCCAGCACGACTACATCGTTGGACTGATAGTCCGGGTAGGCATCCCGAAAAGCACAGGCTTCTTTGGTGCAGCCAGGTGTGTTGTCGCGGGGGTAGAAGTAAAGCACCACTCGTTTCCCACGAAAATCTGAAAGACTAACGCTGTTGCCTTCCCCATCAGGCAGGCTAAATTCAGGAGCAGGATCGCCGGGGCTTAGGGTCATCTTTACACCTTGGTGCAGTCGGTTCGAAGGTAAAACAAATTTGGATCAATTCTGATTTTAAGCCTTCTGTGGATGATTCAGTGCAAATACGTACTCCAAGCTTTCAGAAAAGCCCTTATGCTATTGCAGTCCCAAATTAGGTTATGAGGAGCCTGTGAAAGCAGTAAAGCTTTTTGCAAAGCAGCATAAAGGAGCAGCAACTACTGAACGTGAAGAGTTGCTGCTTAAGCGTGGCGTGGGTGTGGAAGGGGATGTTTATGCGATCGCCGGCAACCCCCGTCAGATTTTGCTTGTAGATACTCCTACCCTTGCTGAATTTGATTTGAACCCTGGAGATTTGCGAGAAAATTTGCTGATTGATGCACCAATCGAGTCCTTAGCTTCGGGGCAGGTTTTACAGGTGGGTCAGTCTGCTTTAATCCGGATTACGTTTCCCTGTGACCCCTGTTCTCAGTTAAATCAACTTAAGCCTGGACTTGCCACCCGAATAAAAGGCAAACGCGGGCTACTGGGGATGGTCGTTAGGGATGGCTTGATCAAGGCAGGGGAGCAGGTGCAGATTAGTCCATACCAATTTTCCCCCCTGCCAGAAAATGCCAAAGGCAGGTTTACAGAGTTCGTGACGAGAATTCAGTCCGGTAAAGTCGTTAGCACAGCTCACTTGCTGATGGCACTGGGATTAGCTCGCAGCTATTACCGCACAATTCCGATCTTCTTGAAGAAGGCGGGCGATCGCCTCCCCATTCATCGCATCGTTGCCCCAGACGGTGGACTGATCACAAAACACATGCCACAGCAACAACAGGCGCTTGAGGATGAGGGCATTGGCGTTATCGAGGGGCGAGTGTCTCCTGATTTCTTCTGGGAACAGGCGCACTTTCATGACATTGGCGCTTTTTGAGATTAAGCAATGTCTCCAATTCTAATCTGGCTTGGGAAAGCGCCCGATCGGTGGCATGATATTGAATTAGGACAGCTCAATCCTGCCTATTCAGGAACTTGTAGCCTGAATGGTTTTAGAGGATGTCAAGAGTAATCATACTTAAAGTTGCTGGAGAGAAAAGTCTGAGTTCTAATTGTGAACTTTATCCTGATCATTAGGAATCAGCTTGCCTGTTCAGCAGATTTTTGCCAAAAGATTCAATCTTGAGATTGAGCCTTGCTGTGTTGAGTTGCTAATACCTGAGCGACGTGTTTAAGGAGAACCATGCTTAAGAGATACATTTGGCTTGTTGTGGTCACTGTATTTTTCGCTTTTCAATTGTTTACAGGAAGGGCGATCGCTGCTGAACTCGACCAAGCCACCCGCACCGTCAAACTAAACGAAGCAGGAGAAACGACTGTCCTCAGCCTGGAGCAGGTTTCTGAGGGCAAGCGCCTGTTTAACTATGCCTGCGGTCAGTGTCACGTAGGCGGCGTTACCAAAACTGACCCCAATGTGGGTCTAGATCCAGAAGCTTTAGCGCTGGCATCGCCACCTCGAGATAACCTGGAATCTCTGGTCAATTATTTGCACGATCCTACGACCTATGACGGGTTAGAGTCTATTGCCGAACTGCACCCCAGCACTCAAAGCACAGACATTTTCCCTAAGATGAGAAACCTGACTGAAGACGACCTCGTTGCCATTTCAGGTCACATCCTTCTACAACCCAAAGTTGTAGGTGAAAAGTGGGGCGGCGGCAAAATTTACTACTAAATTTCTGCCAGCTCTCTGTCCGACCATTAGAAAAACTTGTTTTTCCTTGGGGCAGCCTCTACGTCTGCCCCTCTCTTTTAAGAATGTTCCAAGGCAATTACGGTAAAACCTGCAAGCGTAAGCGGTCATTCCTGTGCCATGTTGCTTTCTACAGTTCGCTACCTGCTAATTCTGCTCATCGTGAGTGTTGGTCTGATTACTTGGAGCCTACCTACACAGGCAGCTACTCTAGACCCCTATGTCGTAAGATATCTGAAGGTTTCTGAGCCAATCGCTCTTGACCTGGACGAAGGGCAGACCAAACTGTTTTCTGCTGAAAACCTCTCTCAAGGCAAGCGCCTGTTTGAGGAAAACTGCAAAAACTGCCATGTGGGTGGGACAACTTTGCCAGATCCACTCGTTTCTCTGTCAATTGAAGCCCTGCGAGGAGCCATGCCTCCGCGTGACAACATCAACAGCTTAGTCACTTTTCTCAGACAACCGATGACCTACGACGGGACAGAGGAATCCTTCTTCTGCCGTCAGATGCCTGAGAGTTGGGTATCCCAGTCAGAAGTTGAGAACCTGGCAGCTTTTATTTTGAGGGCAGCCCAGAAAGCTCCGGGGTGGGGAAGCGCCTCTTTTTAGCGCAGAGCCGCAAATTTGTCCCACAAAAACTTGGATTTACCCAATATTGACCTTTGGAAAGCTTTAGAAGGTAAACATTCGGGCTAAGATCTGATTTGATAATTGTGAAACTTATGGAGTAAGTTCATTTATGGCTTACCCTTCATGAGAAGAATTGACGAGGTTCGGCCTCTAAGATTTTCTACATTTGTAAGTTTCACAACAAGTTAAATTTAAACCTCTAGAGGTAACCATGAAATTGATTGCTCTAGTTTCAAGGAGTTTAAGTCTAGCCCTCTGCACAATTGCATTGGTTGTTAGCACCTTCCTACTAGTAGTTTCTCCCGCATCGGCGGCAACTCACACCATCAAGATGGGCGCTGACAACGGCATGCTGAAGTTTGAGCCGTCTACTTTGACTGTTCAAAGTGGCGATACCGTTAAGTGGGTCAATAATAAACTCCCTCCCCATAACGTCGTTTTTGATGACAAAGCCATCCCCACTAACAGTAAGGATTTGGCAACCAAACTTTCACATCAACAGCTGATGTTTGCTCCTGGCGAATCGTTTGAGGTTACTTTCTCATCCGACATGCCTGCTGGTGATTACAGCTATTACTGTGCTCCTCACCGAGGCGCAGGAATGGGTGGCAAGATCACTGTAGAGGGCTAGTAGAATTCGGGCTGACAGTGCAGCATCTATGATAGGTGGGCTTGAAGCTCATGCCGGACTAACGGCTTATTTGTTGTTGCACTAGCCCGTCTATTAGAACTGGCTCAGAATTTTCGGCATAACGCTGAGAAGCGAAGCATTCGTAACTTAGGGGTAGAAACTTGAAGCGGTAAGGCTGTGTCTTTTCAGTCGATCTGTTCAAGTCGCTGCCCCTAGTTTTGTGTTTACAGGCATAGCTCTTGACGTAGTATAGATGTACTGATATTGTTTTTGGGTTGGTTATGAACTCTTAGTTAAGTCCTCGAATGGCGTTAGCACATCACTTTTGTGCTTGATTTTTGGTGTGCCTTTTCGTCTTCAAAGCACAGCAGATGGAGGATAAGGTAATGGAAGATAGTCCCAGTATTCTTTCACACATCTCGATTGGCACAAACGATTTTGAACGGGCGATCGCCTTCTATGACCAGGTATTGCCCACACTAGGCTGCAAGCGGATTATGGAGCATCCAGGTGCAGTCGCTTACGGCAAGCAGTATCCAGAATTTTGGGTACAAACTCCGATCGACGGTAACCCTGCAACAGTTGGGAATGGAACCCACTTTGGTTTTATTGCGCCTACTAAAGACTCTGTCCACGCATTTTATGAGGCGGCTCTAGCAGCGGGTGGTATGGACGAGGGGGCACCAGGAAGCAGACCTGATTATGGAGAACCCTATTATGGCTGTTTTGTCCGCGACCCAGATGGACATAAGATTGAAGCATCTTTCTGGGATATGCAGCTTGTCCACGAACTATATATTGACCAGCCTAGACCTGTGGAAAATTCCTAACTGACTAATTTATAAAGCTTCTGCATGAATGGTAGCGTGGCTGTGCTGGGCTATACCATTCACGCTTCAAAAGTAATTCGTGCGACGGTCTAATCTTAATCCGTTGTAGGGTAATACCGATTCCAAAAATTAGGGTTACAGATGGAAGGGCACCCCGCCCTGCAGGGTGCCCTTCCATCTGTAGCCTCTTTTCAAAGAAACGTTATTAAGTGGGCTTTAGAAGTTCGTAGAATGTATTTCTCACGAACTCACGAACTTTTTGAAATTTCTATATTCTATATATGACATTGCAACACAGTTGCAATCCCATTCTTATAATCTGAGGATGTAGAGTAGATTTTTGTCGGAGACGGGTAATCAGTGGCATTAAAGTCAGTAAGAGTGGGAAATAAAGCAGTAAAATTTGTCACCGATGCAGCTTTTCCTCTATGTAGGATCAGCGTAATCTGGGAAATTTTTTAGCTTTTTATCTTAGCTGTGCAAGGGGACTCTCCATGACAGACAATGATTACCTCTCCCTGATTCAGCAAGGAGTAGAAGCCTGGAACCGTTGGAGAGGCGAAAATCCCGAAGTTAAGCCAGATTTGAGTAGAGCTTATCTTTTTGAGGCTGATCTGAGTGGATTTGACTTAAACCATGTAAACTTCAGTCGGGTTTGTCTGATTGGGGCTAATCTTAAGCGGGCAAATCTGAGCGGCGCGGAGCTGGATGGAGCTTATGCAAGTGGCGCGAACTTGAGTGAAGCAAATTTAAGCGGGGCCAATCTCAGTAGCGCGAACTTGAGTGAAGCGAATTTGAATGGGGCTGATCTGACTTCTGCCCAGTTAGAAGCTACTGATTTGACGGCAGCTCAGTTGACGGGTGCTTGTCTAGAAAATTGGCGGATTAGCAGGGCAACCAAACTGCATAAAGTTGAAGGTCGATATGTCTACCTTGATCGGCAGCAGAAACGCTGTCCGCTAGAGGGTGAATTTAAACCAGGAGAGCTGGCTGCGATGCTTCAGGCAGAGAGCGATCGCTCACCCATCCAGCCGTCCCCAACACCGTCTCCTCCCAAACATAAACAAGTTCCACCAGTCTGGATATCTCCCCAAGTTCCCGGAGTTGAATCTAAACCTGCTCCGGTTGAGTCACCTCCTGAAAAACCGACAGAAGTAGCTGCTCTGCAACCAGTTGCTACTCCAAAGCGATCGCGTTCGATTCCCTGGGAGATTTTGGTAGGAGTTGGAGTTGGGTTGGCGGTGATTGCTGCGATCGCTAGTTTTCCTCGCACTCGCACGGTAACTGAACTTCCGCCACTAGTCTGCAATGAGCCACCGCTACCGTCCCTTTCTGATAGAGCGCCCGACCATGAGTATGAAGATGGCACTCGCTTTTATGGCAGCTTTTCAAATACTGCCCCTCTGGATGGTAGAGGCAGCATGATGTATCCCAATGGCGATCGCTACGATGGCGAGTTTCGGGACGGGAAACGGAACGGTTGTGGAACATTTACTTTCGAAAATGGTCGCAACTATGTAGGTCAGTTTCGAGACGATCAGTTCCAGGGACAGGGAATTTGGACGCTGGAAAATGGCGATCGCTACATTGGCGAATTTCAAGCCAACAAATGTAATGGGCAAGGAACATTTATATCCGTAGATGGATCTCAAAAGACGGGAATTTGGGAGAATGGTGACTTGGCGGGCGACAACCTGTCCTGCGACCGATCCCCTTTGAGGCTGCCGGGTTCTCCAGAATGAACCTTTTACCCATTTGACGGGAGTGTTAGCTTTGCTTTTACTTCTCTACCCACAAAACCTGGGGAAAAAGAGGTTGGCAGCTAGAACGGCTCCCTCATTTAGGGAATTGCACAACCAAACCACCGATACACCGTGAGGAGAAAACACATGGATAAGCGGTCGTCCAATTTGCTGAAGTTTTTATTTTTTGCGGTAACCTTGTTGTCTGCTGCTAGCCTAACCGTTACATCTCTAAAGCTAGCTCAAGCTCAAGACTCTCCCCCTCCAACGCCCACCCCTTCGCCAACGTTACCGACTCCGACTCCCACACCTGGGGCGACTCCAACTCCGACTCCGACTCCCACACCCGGAGTGACTCCGACTCCAAGTCCAACTCCCACACCTGGAGTGACCCCAACTCCCACACCTAGGGTGACTCCGACTCCCACGCCCGGAGTGACTCCAACTCCCACACCTGGGGTGACTCCGACTCCAAGTCCAACTCCCACACCTAGGGTGACTCCGACTCCAAGTCCAACTCCCACACCTAGGGTGACCCCGACTCCTAGCCCAACGCCAACCCCAGATTCTAATCCTCGGGCACTTTGGTAAGAACTGGTAAGAACCGGTAAAGAACTAGTTCGATTAGATCGTACTAAAAAATAAGGGGAGGGTTCACCCTCCCCTTATTTTTGATCATAACTCTTACAGTGTGGTTATATCTACGGTTCCACAATGACTGCTGTTCCAGGAGTGACAATTTCGTATAGCTCACGAACATCTTCGTTGTACATTCGAATACAGCCATGCGAAGCTGCACGCCCTACACTTTCGCGATTGGGGGTGCCATGAAAACCAATATAGTTATTGCCATCTGTCCAAAAGGCAATCCACCTTTCCCCAAGTGGATTTTCAGGTCCAGGTGGCATGGTTTCCCCAGTGAGCGGATTTGTCCATCCTGGGTCTTGTAACATGTGCAAAACCTCAAAACTGCCTGTTGGAGTTTCCCATCCCGCTCTACCGATCGCCACCGGATAGGTCGTTTTTAACTCATCATCTTGATAGACATAAACCCGACGCTCCCCTAACTTCAACACCAGTCGCACTTCTTGAGCTTCTGGAAAGACGGGGTCTGGTGGCAACAGCTCCGGTACTACAATTTGTGGCTCTAGCGTCGTCGTAGAAGGAGTTGCAGCCTGATAAGTTGCTGACTCAGGAGCTACAGTTTGAGCCGCAGAGTAAGGCTGAATGGATAGAAGAAGAATTGCTGAGCCCAAGCAACCCCACAGAGAACGATTCAGAAACACGCTGTTACGACCCTTGCTAACTACAATCGAAAGTTTAAAGGAGTAGTGTGAGACAAGTCTCTGGAATAGAATGAGAAATCTTAAGCTAAATGTCAAGATTCAAAGACAGAAGATTTCTTTACCAGGTTCCTCTGATAGACAACACTCTCGACTCTATTATTCTAAGAATAAAGTGCTCCATCAGCATGAGACGCAAAATAAGGCAGAGTTCTTAACTCTGCCTACCAAGTCGGAGTTTTGGAACGAGTTTTGTGAGTTAACTCGCTCCAAGACTGTAGGGCTAAGTGGGTTGACTTTGGGACATTGATGCTTCGGTTTTGGCGATCGCCAACAATGTCTTTAACACCGAATCCGGATTCAAACTGATCGAATCAATCCCCTGCTCCACCAGGAATTGAGCAAACTCAGGATAGTCACTAGGTGCCTGTCCGCAGATGCCAATCTTGCGATTAAACCGTTTTGCCGTCGCAATTACTCGCTCTAGCTTGCGTTTCACCGCTTCATCGCGCTCGTCAAACAAGTGAGACACGAGGGCTGAGTCGCGATCAAGTCCTAACGTGAGTTGGGTCAGGTCATTGGAACCGATCGAGAAACCGTCAAACACTTCACTAAAGCGATCGGCTAGCTCAACATTGCTAGGCAATTCACACATCACGTATACCTGCAAGCCATTCTCCCCCTGCACCAGTCCGTGCTTAGCCATCTCGTCCAAAACTTTACGCCCCTCTGCTGGAGTGCGGCAGAACGGAATCATTGGAATCACATTCGTCAACCCCATTTCATCCCGTACACGCTTAAAGGCTTTGCACTCCAGTCCGTAAGCAGCCTGGTACTTCGGGTCGTAGTAACGTGATGCTCCACGCCAGCCCATCATTGGGTTTTCTTCTTTTGGCTCAAAGTCCCGCCCCCCAATCAGGTTGGCGTACTCATTACTCTTCAGATCTGACATTCTCACCACGACTGGATTGGGATAAAATGCTGCCGCTAACATACCAATTCCAGATGCTAGTTTGTCTACAAAGTAGTCTGACATCTCCTCATACTGAGTGGTGAGCTGACTAATCTCCCACTTAGCGGCTTTATCCTTAAGCTGGTTGAAATGCAGCAGTGCCAATGGATGCACTTTAATGTGATTGGCAATAATGAACTCTGTTCGGGCTAACCCTACCCCATCATTCGGAATTAGTGATAGCCGAAACGCTTCATGAGGATTGCCTACATTCATCAACACCTTGGTACGGGTGCGCGGCAAGTCATTTAACTGGAGTTCTTCAATCTCGAACGGCAGGATGCCGTCGTAGACGTGCCCTTCCTCCCCATCGGCACAGGAAACGGTAACTTCCTGCTCATCTCGGAGAATTTCAGTGGCGTTGTCACAGCCTACAATGGCTGGAATTCCTAATTCCCGTGCAATAATTGCAGCATGACAGGTGCGTCCGCCCTGATTCGTGATGACCGCACTGGCCCGTTTCATAATTGGCTCCCAGTCAGGATCAGTACGCGTCGTTACCAGCACTTCTCCTTCCTGAAACTCATCTAGCTTACGGATATCAATAATGGTTCGTACCTTACCCTGACCAATCATTTCACCGACTGCACGACCTCTGAGCAACGGTTCTGCTTTTTGTTTTGCCGTGAGTTTATAGGTCTTTAAAACATTGCTTCCCTTCTGGGAGTGCACCGTTTCGGGACGAGCCTGCACGACAAACAGTTCACCTGTTGTGCCATCTTTTGCCCATTCCACATCCATTGGGCTGTAGGCATCTCGCACGTTAGAGTAATGGTCTTCAATGATGCAAGCCCATTCTGCCAACTTCAGAATTTCATCATCTTCCAGAGCATATTTTCCCTGATCGACTTTAGGCACGGGCAGGTTTGTGGTGGGTCTGCTGCCACCAATGTCATAAACCATTTTGATTTCTTTACTACCCAGACGCTTTTCTAGAATTGGGCGAAAACCTTGTTTCAATGTGGGTTTGAACACAATGTATTCATCTGGGTTAACCACTCCCTGCACCACGTTTTCACCTAATCCATAGGCAGCCGTGACAAGTGCCGCATTTTTAAAGCCACTTTCCGTATCGATTGAAAACATTACACCTGCCGATGCCAGGTCAGAGCGCACCATTTTTTGCACGCCAACGGATAAAGCAACCTCAAAATGGTCAAAGTTTTTAATTGTGCGATAAGAAATAGCGCGATCGGTAAACAGAGAGGCAAAACACATATGGCAGGCTTCTAAAACGCCATTAATGCCATTGATGTTGAGATAAGTGTCTTGCTGTCCGGCAAAGCTTGCATCCGGCAAATCTTCAGCAGTAGCACTGGAGCGGACAGCTACATCAACGCCACTGTAGCGACTGAGGCAAGCCTGTCGCTCTGCTCCATTCAATGCTTCACACATTTCGATATCAACGTCATATCGCGCTGAAAGCTGCACGTAGGCATCTACGATCGCCTCCTCTAGCTCCGATGGAAAGGGTGTGTCTAAAATTAACGTGCGGGCTTGTCGTCCTCGTTCCCGTAAGTTGTTGATGTTTTCTACATCCAGGTCAGCCAATAAACGCTGAAGTCGAGCTTTTAGCCCTGCTTTCTCCATGAAATAACGGAAGGCATGAGCCTTTGTGGCAAAGCCCGTTGGAACGTTCACTCCCTTGGGCGTGAGTTGCTGGATCATCTCTCCCAGAGATGCATTTTTGCCGCCTACCAGGGGTACATCACTAATGCCAACCTGCTCAAACCAAAGCACAAATTCCTGTTCTTTTAGCTCTTGATTCAAGGGAGAAATATCTAGTTTTCTGGTTGTAATCATGTTGTTTACTCCACAGAGTTCAGTAGAGAAGCAGCTATTTTGTTAATCAGGTTTGTTAGCCAAAAGTAAAATTCTTGCCGATAAAAACTTCTTTTTATCCAGCTTTTGCAAGGTGTAGAGAAGGAAATTAAGTAGTTTTTGTGGGTTGGGTTAATACTAGCGTAGCTCAACAAATGATGAGGTTGCCTTTTTCTGTTTAATCAACTTTACATAGCAATCCTAAATGGGTTGTGGAGGGGTATGTCTCGCACAGCCTGATCCTTCTACAATCCACTTAGAATGGCGCTAACTTCACTACCACGAGTTATAAAACAGGTATTAAGGCGCTTAAAGTTTTGTTTTGATTTATGAAGGGATATCGCCTAATCCAGGATATTTTCTAATTTAAGATTAAGAAATGAATTTATCAATACATTTCTACGGCCATGTTTAGTAATGTATGTATCAATAATCTAATTTTGTAAGCTTGTTGTAAGCAACAGACCTTCCTTTACATCCTCTTCCTAAAGGTAGAAGAAATGAAGGGTTTTTCTCATTCCATTAAAAGCTTGCTTTGCTTGAATCGTTAATATCTGACTTTTGAAAAGACATGATTAACCTGAGCCAAAAAAGTATCAAGATAAAGGCGGAAGCTGTTAATAAAGCAGATGCAATTTCTCAGGCAGGGAAGCTGCTGATTGAGAATGGCAATATGCAGCCGGGATACATCAGCTCGATGATGGAACGAGAGAAGGTTGCTCATACCTATTTGGGAAACGGGATTGCGATTCCGCATGGGCTGCCCAAAGATCGAGATTTGATTTTAGAAACGGGCATTTCGGTCGTGCAAATTCCGGCTGGGGTGGAGTGGAATCCGGGGGAGCAGGTCTATCTCGTGGTAGGGATTGCGGCAAAATCTGACGAACACCTGGAAATTCTCTCTAACCTGACTCATGTTTTGGATGATGAGCCAACAATTCAACGGTTATCCAAAACGACGAATCCCGATGACATCATTGCTTGCTTGACCAATCAAACTTCTAATGGCAACGGGGCAAATGCTACCGAGACGGAGCTTGCGAAGAACGAATTTACCAAAGCGGTAGATGTAACCATTCTTGGCAAAACAGGACTTCATGCCCGTCCAGCTACCGTTCTGGTGAATGTGGCGAAGGAGTTTGAATCGGAAATTCAGCTTCGCTATGGTAGCCAAACTGCTAATGCCAAAAGTTTGGTGTCGCTGCTGAAGCTGGGTGTGGAAGGGGGGCAAACTGTTCGCCTAATGGCACAGGGGAAGGATGAAGATGCAGCACTGGCGTCCCTCAGGCGAGAGATTGAGGCAGGTTTGGGAGAGGAAGCGGAGGAAACCTCAACCGTTACTTTAGGACGAGCTTTAACCTTTGAGTCGCCTGCGGTTCCTGGGATTGCAGCTTCACCGGGGTTGGCGATCGCCCCCTTGTTCCAGTTCAAGCGCGGCAAGATCGTGTTTGAACACACGGCAAAAGATCCAGCGGCAGAAGAAACTCGACTGCGGCAAGCCGTTGAAACTGGCAAAGCTCAACTGCAAGACCTGTATGAAGAGGTAAAAGCGCGGTCGGGTGCGGGTAAAGCGGCTATCTTTTTGGCGCATCAGGAGTTTTTGGGTGATCCCGAACTCTTAGCGGATGCAGTCAATCATCTCCAAGACCAGCGCAGTGCAGCCTGGGCATGGCAACAGGTTTATGAGCAGCGGGCGAGTGCGTTAGAACAGCTTAAAGATCCGTTGCTAGCAGGTCGAGCAGCCGATTTGCGTGATGTGGGTCGTCGAGTGCTACGGCTGCTTGCCGATACGGTTGAAGATGAGCCTGTGTTGCCTTCTGCTCCGGTGATTTTGATTGCGGAAGACCTGACTCCATCAGATACAGCAGGACTTGATCCAACTCTTATTTTGGGTTTCTGTACGGCTTATGGTGGACCGACTTCGCATAGTGCAATTATTGCGCGATCGCTCGATATTCCGGCGATCGTTGGTGCAGGTCCAGCCGTCCTTGACTTAACTGATGGCACTCGCTGCATTCTAGATGGCGAAAGTGGCAACCTCTATCCCCGTCCGTCTGAAGCTGACCTGGGGACTGCCAGAGCCGCCCAGCAAGACTTACAGACGTTGCGTGAAAAAGAGCAGCTTGCCCGATTCCAGCCTGCCATCATGACCGATGGGCATCGGCTGGAAGTGGTGGCAAATATTGGTGCGGCTGTTGAAGCAGAACAGGCGGTAAATGCGGGTGCAGAGGGTGTTGGACTACTTCGGACTGAGTTCCTGTTTTTGAATCGTTCAGAGCCACCGTCAGAGGAGGAACAGTTTGCTGCTTACACTCAGATGGCTGAGGCATTAAATGGTTTACCGCTGATCATTCGCACTTTGGACATTGGCGGTGACAAGTCTGTGCCTTATCTGAACCTGCCATCTGAAGAAAATCCGTTTTTGGGTGTGCGTGGAATTCGGCTGTGTTTACAGCGTCCCGACTTGTTTCGTCCTCAACTGCGGGCGATCTATCGGGCTGCTCAAACCGGTTCGGTCAAGATTATGTTTCCGATGATCGCGACGTTAGAGGAACTTCAGGCAGCAAAACAAATTGCTGAAGAACTGCGGTTGGCGATCGGCGCACCGCCGGTAGACATCGGCATGATGATCGAAGTGCCTTCGGCAGTATTAATGGCAAATGAGTTTGCTCAAGAAGTTGATTTCTTCTCCATCGGTACTAATGATCTGACGCAATACGTTTTGGCGATGGATCGCGGTCATCCTGTCTTAGCAAAACAGGCAGATGGACTGCATCCAGCCGTGCTGCGAATGATTCACCAAACCGTACAGGCGGCAACGGCGGCAGGTAAATGGGTGGGAGTCTGCGGCGGCATGGCAGGCGACCCCAAAGGAGCGGCAATCCTGGCAGGGTTGGGCGTAGCGGAACTGAGCATCAGCATCCCCAGTGTGGCGGCTGTCAAAGCCAAACTTCGCAGCCTTTCCCTTTCTCAAACCCAGGACTTAGCAAAACGGGCGCTGAACTGCCGCAACGCCCAGGAAGTCCGCAATTTAGTGTAATTACCTTGTGCATCTCCTATGCATTCCAACATTGCCACCATTACTCTTAATCCGGCCGTTGACCAGACGGCTTCCATTTCTCATTTCAGGGCAGGTGAAGTGAATCGGGTGGAATGGGAGCAGGCAGACCCCGGCGGCAAAGGGGTAAATGTAGCCTCATTTCTCACCGATTTTGGCTTTTCGGTCAGCGTTTCTGGCTTTTTGGGGAAGGAAAATGCGGAGCTATTCGATCATTTCTTTACCCAAAAAGGTATCCAAAACCAATTTGTCACCATTCCTGGAAAAACTCGCGTCAATATCAAAATCATTGATGCTGCTCAAAAACAAGTCACTGATATTAACTTTCCGGGACAGCCACCGACAGAAAGTGATATTGCTAAGCTGCGTCAGGCGATCGCCACTCTAACCCAAGACCACGACTGGTTTGTGCTATCGGGCAGCGTTCCCGCTGGGCTATCCAGCGATATCTACGGAAAACTGGTATCTGAGCTAAAAGCACAAAACAAAACCGTTGTATTAGATGCCAGTGGCGAGAGTTTGCGACAGGCAATTCCCTTTGCTCCTTACGCGATTAAACCCAATATTGATGAGTTGCAGGAATTGGTCGGTCACCCGTTGGAGGGGGAAGGGGCAATTGCCCAGTCTGCCCAAACCCTCTTGGAGAAAGGAATTCACTCTGTTGTCGTCTCAATGGGAGCCCAAGGAGCCATCTTTGCAGAACAAGAGGCGATCGTGGTCGCCCGACCACCTCAAATTGAAGTGGTCAGCACCGTTGGTGCTGGCGATGCAATGGTGTCTGGCTTTATCACTGGTAAGCTGCGCGGACTCACTTTAGCAGACTGTGCTCGACTTGCAACTGCTTTCTCTATTGGCGCACTTAGCCAGATTGGACCACGGCTACCTCCACCCGACATGGTTGAATCTTACATGAGTAAGGTTGATGTGCAGGTTCTGTGGGTTTCATCATTTAACAACTTCTAATAATCATGAAAACAATCAAAAGAATTGCGGCTGTCACCGCCTGTCCAACCGGAATTGCTCACACCTTTATGGCAGCCGAAGCGCTGCGAAAAACCGCCGAAGTGATGGGTTATGACATCAAAGTTGAAACCCAAGGATCTGAAGGAGTTAAAACACCGTTGTCGGCAGGTGATATCGCCGATGCGGATTTAGTCATTATTGGAGCTGATATTCACGTCGATCCGTCTCGCTTTGTCGGAAAACCTATTTATGCAACTTCCACCAGTCGCACCATTCGCAGTACCAAAGCAGTGATTGAAGAGGCAGTTTCAGAAGCACAGCACGAGTCAGAAAGCCAGCAGGAATCAGAAGTGGATGTGCCTGCTCCTCCGGTTGCAGCAACCGTTTCATCTGCTGCTACTTCGGTTGCCTCAACATCACCTTCTAATGGTTTAAAACATTTAGTAGGTATTACCTCTTGCCCAACTGGAATTGCTCATACCTTTATGGCGGCTGAGGCTTTACGCAAAGCAGCGGTAGAGTTGGGACATGAGATTAAGGTAGAAACACAGGGTTCCGTTGGGGCAAAAAATCAACTCACACCAGAAGATATCGCACAGGCGGATGCAGTGGTGATTGCGGCAGATACTTATGTGGATCTGACCCGGTTTAAGGGGAAGCGGGTCTATGAAACCTCGACAAAGCAGGCTTTGAAGGCAGGTAAAGGAGTTATCAATGATGCTCTGACTTTGCCAGAACCCGAAGTCCAAGCTACGAGCGGAAATGGTAGAGATTATCTACAGTCAGTTCAGCAGGCAAAAGCAGACCGAAGTGCGAAGCGATCGGGTCCTTATCGTCACTTGTTAACAGGCGTATCTTACATGCTGCCTGTAATTGTGGCAGGTGGTTTGATCATTGCTTTGTCGTTTGTGTTTGGGCTGGAGCCGGAAGAAGGAAGTTTTGGCGCTGCTTTACTGCAAATTGGCGGTGAGTCTGCCTTTGCATTGATTGTTCCAGTTCTCTCTGGCTTTATTGCCTTTTCCATTGCCGATCGCCCCGGTTTAGCCCCAGGACTAATTGGCGGTATGCTAGCGGCTAATCTCGGAATGGGGTTTTTAGGTGGTATCTTATCTGGCTTTCTAGCAGGATATATTGCTTTACTTGTGCGCGATAAGATCAACTTGCCAGCTAATCTGGAAGGACTCAAACCTGTTCTGGTGATTCCTCTACTCTCCACTTTAGCGGTCGGGTTACTGCTAGTTTATGTCTTTGGAGCGCCCGTCAAAGCAATTTTGGATGGACTCACAGCTTTTCTACAAAACATGGGTCAAACCAATGCAGTCATTCTCGGTTTAATTTTGGGCGGCATGATGGCAGTAGACATGGGCGGTCCAGTCAACAAAGCCGCTTATACCTTTGCAGTCGGTTTGTTAGCGAGCAGTGTGTTTGAGCCCATGGCAGCAGTGATGGCGGCAGGCATGACTCCTCCTTTGGGGCTAGCACTGGGAACTTTACTGGCGAAACGTCAGTTCACTGACGAGGAAAAGGATGCAGGCAAGGTTGCAACGGTACTGGGCATTGCGTTTATCACGGAAGGGGCAATTCCATTTGCGGCAAAAGATCCGGTTCGAGTGTTGCCTGCCTGCATTGCTGGGTCAGCCGTTACCGGGGCACTCTCGATGCTGTTTGGCTGCACCCTCCGCGCTCCTCATGGCGGCATCTTTGTACTGGCGATTCCCAATGCGGTGACTCAAGGTGGACTGTATGTGGTGGCGATCGCTGCTGGCACCTTAGTTACGGCAGTGGCGATCGCTCAACTTAAGCGCTGGCAGCCTAAAGCAAAAGCAGTAGCCGAACCACAAAGCTAAAGATACATATCACTTATCGCTGAGTTCCTGGATCTCCAAATTCTCAAGGAATTTGGAGATTTTTAATATTTCACCTGTCCAGGTATGGCGTTTGCCTGCTTGCTAATAGTGCAGTTCCGTAGGCTGCTTCAGTTTGGGCAGAGGGAAGGACAGGTACCTGTAAGTGGCGCGATCGCATCTCAGCCCAAATCGGATTTTTTGCACCACCGCCCGCTGTGTAGACTTGAGATAGCGGAGTTGCGCCTAATTCTTGCAGCAGCCGATAGCCTCTCGCCTCAATTCGAGCAATGCCTTCTAGCAGACCGTGCAGAAATTCTACGGGGCGATCGGGTCGAGGGTCTAGCCGAGGCTGAAGCTGGGGATCGTTAATCGGAAAGCGTTCGCCAGGTGTGAGCAGCGGGTAATAGTCGAGCGGGCTGGCTTGTGCGGGTTGAATTTGCTCACTTAAATGCTTCAGTTCTGCATCGGTGAAGAACTGTTTTAGTACGGCTCCGCCTGTGTTGGATGCGCCACCGACTAACCACAAATCCCCCAGACGATGGCTGTAAATGCCATATCGAGCATCGTCCACACGGGTTTCGCTGAGCAGCTTTAGCACCAGAGTGGAGCCGAGAGACGTGACGGCCTCACCTGGAAACTGAACTCCACTAGCAAGAAAGGCAGCAATGCTATCGGTCGTTCCCGCACACACCAAACAGCCGGCAGGCAAATGGAATTGCGTGACAATTTCCCTTTTTACCACTTCAATCGGTGTCCCCGGAGCAACAACCTGCGGCAGCTTAAAAGAGACAGGTAACTCTTGCATCCAGTCGGGATAACGTAACTCACCTACGTTATATCCTAATTTCAGGGCATTGTGATAGTCACTGATACCCAGGTGACCGTGCAACAGAAATGTAAGCCAATCGGCTTGATGTAGAAAATAGGCTTCAGAAGAAACACACGGCACCTCTGTACAAGTAGACCACCATAGCAGTTTGGCAAGGCTGGAAGTGGCGCTAATCACGGTGTGGTTAGGTGGGGCGATCGCCTTCACCTGATCCATCACCGCCATTCCACGCGGATCGTTGTAGAGAATTGGCTGATCGAGCAGAATACCCTGAGCATCACAAATTAGCACCGTGGAAGAGGTGCCATTGATGGCGATCGCCTTTAACTGTTGACGAATTTCTACAGGAAGCTGTTCAAGTAGGGTGAACAGTGCCGTTTGCCAGATCGTTGCCAAATCCTGATCATCTTCAAATCGGAAACTGGTTTGAGCTTGGATTTGTTGGTGGGTGTTGATGGCGATCGCCCGTGCGCCTGAAGTGCCAAAATCGATGCCCAGATAAGAGCCGGACACTTCAGTCGAGGTGCTATCAGACTGTGTGTAGTCTAGTGCCATGAAACGTTAGAACCAGAAGTTGGAGAGGAATTAGGACTAGAGATAAGCCTATCAGTTCCAACAATGCCATACATTCGGCAATTCCCGTCAAGGTTGTCACGCCGCTACCGATCAACGCAACAGATTACTCAACCTTATAAGCAAAATTTTGCCTCCATCTTGCCTGCATCTACAAAAGTATGCAATGATTCTCCAAGAATTTACGGTAACTCGGTAGAGATACAGTAATTTTGAATTCTACTCATTTTAACTCTCTGTGAAGCGGCTGAGCCTTTTCACCTCAAGCTTTGCGTTTTTTGTAAGGACTGTTCCCTGAATCGGTTTTATTTTTGAGGAAGTATCACATGATTGCTAACAGCAGATGCACACTGATACCCCGTTGGGTGAGAGGCTTTAGAGCGATGGCTCCAAGACAGTTTCCTGGCTTTGCGTTCTTGTTCTCGCTAGTGTTCAGCCTAATTTTGGTGACGAGCAGTTGCAGTGCTCCCGCTGGAGACAATCCGGGCGCGATCAAGCTCGATTTTGCTTACTACAATCCAGTTAGCCTGGTACTAAAGAAGAATGGCTGGCTAGAAGAAGAGTTGGCTCAAGATAACATCAGCGTTGAGTGGGTTCAGAGTTTGGGCAGCAACAAAGCCCTAGAATTGCTCAACAGCCGCAGTATTGATTTTGGCTCTACAGCGGGGGCTGCCGCCTTACTGGGTAAAGCGAATGGCAACCCGATTAAGTCGGTTTACATTTACTCAAAGCCGGAGTGGACTGCCCTCGTAACAACGGCTGATTCTGATATCAAAACGGTTAAAGACCTTCAGGGACGGAAAGTTGCGGTGACCCGAGGAACTGATCCTCACATTTTCTTACTACGAGCACTGGATCAAGTCGGTTTATCAGAACAGGATATTGAGGTCGTCCAACTTCAGCACGCAGACGGCAAAACTGCGCTGGAGCGAGGAGATGTTGATGCCTGGGCAGGGCTAGATCCCCACATGGCGCAAACTGAGTTAGAAAAGGGTTCTCGCTTATTTTTCCGCGATCCTAACTTAAATACTTATGGGTTTTTAAATGTGAGAGAAGCGTTTGCTCAGCAATACCCCGGTTATGTAGAACGGGTGCTGGCAGTGTATGAACGGGCAAGGCAGTGGTCTTTGGAAAATCCAGATGAGTTAAAAGCAATTTTGCAGAAGGAAGCGAAACTCAGCGATGCAGTTGCAACTAAGCAATTAGAACGAACGGATTTATCCAATGCGGTGATTGGTCAGGTGCATAAAGACACGATTGTTGCAGCAGGAGATGTGCTCAAGAGCAGTGGTGTCATTCCTGGCTCAATTAATGTTAATCAAGTTGCTGATGAGCTAGTCGATCCACAGTTTGTTGAAAAGGTTGCTAGTCACCAAAGAGTTATCAGTCACCAGAAAATTGCCCATCACCCGCAGCACTCACGCTCATGAATGATTCGTCGCCTCCCAAACGCCTCAATTCTGCAACGCTTGCGCCTGCTTACCGATCGCGATCTCGTGCCTGTTGGCGGCAACCCGGTTTAAGAGGACATTGGACGCTGGGTTTCATTCTGCCCGTTGGGTTACTGGTTGTTTGGGAACTGTTGTCTCGGATAGGTGTGTTTCCTCCCAACTTGTTGCCTGCTCCCTCGACGATCGCCCTCACCCTATGGACACTCACCCTCAGTGGTGAACTGTTGATTCACATTGGAATTACGCTCTACCGAGTTTTTCTAGGGTTTTTCATTGGTGGAGTTCTCGCCACAATTCTAGGAGCCTTGACTGGATACTCGCGTATCGCACATCAACTGCTCGATCCGTTGTTCCAAGCGTTGAGAAACATCCCTTCGCTAGCCTGGGTGCCCTTGTTTATCCTGTGGTTGGGAATTGCTGAAACATCCAAAATTGCCCTGATCGCCGTTGGTGTGTTTTTTCCGGTTTATCTGACGCTGATGGCGGGCATTCAGCAGGTCGATCGCAAACTAGTGGAGGTGGGGCGTGTCTATCGCTTCAGTCAAGCTCAGTTAATCTGGCGCGTCTTTTTGCCTGCAACATTACCTTCCTACATCGTGGGATTGCGAAATGGCTTAGGCTTGGGCTGGATGTTTGTGGTGGCGGCTGAAATTATGGGAGCCAGTCGAGGGTTGGGCTTTCTCCTAATTGATGGTCAAACAACGGGTCGCCCAGACATTATCATTGCCAGCATTCTCCTGTTTGCCATCATGGGTAAGCTGACAGATACGGGATTGGTGGCGATCGGTAAGCGGTTAGTGAGTTGGCAAGATTCCTACAGCTTGCAAGCCCAAAAGAATTAAACAGAAAAAGGTTGTGATGTAAATCCGGGGAAGAACCAGGCATGTTGCGAGTCGAAAACGTCTACAAGCAATTTGACAACGGTTTTTTGGCGCTAGATGCAGTCAATTTAGAAGTCCATCCTGGGGAAATTGTCAGTCTGGTGGGAACAAGTGGCTGCGGCAAAAGTACGCTGCTGCGAATCATATCAGGACTAGATTTTCCCAGTGAGGGTGATGTGTGGATTGACAACGAACTGCTCGTCACTCCCCATCCTGAAGTGGGCATGATTTTTCAGGAACCCCGGTTGATGCCTTGGTTGACTGTGAAGGATAATGTCCGGTTTGGGTTGGAGCGAACAGCAGATAGTGAAGCAGCGATCGCCACAACGCTGGCAAAAGTAGGATTAGCTGACTTTGCGAATGCGCTGCCGCGCCAACTTTCAGGTGGCATGGCTCAGCGAGTGGCGATCGCCCGTGCCCTGATTACACAACCTTCAATCCTTCTATTAGATGAGCCGTTTAGTGCGCTCGATGCCTTTACCCGCACTAAATTGCAAGATCATCTGCTGCACATTTGGGAATATGACCGTCCGACGATGTTACTCGTTACCCATGACATCGAGGAAGCTCTGGTGTTAAGCGATCGCATTATTGTGATGCGAAGCAATCCAGGACGAATTCATCGAGAGTTTGTTTTAGATCTGCCCCGTCCTCGCAAACGCACGGATACCCATCTACAACAGTGGAAAGAGCGACTGTTAAATGAGTTGGATTTATCATTGGTGCGATCGCTCACAGAAGTTTAACCACGGTAGGTGAGCCGGGGAAATCACAAATCCATTGCAGGCTTTTGCTCGAAATAATACCAATTCTCTAAAGTTCAGCTACAGATAAGGCATCTAAAATAGACCGTCGCCCTACAATCGAGAAGATTACTTCTGGTGTTAAAGCATCAAGTCTCTCTTTCACCTGCTG
>NZ_JACJPC010000017.1:0-33817 GCF_014695875.1 Leptolyngbya sp. FACHB-541 | reverse complement strand
TTTCTCGCTTCACTCCACATGCCCGGCGAAAAACAACTGGGTTCAGGGTTTGGATTTGCTGGTAGAGCATGAGTCATTCATTTCAGTAGGGCTAATCTACTTTCAGCTCTTCTCTTGATTCATGCAAGAGGTCTATTGAGAAATGTGGTGGAATTGGGTTCTAAATAAGCAAAAACTTCGGGTAAGAATAGCTGAATAAACTCGGCAAAAAAGGTAGAAAGCAATTCCTTAAACAGCCGATCGTGGTCAATCATGCTATTCCTTGATCCGGTCAATCGAAGCGGCTGATGGTCGAGCAGAATTTTGAACGGGAAAGAACTTCAGTGCCGAATTTGTGACGGATAGCTGCACGGATTGTCCTACAGAAAGCAGCATGGAGGTAGGCGTGCGGGCTTGAAGGATGCGGCCTGATGAGGTGTAGAGACGGTAGCTGTATTCTCGTCCCAGAAATTGGCGATTGCCCACTGTCACGTTCCCTTCTGCATCGGGATGCAGAAGCAGGTCTTCCTGCCGAATCATCAGGTCGCCACTCATGTTTTCCAGTTCTGAAGGGCGATCGCAACTGCAAGCACAAGCAACACTGTCTGCATCAAAGTGACCAATTTCGGTTTGCCACCTTTGGTTGTGATATCGGGCAGGCACAAAATTAGCCTGAGTCACAAAGTCAGCCACAAAGCGCGAGGCAGGTTCCCGGTAGATTGCCTCGGGAGTGCCGATCTGTTCTAGGTGCCCTTGTCGCATCACAGCAACCTGGTCAGAAATAGAGAGGGCTTCTTCCTGGTCATGGGTGACAAAAATGCCAGAAGTGCCTGTTTTTTTGAGAATATCTCGGACTTCCTGGCGCAGATAAAGTCGCACTTGCACATCTAAGTTGCTCAGTGGTTCGTCGAGCAGCACCAGGGTTGGACGCGGGGCTAGGGCGCGGGCTAGGGCGACTCGCTGCTGTTGACCCCCAGAAAGCTCGTGGGGATAGCGGTTTTCCATGCCCTGCAAGCCAACCAGGGCGATCGCCTCAATCGTTCGTTCTTGCCACAGTTTCTTGCTGTCTCGCTGCTTCAAGCCAAACGCAACATTCTCGGCAACATTTAAGTGAGGAAATAGGGCAAAATCCTGAAAAACCATGCCAATCGAGCGATTTTCAGGCGCGATCCAGGTGCCGTTTCCAGCGACGAGCCGTCCGGCTAGCTCAACCCGCCCGGCTTGGGGTGACTCAAACCCTGCAATCATCCGCAGTAGAGTCGTTTTGCCGCAGCCAGACGGACCCAACAGCCCCAACACATCTCCTTCCTGCAAAGTAAGCGTTATGTCATTGACTGCAGGCGCGGCAGCCCTGGAAAACTGCTTTGTGACGTTTTCGAGATGCAGGATGGCAGAGGGCAGCATAGAGGCGCAGTTTGAATTGTTCACCCTTCCCATCATTCATAACTCCGGCTCCGTAGTAAAGTAGGATTTGCCAGAAATTCTCATCAAGGGCGATCGCCTGGAGGGGTGGAGTGTCTTTATTATCTAGACGAGCTGAGCGTCGCGCTGTCGCGTTTCGGCTACCGCTGGGTGGTTGGACGCTGCTGGTTTGGGCGATCGCTTGCCTGATCTCGGTTCCGGTCATTTTTGTTGTAGGCAGCATTTTTACGCCCGCTGCGGATGTCTGGAGTCACCTTGCTTCAACCGTTTTGCCCCGTTATGTGATGAATTCTTTCTGGCTGATGCTGGGTGTAGGCAGTGGCGTTTTGCTGATCGGGGTTGGAACGGCCTGGCTGGTGACGATGTGCCACTTTCCGGGTAGCCGCTGGCTAGAATGGGCACTGTTGCTGCCTTTGGCGGCTCCAGCCTATATCCTGGCTTACACCTACACGGAACTGCTGGAATTTTACGGGCCAGTGCAGCGATCGCTCAGAAGCCTGTTTGGATGGCAGACGGTGAATGATTACTGGTTCCCAGACATTCGTTCAGTTTGGGGGGCGATCGCCATGCTGACGTTGGTGCTCTATCCCTACGTTTACCTGCTGGCGCGGACTGCTTTCCTGGAGCAATCGGTTTGCACATTGGAAGCTAGCCGCAGTTTGGGGTGCAATCCCTGGCGCAGCTTTTTGAAAGTAGCTTTACCGTTGGCGCGTCCGGCGATCGCCGCAGGAGTAGCCTTGGCGCTAATGGAGACCCTGAGCGACTTTGGCACAGTGCAGTTTTTTGCGGTAGACACCTTCACCACAGGTATCTATCGCACTTGGTTTGGCATGGGCGAACGTCAGGCTGCTTCTCAGCTTGCGGCTTGTCTAATGCTGTTCATTTTGGGGTTGATTCTGCTGGAACGCTGGTCACGCCGACAAGTGCGCTATTACCAGAGTGGCAGTGTGCGGCAACTGCCAAACCGCTACATTTTGCGGGGAATTCGAGCGGCGATCGCCCAAATTGCTTGCCTCGTACCCCTTTGTTTGGGTTTTGTCGTTCCAACTGCGCTCTTGTTGCATATGACTATCAAGAATGCGGATGTGACGATTACCGATCGCTTCTGGCAGTTTGCCAGCAACAGCTTTACTCTGGCGGGGCTGACGGCAGTTTTAGGGGTGGCGATCGCCCTGATTGTGGCTTATGGGGTGCGGCTGCGTCCCACTCCTGCGATGTCTCTAGCAGCCCGGATTGCGGCGATGGGTTATGCCATTCCCGGTTCAGTCATTGCCGTTGGTGTCCTAGTTCCGATCGGGCGATTAGACAATGCCCTGGATGCCTGGATGCGCTCGACGTTCAACATTTCTACCGGACTGTTGCTCAGCGGCACGATCATTGCCCTAGTCTTTGCGTACTTGGTGCGCTTCCTGGCAATTTCACTGGGCACCGTTGAGGCGAGTCTGGGGAGAATTAAACCCAATCTAGATGATGCAGCGCGATCGCTAGGGCACAACCCCACCAGCACATTGCTGCGCGTTCATGCGCCACTTTTGGGTAGCGGATTGCTCACCGCCGCCATTCTCGTGTTTGTCGATGTAATGAAAGAGCTTCCGGCAACGCTGATTGTCCGCCCTTTCAACTTCGACACGCTGGCGGTGCAGGTCTATCGCCTAGCGGCAGACGAACGGCTAGCAGAAGCTTCTGCCCCAGCGCTAGCCATCATCCTGGTGGGAGTCTTGCCTGTGATTTTGCTGAGTCATCAGATTAATCGCAGTCGGGGCGATCGCCTCTCCTGAAACTCAAATTTTTCATCGTTTAAGGGGTTGATTGAATATGAAATCCAAAATTTTGGTGTTGAGTGGGGCGATCGCCCTTTGTCTATTGGCTTTCGGCTGTACTCGGGCGAAACCCGAACAACAGTTACTCGAAAATAAACAGTGCCCTGAATGTGATCTGCAAGGAGCCGAGCTAAGCCAGGCTGATTTAAGTCAGGCTGATTTAACCAAAGCAGTTCTAAACACGGCTGTCTTATCTGGCGCAGACCTGACTCTGGCAAACCTGAGCGGGGCCCTGCTCGACAGCGCCGACCTCAGCAACGCCAAGTTAAATGACGCAAACCTCAGCAGTGCAGGTTTATCAACTGCAAACTTGAGTGGGGCAGACCTCAGCGGCGCAAACCTCAGCAACGCCTTCTTAAGAAATGCCGACTTGAGCAATGCCAACCTCAGCGGAGCCGACTTGAGCAACGCTGACCTGAGCGGCGCAAATTTGCAGGATGCCAATTTGGAAGGCGCGACCTTCAAAGGAGCAATTATGCCGGATGGGAGTATTAGGGATTAAGAGTTGAGGTTGAGGTTTGGGAAATTAGGTTGGGGGGTTGCGGCTCAATATCGTTTTGTGGCTGGCAATGCCTTGTAAGGGTAAACAGGCGATCGCTCCTCCAACTGAGGTGACTAATCTACAGCTGAACTACGTGAAGTCCGCTTATTTCCCTAACCTCCAATCCCTAACCCTTAACTCCCTTCTTGAAAGATTCAAATATGCTGCTAACAGAGTCATTTAAACTGAGTGTATAAATGATGCGTTAGACAAACTTTTTATAAACATGGTTCAGGCACCTTTGCCCGATAACGAAGCTGTCAGGGTCAAAGCATTGTGTCAACTGAATATTTTAGATACGGCACCTGAGCCTGCTTTTGATGATTTGGCTCGTTTGGCGGCTTACATTTGCCAGACTCCAGTTGCCCTAGTCAGCCTGGTGGATAGCGATCGCCTGTGGTTTAAGTCAAAAGTTGGCTTAGATACCTCAGAAATTCCCAGAGATGCGACGTTCTGCGCCCAGGCAATTCTCCAGACTGGGCCGCTGGTGGTGAATGATGTGCAGCAAGATGAGCAGTTTGTCCATATTCCCTTAGCTCAGGCTGACCCAGCAGTGCGCTTTTATGCAGGGATGCCCCTGGTTACTGGCGAGGGGTATGGGTTAGGAACCTTGTGTGTGCTGGACTATGTACCCCGTCAGCTAGATTCTGCTCAGTTAGAGGCTTTGCAAGCGCTGGCAAGGCAAGTGATGGCTCAGTTAGAACTACGCCGCAGTCTGGCTGAGCTGACCGAAACCCAAACTCACAGCAGCGATATTTTGGAGAGCATTACGGATGCGTTTTTGGCGCTAGACGACGAGTGGCGCTTCACTTACATCAATCGTCAAGCAGAAGTGTTGCTACGCCGAAGCCGCACTGAATTGTTGGGGCGCTGTATTTGGGAAGAATTTTCTGATCTGGTTGATTCAGCAATTTATCGAAAGTATCAGCAAGCTGTGGAAACGCAAACCAGTGTCGAGTTTGAAGAATTCTACCCGTCGCTGGAGACTTGGTTTTCAATTCATGCTTATCCTTCTAGACAGGGTTTGTCTGTTTACTTTGAGGATATTAATGCGCGAAAACAGGCTGAGGCAGCATTGCGAAGTTCAGAAGAGCGGTATCGACTGCTGTTTGAGAACAATCCCCAGCCAATGTGGGTGTATGACCTGGAGACGCTTGCGTTCTTGGCAGTAAATCGGGCAGCGATCGCCCACTATGGCTACTCTCAGGAAGAATTCCTATCCATGACTCTGTGTGACATTCGCCCACCCGAAGACATTCCAGTACTGCTGCAAAATGTTGCGAACTTGACTTCTGGCATCGGACAGGTAGGGCTTTGGCAACATTGCAAAAAAGACGGCAGCTTGATCGATGTGGAAATCACGGTTCACGACCTGATTTTTGCTGGAAAGCAGTCCGTGATGGTCTTGGTCAATGATGTCACCGATCGCCGTCGAGCAGAGCGATCGCTTCTAGAAACAACGCTACTTCAGCAAGCCATTCTGGATGGCGCAAACTACACGATTATTTCAACCGACCTTGATGGCACCATTCGCACCTTTAACCGAGCCGCAGAGCAACTGTTGGGCTACAGCGCAGACGAGGTGGTAGGGAAAACACCTTTGCTGATCCACGACCTTAAAGAGGTAGAGCAACGAGCCAGGGAACTGAGTGAGGAACTGGGGGAGACGATCGCCCCTGGTTTTGAATGCTTTGTCCACAAAATCCGATCGGGTGGAGTCGAGGAGCGAGAATGGACTTACATTCGCAAAGATGGTTCTCGCTTTCCAATCGTGCTTTCAGCCACAGGTCTGCGCGACTCGGATGGCAACCTGACTGGTTTTTTGGGCATCGGTAGCGACATCAGCGATCGCAAGCAGGCAGCAGAAATGCTCCAGCTACAAAGTATGCGATCGCAGCTTTTTGCTGAAATTAGCCTGAAGATTCGCCGATCACTCCAACTTGGCGAAATCCTGCAAACAGCCGTTACCGAGGTACAAAAGATCTTTCAGTCCGATCGCGTATTGATATTTCGGCTTGACTCAGAAAGCAAGGGACAGGTGATTCAGGAGGCAGTTGCGCCAGGGTGGTCATCTACCCTAGATCTAAAAGTTCAAGATGATTGCTTTGGAGCAGACTATCTCAGAAAATATCGGCAGGGACGCGTCTACACGGTCAACGACGTTGGTACGGCAAAGTTAGAACCTTGTTTGGTGCATTTTTTGGAATACCTTGACGTAAAGTCAAAGCTGGTCATGCCAATTTTGCTCAAGGATCAGTTTTGGGGTTTGTTGATTGTCCATCAGTGCGATCGCCCCCGCCAGTGGACATCCTCAGAAATTGAATTAACGCAGCAGTTGGCAGACCAGATCGGCATCGCTCTAGCTCAGTCTCAGATGCTAGAGCAAGCCAACCTTCAAAGCCAGGAGCTTGCTCGCTCTAATGCTGATTTGGAGCAGTTTGCCTACGTCGCTTCCCACGATTTGCAAGAGCCGTTGCGAATGGTCGCCAGCTATCTGCAACTGCTAGAGCGGCGCTATCGAGGGCAACTTGACGACACGGCAGATGAGTTTATTAACTACGCCGTAGACGGTGCGATGCGAATGCAGACCTTGATCAATGACTTGCTCGATTATTCTCGCGTTGATAGTCGCGGCAAGTCCTTTGTGTTGACCCCCTGCTCTGCTATTTTGGATCGGGCGATCGCCAACCTTCAAACCACAATCAAAGTCGCTCACGCAAACGTCACCTGTGACCCCCTCCCCGAAATCATGGCAGATGCCACCCAACTGACCCAACTGTTTCAAAATTTGATTAGCAATGCCATCAAATTTTGCAGCAACCAACGACCCCAGATCCACATCAGCAGTCAGCGTCGTGCAGATGCATGGCTATTCTCCGTGCAAGACAACGGAATCGGGATAGACTCAGAATATGTTGATCGAATTTTCTTAATATTTCAACGATTGCACAGTCGTGGCGAGTATCCCGGCACTGGCATTGGGTTGGCAATTTGTAAAAAGATTATAGAGCGTCACGGTGGAAGCATCTGGGTTGAATCGCAGCCTGGACAAGGCTCAACCTTCTACTTCACTATTCCAGACAGGGGAGGGAACTCGGCATGAGCCATGCGATATCCGGTAGACCGATCGAAATCTTACTGGTTGAAGACAATCCTGGCGATGTTCGTCTGACACGAGAAGTGCTTCGAGATGGCAAAGTTAACAACCATCTCAACGTTGTTCAGGATGGCACCGAGGCGTTGGCATTTCTCTATCGCCAGGGCAACTATTCGTCTGCTCCTCGTCCTGACTTAATTTTGCTAGACCTAAACCTGCCCAAAAAAGATGGGCGAGAGGTTTTGGTTACGATCAAGGAAGACAACAGCTTGAGGCGCATTCCGGTTGTGATTTTGACCACCTCTCAAGCGGAGGAAGATATCCTTAGAGCCTACAACCTGCACGGCAACTGCTACATCACCAAACCCGTTGACCTGGATCAATTCATCCGGATTGTGAAATCTATTGAGGAATTTTGGCTAACCATCGTAAAACTGCCGATGGAGTAGGGGTAGATGGTTGATCAGCGACTCAAAGTCTTGTTAGTCGAAGATAACTCCGGCGACGCTCGTTTGCTGCAAGAAAGTTTGGCAGAGATATTGGCTCCTGTCACCCTGGTGCATGTAGAACTCTTGAGTGAGGGAGTGCAGCAGATGCAGCAAGAGGACTTTGATGTAGTTTTGCTTGACCTATCTTTGCCGGATAGCCAAGGTTTAGATACGTTGCTCCAGGCTCAAGCGCGTGGCTCAACTGCCCCAATTATTGTGTTGACTGGGCTAGACGATACAGAGCTAGCGGTACGAGCGGTGCAGGATGGCGCTCAAGATTATTTGGTCAAAGGTCAGGTGACGGGCGACCTGCTGGTACGCTCGATGCGCTACGCGATCGAACGCAAACGGTCAGCAATGGCTTTGCAAATGGCTGCGACTGAGAATCTATTGCAGGCTCAGGCGATCGCCTCCGCCTCAGACGGCATCCTTATCTGTGACCCTAACCGGTCTGATCATCCAGTCATCTACACCAACCCTGCCTTTTCTCGAATTACAGGCTACCAGCTAGAAGAGGTGGTAGGGCGAAACTGTCGGTTTCTCCAGGGGCCAGCCACAGATCGGGAAACTGTTGCCCAAATTCGGGAAGGCATCAACGCCCAGCGAGAAGTGAAAGTCACGCTGCTCAACTATCGCAAAGACGGACAGCCCTTTTGGAATGAGCTAAAAATCTCGCCCGTCTTTTCTGCTCAGGGCAAGCTGCTTTACTTTGTTGGCATCCAGACTGACGTAACCGAACGCAAACGCGCCGAGCAAAAAATTCAGGAACAGGCCGCCCTGATCAACATTGCCACAGACGCAATTCTAGTCAAAGACCTGGGGACTCGAATTCTGTTTTGGAATTACGGTGCAGAGCGGCTCTACGGTTGGACTGCCGCAGAAGCCCTGGGAAAAGCTGCCAGTCAGCTTTTGTACGCCGAGCCATCTCCTCAGTATTTAGAAGCCCAAACGAGCTTACTGGCAAATGGTGAATGGCAAGGTGAACTGCGACAGCTCACAAAAGACCGCCGTAAGATCATTGTCGAAAGCCGCTGGACGCTGGTTCGAGACGAACACGACGTACCGAAATCAATTCTCATCGTCGGCACAGATATAACTGAAAAAAAGAGCCTGGAAGCGCAGTTCTTAAGGGCACAGCGCATGGAGAGCATCGGCACGCTAGCAGGCGGCATTGCCCACGATTTGAACAATATGCTGGCTCCAATTCTGATGGCGGTGCAGCTGCTTGAAACCAGAGTTCGCGAAGACGATGAGCAGGCCAAGCAATGGCTCGAAACCCTGGAAACCAGTGCTCGACGGGGAGCTGATTTGGTTAGGCAAGTTCTCTCATTCGCTAGAGGCATTGAAGGAGAACGCACGATGCTCCAAATTGGTCATCTAGTCAAAGAGATTGAGAAAATTGCTAAAGAAACTTTTCCAAAATCTGTTGAGATTTGGACGGATATTCCCATCTGGGACTTGTGGGTAGTATCAGGAGACGCAACGCATCTGCATCAAGTACTCATGAATCTCTGTGTAAATGCCCGTGATGCCATGCCCGATGGCGGTAGGCTCAGCATCGTAGTTGAAAATCTGGTCGTGGATGAAAACTATGCCCGCATGAACATTCACGCGCATGTTGGACCTTATGTGGCCGTGACCGTTTCAGACACGGGGGTAGGGATTCCGCCTGCTGTTTTAGATCGAATCTTTGAACCTTTCTTCACTACAAAAGAGGTGGGCAAAGGGACTGGGCTGGGCCTATCCACAGTCATCGGCATCGTCAAAGACCACGGTGGCTTTGTCAATGTCTATAGTGAAGTGGGTAAGGGCACCCGATTTAAGGTTTACCTGCCTGCAACGGAGACAACGTTGTCCCAAACGGCTGAAGAAAGTAATCGCCATCTACCCGGAGGAAATGGCGAGTTGGTGTTAGTCGTTGATGATGAAGCGGCGATTTGTGAAATCACGAAAGCGACCCTGGAAGCGTATCGCTACGAAGTGATGACTGCGAATGATGGAATTGAGGCGATCGCCCTTTATGCCCAGCATCGAGACAAGATTCGGCTGGTGTTGGTAGACATGATGATGCCATCAATGGACGGCTTCACAACAATTCGCACGCTACACAAAATTGACCCCCAGGTTAATGTCATCGCCGTTAGCGGACTGAACTCTAATCAGCAGTCTGCAATGCTTTCCGGCGTTGGAGTCAAAGCATTTTTAGCAAAACCCTACACGGCTGAAAAACTACTCAAAATCCTGCGCGACGTTCTACCCTAAAAAACTCAAAACTTAGAACCTAACGGTTTTACTGATGAAAAGCATTCTACCGCTGTCCGTTTTAATATCTGGAATACTTTTGCTAGGTCTGGGAAGCTGTTCTCAGATTGAGCCAGGGGGCGATCGCCCCAACCCCAACCCTAGTACTTCCATTCAAGCCAGCTCTGAGTCTCCATCGGATGCAGCACTTGTTTCTCCCACTGCTGTATCCGAAGTCTCAACCAATAGCCAAGCTAATAATCAGGCTGATACTCGACTAAATTATCAAGCTGATGGTCAACCCGCCAACCAGACCGAGGCTCAAACCAACAGTGCGGCAACCCCTGAACCCGTTGCAACAGTCAGCGCTACTCTTTACACGGCGGATAGTGAATGTGAAAGCTTTGTCTCAGAAGAAATTCAACTGCCATCTGACCAGCCCGTCACCGCAGCCGTAAGTAAGGTTTTGCAGGCGCAAACCAGTAGTGACTTTGATTTGTCTGGTTTTCGGGTCAGTGTTGATAAGGGCGTAGCAACGGTTGATTTGCGTCTGGTGCCCGGTTCTCCTCGTAGAATTACTTCGCTCTCAACCTGCGAACAATTTGCTTTATTTGGCGGCTTGCGAGAAACCCTAACCCGCAATACTCAATGGCAAATTAAATCGGTCCGGTTCCTGGAAAGAGGTGTGGCGATCGCCCGTTAGCCTCAGCCTATGAGTTGTAATTAAGCTTTAAAGAATTAAGCTCTGAAAACACAATTTATTGTGTTCGCCCAAGTCTATCCAAAGAGTGTTTGAAAAATTATTAAATACATTTTGTAAGAGCAAAGCAGTCAATAGATAGATCCCAAAATGGAGCAAGGATATTTGCTTGAAGGCTATATCCCTAAACAGGTTTGGGGTAAATTGACCTGCTTAAACCTCACTTTAAGAAGTGTAAAAGTCTCTCTTTAGACAGACAACATTTTGATTTAGAAGTGTCAGAAACATCCGACTCTCGGTAGTGTGTACTTCACTACTAAAAACCTTAAAGTAAGTCATCTCAAGTTAAGTAATGCTTTCAAGAAACTGGGGGCAGCGTGATTTGAGCCGGCTTAAAGCGGTAAGTACTACATTTCTTTGGAGAATTAACTCATGACTAATCAAGATTTTAATCGGGCTGGCGATCGCTCCGTTGACGTGGACAACTACGACAGAGGTATTACCCCGGCTGAAACTGGCGCACGCAAAGATCGCGAAGGTGAAGGCTACAAGCAGCCTACCAGTGATCCTGAGGCTGCTGGCAGAGGCAGTATTGATACCACAGGAGGCTACACGGTCGATAAGGAAGGTCTGGCAAACAACTATGCGATCGAGCCTGAGATGTACGTTAACGAACCTGGCGACCTGAGACAAGAAGAAGAAGCAAATGCCGCAGAGCGAGCAGAAGAAGTCCGTGAAGTGAATGAAAACGACGAGACCGGCAAACTGACGATGGACAAAGATACTCGCGGCAAGGGAACTGGCTTGATCTAAAATCAATGAGCTTTTCGGGCGCTTAACGCCCGAAAAGCTTATCCTTGTCTAATACTTGTACGGTCTAATACTCATACGGATTCTCTGGTTCCTCAATTTCCTCTAGCTCACTTGCCTGAATGGTAAGGTGACGCTGCCCATCAAGGGTTTCAGTGATCATCGAACCTTTAACGCGCAGCCAGGTGTCCTGCGGGTAGGTGGAACGGCTACCTTCAAGCTTCACAGGCAACCCAACCGGATAGGTGTCGGCTGCACAGCAGGTAATCACAAACCGGGAAATCATCAGATAGTTGTTGGGCAGTTCGGGTGGATGAATCACAAAGCCTTCGACATTGGCTTGCTGTCCGGTGTAGGCATCAGGTTCGGGATACACATCCAGGGTGCGAATCCAGTCAATTACCGATCGCTCCTCCGGACTGGTGGTCGAGCGAAAAGACTGAGGCTGCGATCGCGTCATCGCCAGCGTATCCGTCACACCTCGATTAAGCGCCACTTCACTGGCGAACGGCTGAGGCGTAAACTGTAGCCCAAACACTGCCACCGCTAACAGCATCGCACTGCTCCATCCCCTTGGAAACAGCGAAAAGTGCTGCATCGTGGGCAAGCTTCTAAAATGATTGCGGGCACTGCGCTGAGTCGTAATTTGTAGAAGCTGCACCGCCTTGATCAAGCTCAGCGCCAGCAAGCAAATCCCAGCGGTGTTTGCCAGCCACATGTAGTTCGGGTGCAGCAAAACGTTGAGCTTACCAGTCAGCCAGTATTTCAGCAGCAAAACGCCCCAAGTGGCAATCGCCAAAATATCCAGGACAACCAGCCAGAAAGCACTGCCAAGCCGTCGAGGTTGGGGTTGAGCGATCGGTTTAGGTCTAACAGTCATGCAGTTTCCAAAACACGCAGTGTACAGGTTTAGGGGCTAGAGACTAGAGATTAGAGAGGTTAGAGGTTTTGTGAGCTTCATCCTTCATCCCTCTCTTTCCTAGCTGACATACAAATTGATGATCAGGGTTAGCAAAAATGTCAACTGTGCCGCCAGCGCAAATAGATAGACGATCGCTCTCCCCCGGAACACCGATAGCAATAGCCCAATGTTTTTCACATCAATCATGGGACCAAAGACTAGAAATGCTAGCAAAGAGCCACTGGTAAACGTCGAAGCAAATGATAGAGCAAAAAAGGAATCAACCGTTGAGCAGATTGATACGACCCACGCCAACAGCATCATCGCCAAAATCGACGTAATCGGCCCCTGCCCCAAGCTGAGAATGACTTCACGAGGAATCGCTACCTGAACGATCGCAGCGATCGCACTTCCCAAGATCAATACGCCGCCCAGTTCGCGCAATTCCTGCACCACGTTGTCTAGCATGAGCTGGAGGCGATCGCCTAATGGCTTCGTCGTCACTGAGCTAGCTGCCAAAGCCGCCTGCGCCCCGACTGCCTCCATTCGCATGGGCTGTCCTGAGGAGTTGATTAGAAACGTGCCGGATTGCAAGAGTTCAGAGGCAGGCTCCGCAGATTTGGCAGATCGACGCGATCGCCTTCCTTGGGGTGCAGGCATCGACTGAGCCACCGCTGGTTGCAAAAGCGGTCGCAAATCTGCCTGCGAACTAAACACCCAACCAATGATCGTGGCAATCAGCAGCGAAAACCCAATTCTCAGAAACACAATTTCCGGCTGGCCACGAAACGCCGTCCAGGTTGCCCAAAACACAATTGGATTGACCGTCGGCGCTGCTAGCAAAAAGCCAATCGCCACCGAAGCAGGCGCACCCTGCACAATCAGTCGCCGTGCCACAGGCACGTTACCGCATTCGCACACTGGAAACAGAAACCCAACCATGCTACCTGCTAGCGCTCCCAGCAGTGGATTTTTGGGCATCATCGCCACCAGCTTGCGCTCATCCACAAACAGCAGCAACGCACTGGAAAACACCACGCCTATCAACAGGAACGGAATTGCTTCAACCAGCAGGCTAAAGAACAGGGTCAGGGCATTATTCAACTGAGTCATTCAGTCCGCTTACTCCTCGGTGTCTTCACCCGTCAGCGATCCCGGTTAAGGGTACAGACAGCCATTGTACCGGATCGGTATAGACACCTTCGCGCTTTCCCTCTCAGAGTCAGGATAACCTGGATAAAATTATCTCAACTTATGGTGTGATTGAAATGATTCACGACTTATCTCATTGCGGTTTTGCTGAAGTGAGTGCCTAGAGTCCCCTTTTACCTGCATCGAGTTCTGGTGAAGTGTATAAGTATCTTGACTCGCGATTGCAGACGAGGAGGCTAGGAGAAGAGGGGCGATCGTTTGAGGAGGAGCGATCGCCCTCTAAACAAATCTCTAGAATGCTCGGTTATTATCTCCGTTTATTTTGAGAATCAAGGCAACATATTTGAATTGAATTTTTGAGAGGAATATTTTGTGAGTCTGTAAGATCATCACATCTACGCATCAGCTTATGGTAGACCCCTTACTTTCCTCATCTCTTTCTAATTGAGGAACTAAAATCGTTATGGGGATACCCAAAAAGACAAGTGGGCTTAAGAAAAAGATCGCAAAAAAGTCAGTTGGAGCAACTTCTTGGGAAATAACGTTTAAGTATATCTCGCTTAACACTATGTGCACGCAAAGAACCCGTGTAAAAGTCCACATTTCTGTTCTAAGGTTTGTATCATGAGGAACAGTTTTTTGGAGAAAATTCAAGAGCGGGAAAGAAATAATAAAAAGCCCTAATACCAAGCCACCACCCCATGCACTGTTTACCCAAAATTCTCTCATCAATAATGTTCGCTCATATATTTCCTGTGTGTAAAAGGTGAAGCATATAACTTGTGTTCCAATTAACGTAATTCTGTAGTCTAATTTATTCCATATCTTTTTCTTGAATTCAAATTCACTATTAAGCCACTCTATAGTCAATCTATATACTGTGTAGATAAGCACACATATCAAAATGCAAGGTATTGCAGATAAATTTTTCAGCGTGACTGCTGCGGACCCAAATTTAATTGCTGCTTCTTGAATGAAATCGACACCAAGGAAAATGCATGCTAGCAATAGGACGTCGACTAGAATTACCTGATTCCTTGCATCATTGTATGGGGTAGGCATCAACCAAAACCTCGCATTTGTAGGTATACGAAAGACAACAGGGCAAACACCCCTATTCTATCTGTCGATAAAATTTTTTTATGATAGGCTGGTTGACTTCCAAAACTTTCGTGCAGAGAGATCACATTTTGCTGGTTAGTGCGATCGCCATGGCTGTAGGGTGCGTTCCTAATGTAAATCCTACTACTCTGCCGATAGTTTTTTGGGAACGTATCACACCTAGTAAATTCCTCGAAGTAAGTGATCTCAAGCTAACAGTGCTCATGCACACCAACTGCCGAAAAAACGATGGTTTGATGCAGATTGTATCTGCTACAGGTGATGGGCGATATTGTCCAATTTGATTTCGTGTTTAAGCCGAGCATTCATGTGAAGTTATTTATGATCATTGGTGATCGCCCTTTCCCACCTGCCCCTGCATCCTCACCGAACCAAACATAGAGGCAAAAGCATAGGAGGGGCGATCGCTCCCACCCTCGTAAGCCCTGATACTTCTGTGTTGCGTCTGTTCTGGTAACGTTGTCCCATTGTTACAGAATTAAACATTTATGGTGCGGGAAGTAGTAGGGTCGATCGCGTCACTCTGGCGTTATCCGGTGAAGTCCATGTTGGGAGAGGAAGTAGAGGTTTCAAAAGTAACTACTCGTGGACTAGCGGGCGATCGCGCCTATGCGCTACTGGATGTGCAAAGTGGCAAAGTAGCTAGCGCCAAAAATCCTAAGAAGTGGGCGAAGCTACTTGATTATCAGGCGGCTCTTACAGAAACACCCCATGACTATGAGTTTCTCCCTGCTGTGAAAGTTTCCCTGCCCAATGGCGACACGGTTACCAGTGAAGCACCCGATGTTAGCAAAGTCCTTTCAGCGGGACTGGGGCGAGATGTGGAGTTGCTTTCTTGCCCACCTGAAGCTCCCACTCTGGAACAGTACTGGCCATCTGTTGAAGGCACGGCTCACCAGGATACAGTGACTCAACTGTTGATGCCAGCAGGAACATTTTTTGACTCTTGCTCCATTCACGCTATGACAACAGCAACCCTTGCTCGGTTACAGGAGCTTTATCCTGAAGGGCAATTTGAGCGCTGCCGATTTCGCCCGAATTTTGTCATTGAACCTACTTCGCGTGAAACTGCATTTTTGGAAGATGAGTGGGTAGGAGGAATTTTGGCGATCGGTGAAACAGTTCGTCTCAGCATCGATACTGCCTGTCCCCGTTGTGTGGTGACGACCTTGGCGCAATCTGGTCTACCCGAAGATTTGAATATCCTCCGCACCACTGCTCGCTATAACAATGTTATTGCTGGCATTCGCATGTCTGTCTTGCAGGGCGGCACGATTCGCCGTAATGACTCCGTATGGTTAGAAAAGGCTACTTAGCCGATCTTCAGAAGAACCTTTTCAGAATTGGTTACTATAGCAGTCCCAAATGATTTGTGAGAAGTTCACCTAAAGAGGTGAGTTTCTTATAACTCGCTCATCTCATAACTGATTTAGGATTGCTATTCTATCCAGGAAAAGTGCTATGAAACGACTATGGATTGCTCTAGGTGGCTTGCTGCTGAGCGTTGTTTCTGGCTATAGCTTGTATTATTTTTCTCTGAGTGCTGGAGCAGCGGTTCGTCGAGAGCTAAGTGCTATCTGCCCAGAAGATTGGACAGCAGAAGATTTTCGTCTTATTGGAACTCAAGCACAGTCACAAGAGACGATCGCCATTTATCGGATCAATTGCTTTGACGGAGATAGCAGTATTAGTCGAGCTAGAAGAAGCTTCTTAGGCTATGAAGTTCTGGAGCGCAAAAGTTTAGGGTGGCGATCGCCCGAACTTGGCTCTCACCTTGAGGTCTTACCAGAGTTTTCTCAAGAATATGTCGAATACGGAACGGTGAACCGTGAGAACCAACAGAGCGATCGCCCTCCCATGATCTATGGTGAAATTCTTAGCCCTGATGTGACAGCAATAGAAGTCATCTTTGATACGGGTGAAAGTCTGCGACAGGAGAACAAAGATAGTGTGTTTGCAATAGCGTCACCAGAAGCCACTGAGGTTCGTGAAATCAGAGCCTTAGGTGAAAACGGTCGGATTCTACAGCAGGATAGTAACCAGTTGCCAACGGTTGACAACAATTTTACCTACGTGCCTGTTGCACCTAGTCCTGAAGATATCGTTCGTCATTCTTACTTCTCCGGTGACCTTTGTCCCAATCGGGAAATTCGACAGAAAGCTCAGGTTCTTGGAGACTTTCGGATTCTGCATGCAGTTCAATATCCACCGTACCAACAAGTTGTGTTTTTCAGGCTGCTTTGTCGCACTGACAGTAGAGCAATACAGTCTGCTGTGATCGGAATGGAAACTGTTGAGCAAAGGAACGCCAGTTGGCAGCAAGTGGAGGCTCCTTATTTTGAGCACCCTATAAATTACGACTTCAAATCTCTAGTTCGACGAGGAAATGTCTGGAGAGGCTTTAGCTATAGTCCTCTCTTGAGTTTTAGTGCGCCCTTTTTATCAGAAGGAGAAACTTTAAGAAGTACTTCTCTTATGACGTCAAATAAAACCCAAGATGGGAACTCCACCTTCTACTTCGGAAGCACCTTTGAATGTAGAAATCCGTTGAGAAATCCGTCGGTACCTGCTGCAACTGCTGCTGATGAAAGCTATACCTTCTATGCTGGCAGTACTTTTGAATATAGAAATTTATTTGCACCCGCCGAAGCCGTTGCTGTTGAAGTAACTTTTGGTACTGGAGAAACCTTAAAGGATCAGGTTGTTAATGGGATTTTTAGTGTGATGCTACCTAAAAATGCAGGAGTTTGTCAGGTCAAATTTTTAGGAAGTGACGGTCGAGTTTTAGCGGAACTAAGTTGACCTTTAGCAAATTTAGAATCAACGCACTGTAGGCTTTCAAAAAGCTAACTCTGAGCACAGGGTCATTAGTAGATGCGTTGATTCTGATTGAGTTATTGCTGCTAGCAGTGTATAAAGTTCTGGATATAGACAGATGACAAGCTGTATTGGGATATCCAGGTGGAGTTTATGAGCGGGTCTGGTTTTGCGGGTCGGTTTGGCTTTTCTCGGCGGGGGTGGCGATCGCTCCTCCAATTCTTTACGCTATTCAGCCTTTGTATTGCACTGATTGTCGGCTGTGGCGGTGCGCCTGATACCGAGCAACCCGCTAGCCCAGCCGCCAGTGAGGAAGCGGGCAGCAGTCGAATCACGATGGGCACGACGCAAAAAGTGGAAACGCTCGATCCGGCAGATGCCTACACAATTTTTACAGGCATCTTGCTCTATAACATGGGCGATCGCCTCTACACCTACGAACCGGGCACCACAGACCTAGTTCCCCAACTGGCAACCGAGATGCCAACCGTTAGCGATGACGGATTGACCTACACCATTCCGCTGCGAGAAGGCGTAACGCTGCATGATGGCACTGCCTTTAACGCCGAAGTGATGAAATTTTCTATCGATCGCTTCATTCAAAATGGGGGCGGACCAGCCTTCTTGCTAGGAGACGTAGTCGATTCGGTTGAAGCTTCTGGTGAATACGAACTGACCATCACACTCAAGGCTGAGTTTGCTGGATTCCCGGCACTGCTATCCTTTTGGGGCGTAACCCCCGTTCCACCTGATGCCTACGAAATTGGCGAAGGCAGCTTCAAACCTGACTCCTTCATTGGTACCGGACCTTACAAACTAGCTTCCCTCAATGCCGACTCGATCAAATTGGATGTGAACGAGGACTACTGGGGCGAACCTCCGGCTAATCAGGGCATCGACATTCAAATTTATGCAAGTCCGGCAAACCTGTACAACACCTTCCGCACGAGTGGATTAGATATTGCTTACCAAACGCTTGACCCTGACCAGATTGCCAGCCTGCAACGAGAAGAAGACAGCGGTGGCTGGGAAGTGATCGAAGCTGGCACGAATGTAATCAACTACATGACGCTAAACCAGAAGATTGAGCCAACCAGTGATCTAAATGTAAGAAAGGCGATCGCTGCGATGATCGACCGCAACCTGATCAACGAGCGAGTCTTTCAAGGCAACGCAGAGCCGCTCTACAGCATGATTCCGACTAGTTTCGAGATTTATAAACCTGTCTTTGAGCAAGCTTACGGGGATGGCGATTTCAACAAAGCCAGAGCATTCCTGGAAGAAGCCGGATATTCGGAATCCAACCCGCTCAACTTTGAAATCTGGTATCCCTCTGCCTCCACCGAGCGCAGCATCATCGCTAACACGCTTAAGGAATCGATTGAACAAGGGCTTCCAGGCTTAGTCACCGTTGCTGTCAACAGCGCAGAACGTGCCACGCTCTCTGAAGGGGTTGACACCGGGCTCTACGAAACCGTTTTGCTCAACTGGTATCCCGACTTCTACGACCCGGATAACTTCACCCAGCCTTTCTTTAGCTGCGACCAGGGTTCACCCGAAACGCTTTGCGAGAAAGGTGCAAGTCAGGGCAACGGCTCCTTCTACTACAGCCAAAAAGCAAATGACCTGATCACGCAAGAACGGGCAGAGCAAGACCCCGCTGCTCGTGATGCCGTCTTCACTGAACTGCAAGACTTATCTGCTGAAGATGTTCCTTACATTCCCCTCTGGCAAAACAAAGATTATGTCTTTGTTCAAGACGGGATAGAAAACGTCAGCATCGAGCCAACTCAGCAGTTCTTGCTCTGGCAAATTTCTAAATAGGAATGATGTGAGGGAGGGCGATCGCTCTCCCTCATACACAAATTGCAAGCAATCTAAAAATTAGAATTGAGATTTACTGTTGCAGAATCGAAACTATTTTTGTGATGACCTCATTTACTCTATCTGCGGTTAAAGTACCTATTTTGTATGCAATAATTCGCTCATTCGCTGTGAACAGTCTATTAGATTTAACGTAGCTATCTCTATTCAGACTACCTGATTCAAAATCATCGTTTGAGATAACGAGCGTGTACTGATCGTTACTCATCTGACTAGTGATCAAACAAAGAATCAGATCACTTAGGCTAAGTGCTGCTACCACTAAGCGGGTCGTCTTTTAGTGTTAGTCAGATCAGAAAATGGAAAAGGAACAACGACAACATCACCTTTTACAAATGTTGCCACGCTTCATCCTCTTCGGGGGTTAGGCAATCCTCTGCTAATAAAGGTTCACTGAGCAAGCTGATTTCTAGTTGTTCCTGATGGACTTCTTTGGCTTTGATAAACAACAAAAAATCTAAAACCTCTTTGAGTGTTGAATCTGAAGTTTTATCGATTTCGTTCAGTAGTTTTTCTTTAATATCAATATTCATCCTTTACCCTCTTTCGTCAATTTCAGAATAGTTTACTCAACCGATACCAATAAGTTTCATGTCTCGTTCTACTGCCCTGGGTTACTATATTCTCTCTCGTCTGTTGCTTGCGCCGTTGATGCTCTGGACGATCGTGACACTGGTGTTTTTGCTGCTGCGGGCAACGCCAGGTGATCCGGTTGATGTGATTTTAGGCGGCAGGGCACCGGAGGCGGCGAAGGAAGCATTGCGATCGCGCCTCGGTTTAGACGACCCGCTTTGGGTGCAATATGTCGATTACCTGAAAGATTTGCTTAGGCTTGATCTAGGCACATCGCTCACCAGTCAGGGACAGTCGGTTTGGGAAATTATTCTGCAATATTTTCCGGCTACCGTCGAACTAACCGTGTTGGGTGCGATTATCGCAGTGCTGGTAGGGGTGAGCGTTGGTGCATTGGCTGCATCCAAACCAAACACGCCCGTTGATGCAGGGGGACGGCTGTTTGGCATCATTACCTACGCTCTGCCAACCTATTGGGTGGGAATGCTGTTGCAGCTTGTGTTTGCTGTGCAGTTGCGGTGGTTTCCGATCGGCACTCGCTTTCCGCTATCGCTCACACCTCCCGATCGGCTGACTGGGCTATACGTGATTGATAGCCTGTTGCAGGCAAATTTTGGAGCGTTGTTTACAAGCTTGTATTACCTAGCGCTGCCCAGTTTGACGCTAGGAATTCTATTGAGCGGCGTGTTTGAACGAATTGTGCGGGTAAACCTGAAACAAACATTGCGGTCAGACTACGTAGAAGCGGCTCGCGCGAGAGGCATTCCTGAGCGGCAAATCGTCATGACTCACGCGCTGAAAAATGCGATGATTCCGCTGATTACAGTATTGGGATTGACGATCGCCTCATTACTAGGAGGTGCAATTCTAACGGAGGTAACTTTTTCCTGGCCGGGACTGGCTAATCGGTTATACGAAGCGATCGGGTTCCGAGATTATCCTGTCGTACAGGGAATTATGGTGTTTTTTGGCGTGATTGTAGCGATCGCCAGCATTTTGATTGATATCTTCAACGCCTACGTCGATCCTCGGATTCGCTACTAATGCAGAACAGTTAGTTAAACCGCATTGAAACGAGGATTGGCTCTTAAAATAGTCGGTTCAAGGTCTTGCATCCAGTGAACAAAAGAGCTTGAAAGTTCTTTAAAGTCAGCTTGACGCACCAACAAGGCTGTATAACGTGCCCGCTGCCTGACTACAATTGCACAGTAGCCCGCCCCATGAATCACAGCATGACGGAACCCTTCTAACTGTAAAGACGAAATGAGTAAAGACTGTAGCCCCAGCGCCTGAAAAATCGTCTGCACCCAGCCAATATCACCACTGTCAGCCGTTGTGAAATATTCTTTAGGCAAACCGCTTAAATCAAAAATCGCTGCCCCAATAACGGAGTCTGAATAGTTCACCTGCACACCCTGCGGGTTGATGTGATGCTGTGTTGATTCGGCAATTTTAGTGTGGATCACCTACGGGCCTCAGGAAACTGTAGATTTAACTTGAGAAGCGCATTGTTACTTGCATTCGTGCAAGTGATGCACAAGTTAAACCTTGCTATTAAATAGCTTAAGAAATAAACGTCCTTTCCACGACGGGAGAAATACCCATTTAAAGTGGGTAGATTCAACAAAATAATAGGAATTATTTGGATTTGAATTGGACTACAGCTCTGAAGGGGTGTCGGGTGCTACTTCTACTCCCTCCCCTTGACGAATGACTTGCTGATCTGTAATCAGATCGCTCAACTCATTAACCTGCACACCAATTTGACTACAAGCGTGTTGAAGCTCCTGCTTGAAGGTGTTGAGATCCCGACCATAACCACACAGCCCTGCAGCAGTTTCGATGCCCTGTTTGGCATTAGCTTTAGCGCAGTCGATCAGCTCTATGCCTTTTAGCGGTGTGGATGCTGCCATAGTTCTCAGGAGATTGCTCACTCTTGTTTGGAGCAGTCTACAAAGAAACTTAGCGCCAGTTCATCTTCCTAAAGGCAGCAAAAAGAATGTCCTTGCTTGAAGGATGTTGGACACGGGGTTGGGGAGTTAAGCCCGCGATTTTAGAAATAGATTTTGCTGCGCGATCGCTTTGCTCACTCTAGATAGCTTTAGTTTTGCCAATACTTGTAAGCGGCATAGGCCATTGTGACAACCCCTGTAACGATCGCCGCTTCATTAACGTGAAACTGAGGGTGATGCAACGGGTAATTGGGCTGGTCAGGGAAGGCAACGCCGAGACGAAACATTGTGCCTGGAGCGTGGTCTAGGTAAAGAGAGAAATCTTCAGCTCCAAGGGAGGGTTCTAGTAGAAGCTGCACGCGATCGCTTCCCCAGGCTTCGTGAGCAGCGACTTCTATCAACTGGGTAAGTGCCGGATCATTTTGCACCGAGGGAACGCCTCGCCGGTAATTGATTTCGTACCGTGCCCCAAAGGGCTGGCAAACGCTAGCGACAATTTGCTCAATCCAAGTTGGCAGAGCAGCACTGGTTTCAGGATGGAGCGATCGCACTGTTCCTAGCATTCTCACCTGATCGGCAATCACATTAGGTGCCCTGCCGCCTGTGATTTGTCCAATCGTCAGCACAACCGGACGCAGTGGATTGTGGGTGCGACTGATTGCCTGCTGAAGTGTCGTTAACACCTGGGCCGCAATCCAGATTGCGTCGATTGCTTCGTGCGGTCGGGCCCCGTGTCCTGACTCTCCTAAAATGGTGATTTCCAAATCATCGGCCGCAGCAGTCAGTGCCCCATAGCGAATGCCAACACAGCCACCGGGAATAGTCGGAAATGTATGCAGTGCCAAAATCGCGGACACATCCTGCATGACTCCATCTTTGACCATCCATCCTGCTCCCTGGGCAGTTTCTTCAGCCGGTTGAAATAGAAATCGAATTGTGCCTGGTAGTGTCTCACCTAGCTGAGCCAACACCATTGCCGTTCCTAGCCCTACCGTCGTGTGGACATCGTGACCACAGGCGTGCATGATGCCAGTTTGTCGAGAGGTATATTCCAACCCGGTTTTTTCTTGAATAGGCAAGGCATCCATATCTGCACGAATTGCCAGAAGCCGACTATCAGTACCAGAGCCGAGCATTTCACCCACAACTCCCGTTTTACCAACTAGTTCTTGCACATGCAGACCACAAGATGAAAGGACTCCTGCGACGTAGGCAGCCGTTTGATATTCCTGACCGCTCAATTCAGGATGACTGTGGATGTGGCGACGAATTTCTATCAGACGGGGGGCAAGATTCGCAGCAATATCTTTAATCCGACTCAACATCATTCCGGGGTGATTGGTTTTACCTCATGATAAGCAGTTGTTAAAAGAAATACTGTAAACGCAGTGTTAGATTCCCGCTAAATATAGTCTCTACTCAGGGGCGATCGCCTCACCTTAGTGCCCCATCCCTAGTCCCCAACCCCCAACCCCCAACCCCTATCTCTAGTGCAAGTAGTGCAAAAGTACCCTGTTCTAATTCTATATCTAGTGCCATGATGGGTTGAGAAGCGATGGCTGTACGAGCACCTATCCTTCTCTCCAATCATTCAGCTTGAGTTGGAACCCATGCCCTACACACTGTCTGCCGCTAAACTGCAAACCTACTATCACTGCCCTCAGGCTTATTATTTCCGCTATGAGCGGCGAATACAGGGAGCAGCGTTTTTTGGCTCAGCAGCACTGGGGACTTCGCTCCATCAGGCTTTAGCGCAAATTTACCAGGAATGGCACTACCAGGATGCGATTCCACGCTATGACTGGATTGAGTACTGCTGGAGCCGACAAACCAAAGACCTGACGGCAAACCAGATGGCAGAAGGGCGATCGATTTTGAGGCGTTATTACAACGACTTTATTGTGAGTCAGTCGGTGATGCGCCGACCTGTAGCAGTTGAAGGCAGAATTCAAGGAACGCTACAGGTGCAGAATTTGGAGTTTGTTCTGTCGGGACGGTATGACCGCCTGGATTTACTAGAAGACGGGTTGGAGCTGATTGACTACAAGTCAACCAAGGAGGTTGAGCCACCCCAGCCTGATGAAATGGATTTGCAAATTGGGCTGTATTATCTGGCGCTAGAGCAGCGCTATCAGCGTAGTTTGCGACGCTTGAGCCTAGTGTATCTGCGAACTGGAAACAAGGTGAGTTTTGAGGTCACGCCTTCTCATCGGCAGCAGGTCGAGAGTGTGATTGGCGAGCTAGCCCTTGAGTTGCGACACGATCGCAAGTGGCTTCCCTTCCCTGGCGAACAGTGCGATCGCTGTGCCTATGCGCGATATTGTTCTGCAGTCAGAGCCGAACCCGATCCATTGCCCGAAGATGCCAAACCAGAGTCCGAATTGCAGCTTGTTCTTAGCCTCTAACTCTACTTCGAAAATAAGCATGTTTAATTAGACTCCCTGCATGAATCGTTTTTCGAAGCGTGAGTGGGGACGCGGCAAAGCCGCGTCCCCACTCAGCAAGAGGTCTATTGTTTAAGGTGTAAGCGGCAAAGCTACAGTAAATTTGGTGCCAACGTTGATTTTGCTGCTGGCGTGAATCCTGCCTCGATGCAGATCGACACACTTTTTCACGATCGCCAATCCTAAGCCTGTCCCAGGAATTCTACCCACGTTGCTACATCGGTAGAAAGTTCCAAACAGACGGCTTTGATCTTTATCGGGAATTCCAATTCCCTGATCTTCGATAGAAAAAAAGGCAGTGTTATTTTGACAATTTAGATTAAATTGAATCCTACTTTGCGTCGGAGAATATTTAATCGCATTGGAGATGAGATTGATAAAAATATGCCTCAGTAAAGCGACATCCATCTCAGCTTCCGTGCAGTTTCCTTCACGAGTAAAAACAATAGAATGGCGATCGCCATCATTGAGCTGCATGGCTTCAACTAGTTCCAGGCAAAAGTTTTCTAAATTTAATGGAGCAGGATTGTATTCTAGTCCACCTGCTCCACTGCTGCCCAACAGTAAAACTTCATCCAATAGGTCAAGCATTTGATCAATTGACGTCTGGATTCGGTTGAAATATTGCTCTCTTTTTTCTGGCGTAATTTGCTGTCCGAGACACTGAAGCAACTCTGTAGAAGAACGAATTGTTGTCATCGGTGTGCGAAATTCATGAGAAACCATTGAGATAAAGTTAGTTCTCATTAGGTTCAGTTCACGCTCTTGATTAAGCGCTTTGAGCATGTTTTGTTCGCTGTTTTTGAGGCGTTTTAGAATCTGTTCACGCTCGATCGCATAGCGAATTGCTCGCACCAGCAGTTGAATCGTAATTTGGTCTTTGACCAGGTAATCTTGCGCGCCGCTTGCCATGACCTGCAAAGCCAATTCTTCATCATCTGTTGCAGTTAAAACCACAATTGGCAGACTAGGAATAGCAGCACGAAATTCTGTGATGGTCTCTAGTCCACTGGAATCTGGTAAATGTAGGTCAAGCAAAACGACATCAAAGGGGCGATCGCAACAAGCGTCAATTGCGTAGCTTAATCGATCGACGTGTGTCATTTCCCAACCTAGTTGATTTGCCCGTAAAAGTATTTGACGTAATAAGTTTGCATCAGTGGAGCTATCTTCTACTAATAAAATTTGAATGGTAAATTTTTCCATAACGCTTCTTTGATAAGAGTTGCGATAAATTGAGATGCTAACTCTTTAAAAATTAGGACTCAAGAAATTTTAAGCAATAGGAGTCTGGTATCGTGTTAGCTAATTCTAATTGGCTTAAAGAAAGAAATCGCTATTCCCGATTAGGTAGAGTGAAATAAAAAGTGGTTCCTTCGTCTGGTTGAGATTCAGCCCACAGGCGACCTCCATGACGGTCTACAATCTTTTTGCAAATTGCTAAACCGATTCCAGTACCGGGAAATTCCTGACGAGTATGTAAGCGCTTGAACACCTCAAAAATTTGCTCGAGATAACGAGGTTGAATGCCAATTCCATTGTCGCGAATACTAAAGATTTGCTCTGAGGCAGTTTGCTCTACCCGAATATAGATTTTGGGCGGTTCCTTACGCCGAAATTTGATAGCATTACCAATCAAATTTTGAAAGAGTTGAATCAATTGAGTTTTATCTGCAATAACCATAGGAAGTGAGTCATGGAAGATAGCAGCATTATTTTCGGCGATCGCCACCTGCAAATTACGTGAAACTTGCTCCAGCACCTCGTTGCAATCGGTTGGAGTAAGCACCAAATCGTGAGTGCCTACCCGTGAGTAGGCGAGCAAATCATGAATCAACTGCTGCATTCGTTGCGTTCCGTCCACAATCCAGTGCATGTATTCTTTTGTTGATTCGTCCAGAAGATCGGCTGGCAAATCTTGCATCAGAAGTTGAGTAAAGCCCGAAATTGCCCGAAGTGGCTCCTGCAAATCGTGGGAAGCTACAGAAGCAAACAGTTCTAGCTCCTGATTAGAACGTACCAATTCACCAGTGCGCTCTTGAACTTTGATTTCTAACTCAGCTTTTGCCTGTCGCAGTGCCTCTTCTGCCTGTTTGCGCTCAGTAATATCCGTGCAAGTGCCAATCCATTCTCGAACGGTGCCATCTGCCTCACGCACCGGGACGCCTCTCACCCAAAAATCACGGTAGCTGCCGTCTCGGGTTCGCATCGGCTGCACTTGCTCATACAGACTTTGAGTGGCGATCGCCTGAAGCCAAGACTGATGAATCCGTTCACGGCTGTCCGGGTGAATCGCCTCTAGCCAACCCAACCCTTTGATCTCCGCATCGGTTTGCCCAGTAAGCTGTTGCCAAGCAGAGGTGTCTCCAACTGTCTTGCCGTTTGCATCGCTGAGCCAGATGACTTGAGCAGAGGCGATTGCCAAAGACCGATAGCGCTGTTCACTCTGAGTTAACGCGATTTCTGCTTGTTTTCGCGCGGTAATATCCTGAAAAAAAATCAGCAGTCCTTCACGGGATGGGTAGATCCGACTTTCAAACCATTTATCCCAGAGTGGATAATATTCCTCCAGTTGAACCATTCTCTGTTCAGTTACTGCTTGGTAATAGGCATGATAAAGCTTCTGCCCAATTCCTTTAGGGAACTCTTCCCAAATATTTTTACCAACTAATTCTTTAGGATCACGATTGAAGATGTGTCCTGCCCGCTGGTTAACATAGGTATATCGCCAATCAGGGTCGAGGGCGACAAAAGCATCGGTAATTCTTTCCAGAATGTTTTCTAGTTTTGATTTTGTAGCCTGCTGCTCTAGACGAATTGCCTCTTCAGATAGGGCTTTGCTGACACCAATTTGTTTGTTAAGTAATCGATAAACCCAAATCAACAAAATAAAACTAGAAAAATAACCGATACAAATTACCAAACAAATATTAGAAAAGCCGGTTGCTGCTGCTCGTTCTTGTAGCAAGGCATACTCCTCAATTTTAAGGGATTGTAAGCCTGACCTAATCTCTGGTTGAACAGCTCTGCCTTGTTCGATAAAGGCAATCCGTGCAGGCGTTTCTAGCTGATTGTGCTGAATTAGACTGACTGACTGATCGAGCAAAGCTAATCTTTTTTCGACTAGAGGCTCAAGGCGTTCGAGTCGCTGCTGTTGAGTTGGATTGTCGATTGTTAGTTGCCGAGTTTGTTCAATTGACTGAGTAGCTTTTTTTACGCTGGTATGATACTTGTCCAGGTCAACTTTCCGCCGAGTACTCAGATAGTCTCGATGGGCGTTTTCTGCCTCGCTTATTGCTTCAAAAGCATTGTCAATTGATCCAATTACCTTGTAGGTGTGAATTATCCATTGCTTATTTTTAACTAGCTTTTGAAGTTGGAAATAAGACGCGATGCTAACGCCACATAGCAAAAATATCGCTAGACCAAATCCAGCAGCAACAATTCTTTCAGGAAGTGCTTTCACGGCAGGTTTCTCAACTGATCAATCGTTTTTGATAAGCGCGGCTGGAAACACATTGACCTACATTTAGTTTTACATTGGATTCAGACCCTGATCGCAATTCAAAATAACTTTTAGAGCTATGTGTGGAAGATTTACTTTGAGCCAAACGAGTGAGGCGATCGCCAATCACTTTCGACTAGCCAAGGTGCCCGACCTGCCGCCGCGCTACAACATTGCGCCTACTCAGCCTATTGCTGCCGTAGTGCTGGACGACCAAGAACAGCGACAATTTACACATTTCTATTGGGGCTTGATTCCTTCCTGGGCAAAAGACCCCAAAATTGGGGCAAAAATGATCAACGCTAGAGCCGAAACCGTCTCCGAGAAACCTGCCTTTCGGGCTGCCTTTAAGCGCAGGCGATGTTTAATTGTGACGGACGGATTTTACGAGTGGAAAAAGATAGAAAAACAGAAGCAGCCATTTTATTTTTGTCGCAGCGATTACCCCAAAGAGGGAACTGCTTCGCATCGCCATCCCTTTGCTTTTGCTGGGCTGTGGGAACACTGGCAAAGCTCTGAAGGGGACACCATTGACTCTTGCACCATCCTGACGACAGAAGCCAGCGAGTTAATGGAGCCGATTCACAACCGAATGCCCGTAATCTTAGATGAACCAAACTACGATCGCTGGCTTTCCCCAATGTCTAAACCTGATCTGCTACAGGCTTTGCTGTGTCCTCATTCTGCTCAAGGCATGGAGCGTTATCCCGTAAGTAGTCAGGTCAACCGTGCAACTCACGATAGCCCTGACTGTATTCAGCCTCTTGCTGAAGCAAGCATTGCGGAACAGGTATGAAAGCACTGCTGAAGCAGGCTGAGCGGGCTTGGGAAGCGATCGCCCACGATCTGATGCTGACTCATCCTGAGTTGCCCAATGGAGCCAGCCAAATTGCCCAGCGGATTGTATTAGTCACGCTTTGTCTGACAATTTGTGAAAATCGGAGAATTGTTGCACCCGGTCAGCTTCAGCAAATTTCCCAACAAACAGATCTCTATGCCCGTTTGACGCAGTACTGGCACGGGGTTGGCTTAAGCAATTTCTCAATCGACCCACAGCAGCTTCATTTGACTGTTGAAAATCATTTGCTGTGTGACCTGTGCAGTTGTTTTGCTCAGTTCGTCTCTTGTGGTGACACGATTCCCATTGAGACATTGGGGCAACTTCACGAGATATTTTTAGCAAAGGAAATTAATCCTGGAGCAGAATTGCCCAAAATTGGCAGGCGAAAGTCTGCTGGGGCTTATTACACACCGAGAGCGATCGCTCATTACATCATCCAAAACACCGTTGGACATTTGCTCAAATCGTGTCCTGAAAACGACCAAACCCCGCTGCGAATTCTTGATCCTGCCTGTGGAGGCGGCATTTTTTTGCTGACAGCTTATCAAGTTTTGCTAGACCACAAGGAAACTCTCACCCAGACAGAGCGTAGTCAAATTCTGATCAATCAACTTTATGGCGTTGACCTTGATCCACAAGCAGTTGAGGTGACACGGTTATCCCTATTGCTGAAGTTGCTAGAATCTCTGCCTCACCCTGATTTGGACCAACTGCCCGACCTCAGCCACAACATTCAAGTGGGCAATGCGATCGTCGGGCAAGATGCTTGTCCGCAACACAAAGCGCTGCAACGAGAAGCACTTCATCCGCTAGATTGGCAAACCGCATTTCCGCAAGCGATGCAATCGGGAGGGTTTGAGGTGGTGATTGGCAACCCGCCTTACATTGATTCAGAAACGATGACGCGATGGTTGCCCCATTGCCGTCACTATTGCATGACTCACTACAACGCGGCCGCTGGCAACTGGGACATCTTTTGTGTGTTTATTGAAAAGGCGCTGCAACTATGTAAACCCGGCGGATTAAGTAGTCTGATCGTGCCAAACAAACTGCTGTCGGCAGACTATGCAGCAGGGGCGCGATCGCTCCTACAGCACAACCAGCTTCTTTCAATTCGAGACTACTCCCGTGTCTCAGTATTTGAAGTAGCTGTTTATCCGCTGGTGTATGTGGTGCAAAAAGGCACTCCCTTCACATCGTCAAAGATTCACTATGAGTTAATGCAAAGTGTGGAAGAAGTTGCCCATTCTCACATTGTTTCTCCAGTCATAGAGTTCGACCCATCTAACGCTAAGCCGTTTGATTCTGAGCAGGCTGTTGAGAGAAGCTTGCCCTGGCTAGTTACACTTGAGCCGCAGCAGGCAGACTTGATGTTGCGACTGCGGCAGTTTCTACCTTTAGGTGCAATCGCCCAAGTCCTAGGAGCCGCAACTGTTGCCGAAGCTTACGCAATTCAGCCGCTAATTCAGGAAAGCCAAGCTCCTACTCCTGAAGATCTGCAACTAGTCAACAGCGGCACGCTCGATCGTTACTGTTTTTTGTGGGGGAGAAAGCGATTGCGCTATTTGGGCGCGTCTTACTTGCATCCGGTGATTCCAGCCCATTTACGTCAGCACCTACCGCGCAAACGAGAACAGCAGGCGATCGCCCCCAAAATTCTAGTCGCAGGAATGACAAGGCAGCTGGAGTGTGCCTTGGACTCGGCGGGTACAGTTTTGGCTGCAAAGTCAACTTCAATCATTCAATCCGAAATTGACTTGCGCTATTTGTTAGGCATACTCAACAGCAAGCTGATTCGCTTCTATTTCACTAGCAGTTTTGCTAGCAATAGCCTCAGCGGTGGTTATCTGCGTGTGGGTCCGCCGCAGTTGAAACAGATACCGATTTGTTGGGGAGATGGGGAAGGGGAAAAGGGGAGCGATCGCTATAACCAGCTAATCTGGTTGGTTGAACAAATGTTGTTGTTGGCGTCAGCTCAACAAGAGCCTGCAAAGCCAGCAGGGTTACAGGAATTCCACCATCAAATCAATGCGGTTGATCAACAAATCGATCAGCTTGTTTGCGAACTGTATGGTCTTACGGAAGCAGAAACCGAGATAGTGTTAGCCTGCGTTCCCCATGAGAGGGTTTCTGCTCAGTAGCGGTATTATCTCCCTCTGACCTCGAACACTTGAGCTAACTGCGATTGCTATTTTTAGCGCTTTGTCGCGACATTTATCCTCAAGAGTTAAGATATTTTTACCCTCTCCTTCTGAAAATCCAATGTCACTCACAAATCAGGTTTATCCCGTTGTCTGGCAGGGCAACTGCGTTTTGCTCATTGACCAAACTCGCTTACCGGGTGAATATGCTGTCGTCGAAATTAGTCGCTGTGACGATATGGCACTAGCAATTAAAACCATGATTGTGAGAGGTGCGCCTGCAATTGGAGTTGCTGCGGCTTATGGCATGTATTTGGGTGCTCGTGAGATTGAAACTGACAGCCGGGATGAGTTCTTGACCCGCTTGGAAGCAGTTGCTCAAAAGCTGAGGGCGACGCGACCCACAGCCGTGAATCTGTTTTGGGCGATCGACCGGATGCTGAAAACAGCACGTCAAACGATTGGACCCGTTGAGCATTTGCGGCAGTCTTTACTCAACATGGCTCAGACAATCAACGCAGAAGATTTGCAGACTTGTCGGGCAATTGGCGATCGCGGACTAGAAGTTTTGCCCTCTACCCCTGCTAAACTGCGGATTCTCACCCACTGCAATGCCGGGGCGCTAGCAACTGCGGGATACGGGACCGCCTTAGGCGTAGTGCGATCGGCCTGGTACAACGGTCGCTTAGAAAGGGTCTATGCAGATGAAACTCGTCCCCGCTTACAGGGTACAAAGCTAACTGCATGGGAATGCGTGCAAGAAGGAATTCCAGTGACTGTTATCACGGATGGCATGGCGGCTCACTGTATGCAAAGAGGCATGGTTGATGCAGTCGTCGTTGGGGCTGACCGAATTGCTGCAAACGGCGATACTGCAAACAAAATTGGGACTTATAATGTCGCCCTAGTTGCCAAAGCCCATAACGTTCCGTTCTTTGTTGCGGCTCCGCTGTCTACAGTTGACTTCAAGCTTAGTGATGGCCGTGAAATCCCCATTGAGGAGCGTGATCCTGAAGAGGTTTTTCAAATCGGCGACACCATCATTTGTCCGCCCGGAGCCGATTTTTACAATCCCGCTTTCGATGTCACTCCAGCTAACCTAGTCACCGCTATCATCACCGAACACGGCGCAATTTCCCCCAGCCAACTAGCTCAGTTTCAAACTCAGCAGGTTGTCTAGGATTGCTTACCTCAAGCCTTGAAGCAAATTAATTCTGAATCTTCACTTTGCCGCTACTCAAGTTTATGCATCTTCAAGTTGAGAACGCAGCTTTTCTAACTCTGGATCAGTTTCAGAAGCAGTAGACGATGAAGGTTTACTAGACGGCAAGCTAGCCGGAGCTGCACCAGAGGAAAGTTGCGCTTTCATGGCAGCCAGTTCTGCGTCAATGTCGCCGCCACCCTCTAGTGCTGCAAACTGTTTCTCTAGGTCGTCGGTACCCAACTCGGCGATCGCTTCAGACTGAGCCTCAAGCTGCATCACTTTCTCTTCCATGCGCTCAAATGCAGCCATGGCACTACCTGTACCCACACGCCCCATCATATCGTTGATTTGCTGAGATGCTTTGGCAGAGCGGGCGCGAGCAATATACATATCCTTCTTGGTTTTTGCCTCAGAGATTTTGCTCTCCAGAGTCATCATATTTTGCCGCAGCTTCGTAACAACGCTGTTTTGTTGAGACAATTGCCCCTTCAGCGCATCAGCCGTTTCCTGATAGGACTTGCGGCGAGTCAGAGCCTCCCGTGCTAGGCTATCATCCCCTTTCTGCAACGCCAGCTGCGCTCGCTGATACCACTCATTCGCAGTTTTTTCAGACTGAGCTGCCTGTCGCTCAGTTCGCTTTTGAGTGGCGATCGCCTGCGCTACCGACTGCCGCAGCTTAATCAGGTCCTCCTGCATGTCTAGCACAGTCTGCTCCAGAATTTTTTCTGGATCTTCCGCCTGACCAACCAGGCTATTCAAGTTGGCACGAATCACACGAGCGATCCGGTCAAAAAGTCCCATAACAGATCTCCGCTAATCCTGGCTGCTAAGGGTGAAGATAAAAGCGCTTCACAGTGCTTTTAAACCTTTCACATCCTATATCTCCAAAGTTAATCTCATAGTATCGCACCTTGCGATTTCACAAGGTTGACCAAAAGTTAGGGATTGCAGCAGGTTGGTGAACAACTCAATACTGGCGCTATTCAGGTAGCTCAGCCGCAAAATCTTCACACTTACTAAATTCATAGGGGCCCATTAAAGCTCCCCATAGTGCTTGCCCTGTTTCAGGGTCAACGCCGCGATCATAGCTTGCAAAAGAATTTAAGCCAACATCAAACCCCAACACCACTTGGCGAGTTGTGCCCTCATACTCAAAGCAGCACTTGCTTTCGGGTAAGGGCCGCGCCTTGAACATATTGTCTTGTAGAGTGATATCCAGTACACAACCAAGCAGTGGCTCCAGATCAGAAGCTTCTAACTTATTCAACAAATCAGTATCAGCACCTGCACCTCGAAACTGATTAGGGTGTTTGAGTGCTAGATATTGGGCTTGCAGGCGGTCGTCATTCTCTGAGAACACAACAACTCGCTGACGATAAGGTTGATTTAAATAGAGCGCATTCGCCTGCTCTGCAAACAGTGCCAATTTCCCTTGGATTCGCTGTCGTAAAGGACGTTGCCAGAGTCGCAAATGCACAAACCAAGCAGGCTGTTCAAATGCCTGCTTGCGATTGTCAAACTCTCCTGCTAACCACTGCACCAGAGCTGTCAAAGTTTGGGAATTAGACATGAATTAATCTCGATATCAGTAATTTAATCTTGATATTTTGCTGATTCAGATACAACTCTTTCATGCCGTTCAACTATGCGTTCTATTTCGCTCAAGTGCTATAGTTGCCCCAACTGGTTAGTGTACAGAGGCAGGACAACTATAAGTATTTCCAGGTTAGAGGGTCGTATCTCACTAAACCTGGAAATATCCGTGGAAAATCTTGGGCAGTACTGTAGGTATAAGCGTAGGTTGGGTGAAGCGAATGCGTCACCCAACAGAATTTAGGTGGGCGTTAGGTTTCACGTTGTTTCACCCAACCTATATCGGCAGATTTGTCAGTCAACCAGCCGGGAATACTTGTGGAAAATCCTGGGCAGTACTGGAGTATCTGGAAAACTACCAACGATACCCGTCCTCACGAGTCGTTTTGCCTAATTCACTAAAGATAATTAGCGTGTGCTGCTAAGCGCTATTAATTTAGAAACAACCCTTGCTGTTTCAGCAAACTCTAATGATGTAAACCACGAATTCCTCCTTCAATAAAGCGAAGGAGGAATTCGTGGTTTTCTTATTAATAACCTGGCGCCGAGCTATTTTTGCGGAGGGCAACCCCTCAACTATCTTTGCCGCA